>JBKPAK010000333.1:0-24011 GCA_046726415.1 Candidatus Methylomirabilota bacterium
TCGGCATAGCGCGCCTCCATGAGCGTCTGCAAGAAATCCTCACCCACCAGCCCGCGGGCGCGGCGCTCCGCGATCACACCCGAGATCATCTCGGTGACGCGGGCCCGCGCGCGGTCGCGCCGCCGGAACGCGGGGAGCGGCTGGTAGGGGTTGACGAAGGCGAGCAGGGTGATGCCTCCCTCGAGGTCGCGATAGAGGTCGGCGAACTCCTTCGACAGTCGCCGGCGGAATTCCTCGCCGATGAGACAATGGCTGGCGATGAAGACCGTGAGCTCATTGAGGGCGACCAGAAGATCGACCTCACCCTCTTCGCCCCACGCCTCCACGTAGGCCTCGACCTCCGCGCGCATCACGCGCGCGTAAGCGCGCAGCCGCTCGTCGCGCAACGCGGGGACGAGGAGGCCCATCTGCTCGTCGAGGATCTCCGGCCGCACGTCGTAGACCACGCCGGGCCCGAAGACCGGAACCGTGAACTGGTAAACCTCACGGGGGCTGAGCTGGCTCTCGTCCGCCGCGAAAAAAGCGGCCTGGGCGCCCGGGCCCACGAACGCCGTGACGTCCCGCCCGGCCAGGCGGAAGCCGAAGATCTCGCCGAACCGCGCGCGGCCGCGCCGGAGAAGTCCCACGGGGTCGCGGCGCAGCGCCAGCGCGTGACCGAGCCAGGGCAACCCGCCGGGGAGTTGCGGCGGACGAGGAGGGGCGGCCACCGTCAGCCGTCCCCCCGCCTGCGCAGGAGACCCCGGCGGACGAAGTCGTCATACGCCTCGCGGACGGCGTCCTCGATCGAGGTCGGCTCGAAGCCGAGCTGCGTCCGGGCCTTGCTGATGTCGGCCCGCCGGCCCATCCGGAGGATGCGCACTGCCCCGGACGTGAAGCGGGGCTCGACGTGGGGGGCGATGCGGGTCACCACGGCATCGACCACTCGGGCGATGCCGGCCATGAGCGGCGGGGGCAGGCGCAGGCGCGGTCGTCGGCGGCCCGTGACCTCCTCGTAGATCATCATCAGCTCGTCGACGGTGCGAAAGCCGGAGGAGAAGATGTACTTCTGTCCGGTGGCGCCCTTGTCCATAACCAGCCGGTGTCCCTGGACGATGTCCCGAGCCGCCACGAACTCGAATCCCCCCGGGATGTACGCGCGCAGCCGGCCCCGCGCGAAGTCCAGCAGCAGCTGGCCCATTCGCGAGGGCTTGTAGTCGTGGGGGCCGAGAATGGCGCAGGAGGTTGCGATCACCACGTCGAGTCCGTCCGCGACCGCCTTGAGGCACTCGTGCTCGACGGCGACCTTCGAGCGCTGGTAGGGCAGCAGCGCGACGAACGGATTCACGGGAACGCTCTCGTCGGAGGGCCGATCGGGGAGATGGCCGACGGCGCTGAACGATCCCGTCACCACCACGCGCCGGACGCCGTGCGTGAGCGCGGCAACCAGGACGTGGCGGGTGCCGAGCACGTTGCACTCGTAGATCTCCTGCTGATGGGTCTCGGCGCTCGACACCTTCGCGGCGGTGTGATAGATGCGCTCGGCACCGCGCACGGCCGCCTCCACCGCGGCGCGGTCACGGAGGTCGCCCCACGCCCACTCGACATCGAGGCCGCGCAGGGCCTCGTTGTTGCTGTCGCGATGAGCGAGCACGCGAACCGCCTGGCCCTCGGCGAGAAGGCGGCGGACCAGGTTGGCGCCAAGATGCCCGCTGCCTCCGGTCACGAGAACTGGCATGTCGCCTCCAGGTGGTGCCGGCGCCGGTCAGGGCATGTCGGAGAATCGAAACGCCTCAGGGTGAGCCAGCGACAGCGCAGATAACCCCTATCCACAGCCTCCCCGCTTACCGCGTCTCTCGTATAGTAGGGGCCGAGCCGCCGTCAAGCGGGAAGTTTTTGTCCCCCAGCTCGGGCTTTGCGCGTTCCATCCCTCCGGGCGAAACCCCACCAACAACGCGGGAAGCAAGAAGATCGCCTCCGTTCCTCAGTACACGCCGGGAATGATGCGCCAGGGGACCCGCCGGCAATAGGTCTCCCAGTCCTTGCCGTACTTCGCCAGGCACATGGCGTAATCACGCCGCTCTCGGTGGACCAGGAGAATCACGAAGTAGGCGATGTAGAAGTACGGGAGCGGGTGCGCGAGCCCGCACGGCAGGCACCAGGCGAGCCCCATCATGAGGTCGCCCAGATAGTTGAGATGCCGGGCGATCCCCCACCAGCCGGACACGAGCAGAAGGCCGCCCTGGGCCGTGCGGATGTATTCGGGCGGCTTCCCCCATACCGCCGCCTGTGGGTCCCGCCGGAACCGGTGCTTCTGGACGTTCGCCGCACGGAAGAGGCTGTAGCCGGCCATGTGGAGCGTCACGATGCCGGCGGTCGCCCACAGCGGCAGCTCGTGCGGATGGCTCACCAGGTACTGCGCCTGGATGGTATAGGTGAACGGCACCCACACGAGGTCGCCCCAGCAGAGCATCCAGCCGAACTTCTCGTGCTTGATATCCCAGGTGTTGAGGATCGCCTCCTCGTGGAAAAAGTAGTCGGCGACGTACAGGAACTGGAAGGCGTTCACCAGGATCATCGGCGTGCTGATGGTGCCGTGCAGCTCATACTGCTTGGCCGCCAGCGACAGGTTGATCGCCACCCAGCCGATCAGGCCCGGTCGGCTTTCGCAGAAGAACTTGAAGTCGAAGGGGCCGTGGCGGGGATTCAGGGACGTGCCGATGAAGTAGTCGTAGAGAACATTCCCCGAGGTCTGCTCCCCCGGCGAGCGGCGGCGGCCGTGCCAATAGAGATAGAGGCTGAGGCTGAAGGCGACGAGATTCCCCACCGTCAGCAGCGGGCCGAGCTGGTCGGCGAGGATCGTCGGCCGCACCCAGCCGGCCCACACCCCGCTGACCAGGCACGCCCAGGTGAACCACCACGTGAACCAGCCGTTCATCCGGTACCGAAGGTGCGTCCCGTCGGGGAGCGGGGTGCCCACGGCGACCTTCCCAGGGGCGCAGAGCTGGAGCAGAGCCTGGAAGGCCAGCCAGCCGACCCAGATGAGGACGGCAGTCGGCGTCGGCGCCGGGACCCAGCGCGGGAGCGACAGCCACTCGTCGGCGGAGCGCGGGACGATGAGGGCGCCGCTGTTGTAGGCGAGACAGATCCAGACGTAGTAGACGAGCGGGGGCAACCCGGCGAGTAACAGCACCGACCCGCAGAACGAGAAAGCGCCCGGCTTCCGCGCGGCATCCATTGTAGCTTCTCGCGGCGGTGACAATCGCACGGCAACGCCGGGCTTCGCAATCCCCCTGCAGGCGACGCGGGCTTGATCTTCCTCGACCCGATGGCGCATTGTAGGGGCACCATGCCCGTCACGAAGTTCGTCGCGACGCCGGTCCGCTCCCGGCGAAAGCGGCGCCCGGCGGGTGCCGGGGGCCGTGATCGTCGCGAGCGGGGGGCGGCGGTGACGACCGGGCCGCCCCGCTACGAGGACGCCCGCAACCGTCGGGAGAAGATCCGCGCGGCCGGCTTGAGCCCGGACTATTGGTATGCCGTGGAATACGACCGCGCGGTGAAGCCGGGCCAGGTGGTCGAGGTGACGTTCTGGAACACCTCGATCGCGCTCTACCGGGGGTGCGACAACGTGCTGCGCGCGGTGGAGAACCGCTGCGGCCACCGCCAGCTCAAGCTCTCCCTCGGTGAGGTGACGGGCTGTACCTTGACCTGCGCGTACCATGGCTGGTCGTACGGCGAGGAGGGCCAGCTGGTGGGGATCGCCCACGACCTCTTCGGGCGGCCCATGCCGTCGATCCGGATCCGCGCATATCCGGTCCGCGTGCGCTACGGCCTGATCTGGCTCTTCCCCGGCGATCCGGCGCGCGCGACCGCGCGGGCGATCCCCGATATCCCGGAGCTCGAGGGGCCCGATCGCTGGGCGTGCGTTCCCCTCGACTTCACCTGGCGGGCCCACCACTCGATGATCATAGACAACGTCAGCGACTTCACGCATGCCTGGCTCCACCGCAAGTACCAGCCCTTCACGGACGCCCGGCTGACCCGGTGCGAGACCCACGGCGATCGCGTGTTCGTGAGCTATAAGACCCGCATCGGGATGGGGCGCATCTCCAAGCTCTTCGTGGACCGACGACGGATCGACACGAATGCCATTGACCTCTGCTACGAGTATCCGTACCAGTGGTCCGACACCGACGGCAAGATCAAGCACTGGTGTTTCGTTCTGCCGGTCGACGAGTGCACCACCCGGGTCTTCTTCCTCTTCTATTTCGAGTCGCTCAACATCCCGCTGCTGCCTCTGCGCATCCCGCGGGTCCTGATGACGGTCGTCCTCCGGATCTCGAACCGCCTTCTGATCGAGCCGCTCCTGCGCCAGGACGGTTTCGCCGTCGAGGCCGAGCAGCGGGCCTATGAGACCCACTGGGACCAGCCCATCCCCGACCTCAACCCGGCCGTGGGGATGTTCCAGCAACTGACCATTCGCAAGTGGAAGGAGCACCTGGCGGGCGCGCCCGCCCCGCCCTCCACCGAATCGGGGGCGCCGGCGGGCGAGGACCAGCCGGCAGGGTGGGCTCCCTGAGGGGGCCGGCCCCAGGCCCGAGCGTCGCGACGGGCAGGGGAAACCCCGGGCGACCGTGATGGCGTCGGCCCTCGCTGGCTGCGCATGACTCTCATCCCCGCCACGCTCATGCTCCTCTGTCCCCCGACGGCGATCCTCGTCTGGTACACGCACACGGCGCTCGGCGGATCAATAGCCGCCCTCGGCCAGCTGGTCGCGCGCGAGGGTCTCGGGGGCACGGTCTCCCGCGTGTTCACGCCGGTGTTCTTCGGGTCGCCCACGGCGTGGCGGTCATCGGGATCTTCGCCGCATCGCAGCTCGCGCTCCTGCGCCTCGTGCCCGGCCCGCCGTTCCACGGGCCCGTCACGACGACGGGCCACGTGCCCGCGTACACGGCGAACGGCCCGGCCGCCCTCGCGGTGACGCTCGC
The DNA here is from genome assembly GCA_046726415.1 of Candidatus Methylomirabilota bacterium. Taxonomy (GTDB): domain Bacteria; phylum Methylomirabilota; class Methylomirabilia; order Rokubacteriales; family CSP1-6; genus CAVWFS01. The sequence goes on from JBKPAK010000333.1 coordinate 4,965, forward strand.
CCTCTTCGGCGGCGCGAGCTTCGGGCTCGAGATCTTCCCCGCACCATCGTCGCCGATCACTTCGGCGCCATCATCGGCGCGCTCAACGTCTTCAGCCTGGTGTTCTGCCTGCTGCTCTATCTCAAGGGCCGCCACCGCCCGTCCACCCGCGACGCGGGCCAGAGCGCCAAGTGATGGTCCCCGCGGGCGAGTGTCAGTACACGCCAGGCACGAAGCGGTATGGGACACGGCGGCAGTATGTGTCCCAGTCGGCCCCGTACTTCTCCCGGCAGTCGCGGTCGTCGCGGCGTTCGCGGTGGACGAGCAGCGCCGTCAGCGACACCGGGTAGATGTAGGGCACGAGCGAGCCGAACCCGCACGCGAGGGCCCAGGTCCACGCCATCGCGATGTCCCCGGTGTAGTTGACGTGGCGGGCTAGGCCCCACCAGCCGCCGACCAGGAGCGCGGTGCCGCGCGCGGTCGGCAGCGTCTGCGGCGCGCGCAGCCGTCCCCAGGGCAGGCGCGGGGGCGCGCGGCGCAGGCGCCGGCCGGCGTTGCGGAAGTAGTCCTTCTGGCTGTTCGCGGTGTCGAACACCCAATAGGCCAAGAGGTGGAGGGCCAGCAGGGCCGCGGCCCAGCCGAGAGGAATATCCACGCCGGCCTGAAGGACGTAGTAGGCCGGCAGGCAGTAGACGAACGGGACCCACACCAGGTTGCCCCAGGCCAGCATCCAGCCGAAGTTCTCGCGGGCGATGTCCATGCTCATGGGGACGCATTCCTCGCCCTTGTAGCAGGCATTGACGTAGCAGAGGTAGTAGAAGGCGAGCAACGCCATGGAGGTCGTCACCCCGCCGCGGGTCTCGTACTGCCGGACCAGCATGGACACGGTGAATAGGAACCACAGCATGATCCCGGGCCGCAGCTCGACGAAAAACTTGATGTCGAAGGGCCCCTGGCGGGGATTGAGCACCGCGCCCATGAAAAAGTCCTGGACGAGGTTCCCGCTCCGCCGCTCCGCCCGGCCCGACCACCGGGCTCCCACGTGGCAGGCCGCGGCGAGCGCGGTGGCCACCAGCGTCGCCACCGTGAGCAGCGGTCCGAAGTGGGCGTACAGCCGCGTGATCGGAAAGAGCCCGGTCACGTGCAGGACGGCCGCGGCGGCCAGGGTGGCGTACCAGGCGAACAGGCCATTGTACCGGTAGGTGAGTCGCGAGCGACCGTCCGGCAAGAGGGCCCCCTGCCCGGTAGGTCCCGGGCCCACGAGCGCCAGGAGCGCTTGCCACGCGAGCCAGCCCCCGTAGATGGCGAGCGCCGTTTTCGTGGGCCACGCATGGGTGAGCACGCGACCGGCCAGCGAGCCGAGGAACTCGGCGATTGCATGAGGGGCCAGCGAAGGAGGACGCGGCAGCGCGCCGCCGTGGAACTCGACCGCGATCCAGAGGTAGTAGACAAGGGCCGGGAGCAGGAGGAGCGCCGCCACCGCGCCCCAGGCGCCGCCGAATTCCCTGGCGGGGACCCTCTCCGGCGCGCCCCCGGGGGCCCGGGGGCGTCCCGCGCGGGCTGCCCGGGGCTCGACGTCCTCGAGCGCGGACGCCGTGGTCTCGCGTGGGGTCCCTGGCCTCATCGCGCTCTGGGATAATCGACGACCTGGAGATCCGCGCATCTGGTAGTCTAGCATCCGCTCGGCGCCCGGAGCACACATGCCCGACGACCCGGGACTGACGGACCTCGCGCAGACCTCCTTGCCGCGGCGTGACGTCGCGCCCACCGCCGCACGCTACCTCGCCCTGCACGATGCCGCCACCGGTGGCGTCGATGCGCGCAAGCGGCACTACGCGCGCATGGTCGGCGACTTCTACGACCTGGTGACGGACTTCTACGAGTTCGGCTGGGGACAGTCGTTCCACTTCGCCCCTCGCCACCGGGGCGAGTCGCTCGCCGCGTCGCTCGCCCGCCACGAGTTCTTCCTGGCCCTCCGGCTGGGCCTGCGCCCCGGCATGCGCGTGCTGGACGTCGGGTGCGGCGTGGGCGGGCCCATGCGGGCGATCGCGCGCTTTTCCGGGGCCCAGATCGTCGGCATCACCGCCAGCGCCTACCAGATCCGGCGCGGCCTCGAGCAGACACGGGCGGCCGGGCTCGATCACCTGTGCGCGTTCCGGCACGGCGACTTCATGGAGATCCCCCCCGACGACGGCCCCTACGACGCCGTCTACGCCATCGAGGCGACCTGCCACGCGCCCGAGCGGGCCCGGCTGTTCGCGAGCCTGGCGCGGGTGATGAAGCCAGGCGCGATCTTCGGTACCTACGAGTGGTGCGTCACCCCGCGCTACGACCCCGGCGATCCCGAGCACCGCGCGATCAAGGCGGACATTGAGACCGGCGACGCGCTGCCCGACCTGGTGCCCTTCGACGTGGTGCTCGACGCCCTCGATCGGGCCGGGCTCGAGGTGCTGGAGCACCGCGACCTGGCGCCGGAATGCGACCCGGAGACGCCGTGGTACGAGCCCCTCGCCGGCCGCTGGTCGCTGGCCGGCTTCCGGCGCACGCGGGCCGGCCGCGCCGCCACGAACCTCGCGCTGCGGGCGCTGGAGGCCGTGCGCATCGCGCCCCGCGGGTCGGCGGCGGTCAGCACCTTCCTGAACCGCGCCGCCGACGCTCTGGTGCGGGGCGGCCAGACCGGCATCTTCACGCCGATGTTCTACGTCCTCGCCCACAAGCCGCGATGACGGTGCCGTCCCGCAACGGCCCCCGCCCGCTACCCTCACCCTTTCCTGACGGGTGGTTCCGCGTGGCCCGCTCGGGAGAGGTGCCGCTTCGCGCGGTGCGGCCCATCCACTACTTCGGGCGCGACCTCGTCCTCTTCCGCGGCGAGGACGGCCAGGTGCGCGTGCTCGACGCGCACTGCCCGCACCTGGGGGCCCACCTCGGACACGGGGGCACGGTCGAGGGCGACGCCCTGCGCTGCCCCTTCCACGGCTGGCTGATCGGGAGCGACGGGGCCTGCCGGCAGATCCCCTACGCGCGCGCCATCCCGGCGTGCGCACGGATCGGCGCCTGGCCGGTGCGGGAGGTCAACGGCCTCGTCATGGTCCATCACCACGCGCGGGGCGAGCCGCCGGCGTGGCAGCTTCCGGCGTTCCCGGAGCTCGAGAACCCCGCCTGGACGCCTCTGCAGTCCGGGCCGCGCTGGCGCATCCGCGCCCACATCCAGGACGTGGCCGAGAACGGCATCGACACCGCGCACATGCCCCTCGTGCATGGCAACCAGACGGAGGCCATCACGAGCGAGGCGCTGGAGACGGACGGCCCGGTTCTCGTCCATCGCATGGCGCACCGGTACCGGCTGTTCCCCGTGGCGCGCTGGCTCGGCGCGCGCGTGACGGGGCCGCTGGAGGTCACCTACTACGGGCTCGGGGTCGCCGTCAACCGCGCCCGGGTGGAGGCCGGGCTCGATCTGGCCTATCTCTTCCTGTTCACGTTCACGCCCGTGGACGGGCACGAGGTGGAAGTCGACTCCCTGCTCAGCCTGCGGCGCGTCGTCAACCCCCTGGTGACGTGGGCGCTCGGCCGCAAGGCCCTCCGCGAGGGCCGGAGGACGATCGACCAGGACGTGCCGATCTTCGAGCACAGGATCCATCGCCCGGACCCGATCCTGGTCGAGGGCGACGGCCCCGTGATGAAGTACCGGCGCTGGGCGCGCCAGTTCTACTCGGCGCCGCCCGCCGCGGAGGTCGCGCTCGCCGGGACGGCGGCGCCGTAATCCTCGCCGCACCATTCGCACGCAGGACGCGCGTCCAGGGCCCATGGGGTACATCTTCGAGCCGGAGGTTCTGCACGAGGTCGTCCGGAGCGCCCTGCGGCCCGCCGCTGCCGCAGAATCATCGATAACGTCAGCGACTTCACGCACGCCTCGCTCCACCGCACGTACCAGCCTTTCACGGACGCCCGGCTGACCCGGTGCGAGAGGGGCTGCCTCTCGAAGCTCTTCGTGGACCGACGGCGGATCGACACGAATGCCATTGACCTCTGCTACGAGTATCCGTACCAGTGGTCCGACACCGACGGCAAGATCAAGCACTGGTGTTTCGTCCTGCCGGTCGACGAGTGCACCACCCGGGTCTTCTTCCTCTTCTACTTCTTCTACTCGAGTCGCTCAACATCCCGCTACTACCTCTGCGCATCCCGCAGGTTCTGATGACGGTCGTCCTCCGGATCTCGAACCGCCTTCTGATCGAGCCGCTCCTGCGCCAGGACGGTTTCGCCGTCGAGGCCGAGCAGCGGGTCTATGAGCCCCACTGGGACCAGCCCGTCCCCGACCTCAACTCGGCCGGCGGGCTGTTTCATCAACTCACCATCCGCAAATGCGAGGAGCACTTGGCCTGTGCGATGGCCCGGCGTTTCACCGAATCGGGTGTGCCCTCGCAAGAGGGCGACCCAGCGGGCCAGGACCCGTGAGCTGGCGCGGACTGGGAAGGCGAGATCAGCTGCTCCGGGCCACCCTGCACAACAACCCGAGGCTTGCGCGGGTCAGCCCGATCACCGCCGCGCGGCGCGAGGCCACCGACGACCCGCCGCTGTCGCCAGAGCGACGGGCCAGCCCGATCAGGGCATAGCCCACAGCGCGGACGTACTGCAGCGCCATCATCGACATCCGCCCCTCGTGCGTCGAGAGCAGGGCCATCGAGGCCGCGCGGCCCCGCCGGCTGCCCTTCCAGAACCGCAGAATGCCTTGCCGGAGGAGGCGCATCTCTGGCGTGTTCTCGGCGAAGGCACGGTAGAGGGCCTCGGCGAGGGCGATGCGCGTGCGCTCGGGGCCGGCTCGCAGGCGAGCGTAGTGACGTGTGGCGGCCTCGACGTCGCCACCGGCGTGCCGCAGCGTCGCACAGAGCCTGATGGCGTCCCGGGTGCACACGCTGAGACCGGTCGCGGTGAGCGGGTGGCAGCAGCCGGCCGCATCGCCGACGAGCGCGAGCCGACCTCGAAAGACAGTCTCGGGCAGGATCGAGTAGTTCGTAGACACCAGAGGGGTCTGGACGCTCATTGTGCCCCGGACCTGCCGCCGGAACGGCTCGGGCAGAGCATCGCAGTACGCCGCGTCGCGGAGCGGGGCCTCGACCCCGAGCGGGTTGCGGGGGACGTCGAACATCACTCGAGTGGTGTCGCCGCCGAGCCCGTAGGCAAGCACGGGTGCGGGACCGCCGAGACAGACGTTGCCGAAGCCAGGATACGGGAGCCGGACCCCGGGAACCAGATAGCCGATCATGCGCGAGATGCGGGTTTTTGCGAGACCGATCCCGGCCATCCGGCGCACGGCGGACATCGCGCCGTCGGCGGCGACGAGGAGGCGTGCACGGAGCTGTGCCTCGAGCCCGTCCCGCGCGACCGTGACCGTGGCGAAGTCGGCGTGGTCGAGGTCCACCCCGGTGACGCGGGCGCGGCGCCAGACGGTGACGTGCGACAGCCGCTCGGCGGCTGCCAGCAAGGCGGCTGTCAGGTTTCCGTGCTCCATCGCGAATCCCTGCCGCCGCAGCCCGGGGATCTCGCCGTAGGGCAGGAGGTAGGCCTCCGAGGCGGCGTCGGGAAGCACCGCGAAGCCATGGACAGGCGCTGCGTCCGTCGCTTCGAGGCGATCGAGCAACCCTAGTCCGGCCAGGTCCGTCACCCCCGGCGGATGAAACAGCTCCCCAGCGAGGCGCTTGGTATTGTCTAGCCCGGGCTCGACCACGAGGACCTCGAAGCCGACCTCACGAAGGGCGGCCGCCACCGACACGCCGGCTATCCCTCCACCGGCGATCACGACGTCGATGAGCCATGAAGACATCACGCTATGCGCCCTCGCCGGGCCGTGGCCGCCCAGCTCCGTTTCGGTGAAGGCGCGCGTAGCGCGTGCAAAGCCCGTCGGCTCCTACCACGCCGCCATCATCTGGCTGCCCGTTCACGCGGTAGGCTAAGCTACGCCGGCTGCACCTGCCGTGTCCAGCCGTCGGAGTCGTTGCCGGGCCCGGTTCCGAGCAACACAAGTGGTCAACTTATCCACTGAATCGCGATGCGCAGGGCAAAGGATGCTCCGCTAGGGACGGGTGGACAGCCCGGGATTCGTCGATTAAGACTTCGGTCGGGGCGGGCCGCTGGCCGGGTCACGCGAGCAGCTGCTGCTTGATGGCCACCAGACACCCGTTGATCACATCAGCAAAAGCAGGCGTGAGGTCACTGCTGGTACTGTTCGGGTCCACACTCATCCAGTTTGCGACAAAGCAGAACGTGACCGGCGTCGCCTTGACAACCATTTGCCCCGCATACGAAAGGGCGTGGAAGTCAGCCACGGTAGGGGAGTCAGCGAGCCAATCACCGCTGCCGCCCTTGGCGTACCCCACCGTATCATCGGGGAAAAACATGTTGGTCAAGTGGATGCGCTTGAATTCCGCGAGCGTTGCCGGCTTGGTGAAAAACCTGCCGGCAAGTGCACGCTTGTAGTACGACACGAGATCGTTGGCGCTGCTGGCCAAGGTCACCTGATCATTGAGCGGTGGTCTTGGTGGACCGAGAGAGTGGCCTGACGCCAACACTTGCTGCACGCCGAACCAGCCGATATCCACGCCCAGTGGCGCGCCAACATTGTGGGAGAAGAAACGTCGTGTTGAATCAGGAATCAGCGTGGCACGCAGTCTCGCTGCGGCGATGAAGGACCGCACCCGATTTGGACCAACATGTAGCAGGGCGATGTCGGTTGCCGTGTCGTCGCTGTGGGTGATCAGCGCCTCTAAGATCGAGCGGGCCGGGGTCGTGCCCGTCAGGCTCAGGAGGACAGCGCTATCGCTACTACGAACGCTGTCATTCACGGGTAGCTGTTCATCCTCGGAAAGACGGCCTGCCTCGACGTCGCGGAGATACTGACAAACGATGAAAGTCTTGATTGCGCTGGCGACGAAGAGCTGAGCGGCTGCCGAGTCGGATGCCACCTCGTTACGGCCGATATCGATGCGGAAACTCGTTGTTCCCGGAAACGCTTTGAACTGCTGAAGCCGCGTCTCCAGGTTGCGCGCCGGGCTCTTGGCCGACGCAGGCCGTATGGCCGTCATGCCCGCAAGTGTTGCCACCATGAGTGCCCCGAAGCTTCGGCGATCCATTCTTCCTCCCCCACGTGGTTAATTTCCGCTTACTTCGTCTGAGACCGGAGGGCCGGCGAGAACGGTGATAGCGAGGATCAGAGCGGCGAACATGCTCCTCATCGCGAGGCGCCGCGGGGGGCGCATTCGCTGCGTGCAGAGGGCCAGCGCGCTAGACTCTGCCACGACTCACTCGCCTCCGGGCGGTCTCAACGTACCGAACGCCGCAAACCGAACCGCCCGCCTTTCCAGGCCATTGCCGCAATGCTCCCGCTGGACGGCCGATGCCGGCGGTGCTAGAGTCCTGCCGATTCATGTCGAGAGCCTGCCGCGGCCCTTCTCGCGCCCGCCGGGGCCACCGGCAAGTGTTGCCTACGGTCGAAGCCCGTCCAACGGAATGACGCACATCGCTGGAAGGAAGGGTCCATGACCAGAATCGTTTGCCTCGCTCGTCACTCTTGTTTGTCGTCCTCGCGAGCCTAGCCATGCTTGCTTCGCCGATCGAGAGGGCTCTCGCCGCGCCACCGAAGGTGGACACGGAGGCCGAGCCCTTCCAGCAGACGGTCACGAGAGACAGCACGGCAGATCCCGTTGCCGTTATCCAAATCGGAGTGCCCGCCGGCCGCGTTCTCGTTGTTGAGCATGTCTCCGCCCGGGCTTCGGTTCCGATCGGCCAGCACGTCACAGGCAGCGTGACCTGCCAAGGCCAGGATCTCGGCCTCGCGGATCATAGCCTGATCTTCAAGGATCACGGGGCATTCGGCGCGGTATCGGCATTCGCGGCGACCCAGGTCATGAGGTATTTTGCGTCCGGAGCCGGTGGAATCCTGTTTGGCATTCAGCGCAACTCCAGCACGGGTTGATGACGGACATCGACGTGGCCCTTTCGGGTCACCTGCGGTGCTGAACACAGCGGGTACACGCGGAGCTGAACGTCCAAAGCGCTCGAGACCAGGGAAGCCCCCAGAGTCCGAGGTGACCGCCCCCGCGAGATGGGCGAGGCTGTGGGATTGAATAGCGCGATCCGGAGCTCGGCAACGGGCTGCGACGCCCCAGAGGCTCTCATGACTCCTCCGTCAGAACGCATGACGAGTGTGCCCGGCGCTCCGCGTGAGCTTACCCGAACCACGCTGGTGGTGCTGTTCATCGTGGGCCTGATCGCTGCCTCGTTCTGGATCCTGCGCCCGTTTCTTGCCGCGGCCATCTGGGCCACAATGATCGTGGTGGCGAGTTGGCCGCTGATGCTGCGAATCCAGGCTCGGCTCGGGGGACGCCGTGCGCTCGCGGTCTCGGCGATGATCATCGTGCTCCTGCTCGTGTACGTCGTGCCGTTCGCTCTGGCCATCAACACCGTCCTGGACAACGCGGAGCGGATCGCCGGCTGGGCCGAAGCGCTCGCGGTTTTGAAGCTGCCTCCCCTGCCAGAGGCGGTGCACCGGTTGCCCCTCGTCGGGGCGAGGCTGGCCCGCGCATGGGAGCAGGTCGCGGCGGCGAGCGCCGAGGACCTCGCCACGCGCCTGGCGCCATACGCGCGGGTGATGGTCCTGGGGTTCGTCGGCCAAATCGGCAGCTTCGGCAGGATGACCATCGAATTCCTGCTCACGACGATCATCGCGGCGCTCATGTACGCGCGCGGCGAGGTCGCGGCGCGGGCCGTGCTGCGCTTCGCCCGGCGGCTGGCCGGGGAGCATGGGGAGCGCTCGGCGCGGCTGGCCACCCAGGCCATCCGCAGCGTAGCCCTCGGTGTCGTCCTGACCGCCCTGATTCAGGCCATCCTGGGCGGCCTCGGTCTCGGGGTGGTCGGCGTTCCCTTCGCGGCGATCCTCACTTCAGTCATGTTCCTCCTTTCCATTGCCCAGCTCGGCCCGCTGCCGGTGTTGCTTCCCGCCGTGATTTGGCTCTTCTGGAGAGGCGACTCGGGCTGGGGCACCGTCCTGCTCGGATGGACGGTGGTGGTGACCCCTCTCGACAACCTCCTCCGTCCCATTCTGATCAGACGAGGCGTCGACCTCCCGCTGGTGCTCATCTTCGCTGGCGTGATCGGCGGTCTCTTCGCATTCGGCCTCGTGGGAATTTTCGTGGGCCCGGTGGTTCTCGCGGTCGGCCAGACCCTTCTCGCGGCATGGGTGAGCGAGGCTGAGCCGCTTTCTAGTGACCAGGCCTGAGGTCTGGCGACCCAGCTCGTGCAGGGACGGGTCGGGCGCCAGACGTGGCCGGCGGCGGTCGCTCGGCCCTGCCTAGTTCAAAGGTGGAGACGACCGGCTCCAGCCTTCCCGTGAAGCGAAATTCGCTGCGGTCCTTGTACAGCCCTGCCGGTTAACGTGTCTGGGCCGCCACGCGAGTGCTCGCCGCGTCACCCTCCTGGCGAGAGCGTGCTCACCGCGTGGCCTGATCTCTCAACTCCGCCTCGGCCTGCTCCAGCCAGAACGGCATCTCCATCTCGCGGTACATCGCCGTCGCGGTGGTGAGGTGCTCCTGGGCCCGCTCGCGCTGGCCCGTACGCCGATAGAGCTTGCCGAGGCCCAAGTGGCAGTGGGCGGCCAGGGGTCGCATGCCACGTTGGTCGGCGATGGCGAGCGCCTCTTGGTAAGGGGCTCGGGCATCGTCGGCCTCGGCAGGTGCCCGACGCAAGGCAATCTCACCGAGCAGCCGGAGGACCCACGCTTCCTGTCCGGGAATGCGGTATTCCCGGGCGACGGCGAGGGCCCGGTGCGCGACGGCATGCGCTTCCTCCACCTGCCCGGCGATGAGGTAGGCCTCGCCGAGAGGAGTCTCGCGAATGAAGATCCACGGCCGCGGAGCGGCGGTCTGCTCCGCCGCGCGCTTTAGCAAGGAGAGAGCCTCCGCGATCCGGCCCCTTCGAATGTAGGTGGAGCCCATGACCGCCGCGGCGTGGGGGGAGAGGAAAGGCAGATTCGCGGTCTCGCAGAGTTCGAATGCGCGCTCCGCCAGGGGGGCGGCCCTGTCGAAATCGCCCCTGATGAGACTGAGTCGGGCCATCTCCGTGCACGCGACGGTGAGGGAGTAGGGCTGCCCCACGTTCTCGGCAATCCTGATAGCCTCGCCAGCGCCCATGATGCCCTCGGCGAACTCTCCGAGCTCGGCGCTGCACCGCGCGAGGTAGGCGAAGGAGAGCACCGACGGAAGACCCGTGAGGCCGAAGCGCTCGCGGAGGAAATCGCCCGTGAGAGCAGCGATATTCCTGCGGCAGTGATCCTTCGCCCCACGAAAGTCCCCAAAGGTGAAGCTGGCCTGCGCCAGGAAGAAGTTCGCGACGATCTGGAGGCCGAAATCCTCGAGGTCTGACCCGATCGCGAGGGCACGCTGCCCGGCCTCGGCAGCCCGTTCCATCTCGCCATTCCACCCGAAGTACTGCGTCAGATACACGCTGACCCAGCCGAGCCGACGCCGATCATCGCTCCTCGCGGCGATCAGCTCGGCTTCTTGAAGGTAGTCGAGCACACGCTGGTGCTCGCCGAGCGTCTGGAGCGCCTGGCGAAGCTCGAAGCGGAGATCGATCGCCTGCTCGACCGTGTCGCGACTGTCTGGGAGGTGTTGGAGGGCGGCCATCGCTTGCTCGAAGGCCGCTGCGGCCTCGCGGTGCGCGGAGCGCGAGAGCGCCTTGGCCCCCACCCGGCGAAGGTAGGCGACCGCCGAATCCCAACGGCCTCCACGGAGAGCATGATGCGCGAGCGCATCGAGGTGCGCGACAAGACGGTCGCGGTACAGCCGCTCGATGGCGTCCTGGACCCGCGCGTGGAGGGCACTCCGACGACTCTGAAGCAGGCTGCCGTAGGCGACCTCATGGGTGAGCGCGTGCTTGAAGGTGTACTCGAGGTCGGGAAACAAACTCGCTTCGTAGAGGAATTCCGTCGCCTGCAGGTGGGTGAGGCCGTGTCGCAACTCTTCCTCCTCCTGATCAGACACGGCCTGGAGCAGCGCAAACGGCACATCCTTGCCGATGACCGAGGCGGTCTGCAGGAGATGCTTGTCCTCCGCTGCCAGCCGATCGATCCGCGCGGCCAGGATGGCCTGCACGGTGGCGGGGATTTTTAGCTGTTCGACGGGCCTGGTGAGCCGGTAGGCGCCGCGCTCGCCGGCGAGAGTCGCCATCTCGTCCAGGGCCCGCACACTTTCCTCGAGGAAGAGAGGATTCGCCTCCGTCCACTGGACCAGGAGCCGCTTGAGCGGGCCGAGCGCCGCGTCAGGACCGAGCAGGGCATCGAGCAACTCGTCGGCGCTCTCGGGCGGCAGGGGATCGATGCGGAGCTCACGGTAGTAGGTCTTGCCGCCCCAGGCGTGCCGGTACTCGGGGCGGTAGTTGACGAGGAGCATCAGGCGCGCTGCGGGCAGTCTTTCGACGAGGCTGCCGAGCAAGGTCTGGGTCTCGCCGTCGATCCAGTGCAGATCCTCGAAGACCACCACCAGAGGCTGGACCTCGCTCTCGCGCAGCAGCAGGCGCGTGACCGCGTCGAGCGTCTGCTGGCGTCGCTGGAGCGGATCGAGGGCTTGCCAGGACGCCTCGTCCACCGCCACGTCGAGGAGTGCCAGGAGGGCGGGGGCGGCGGGCCCGAGCGCCGGCGCCAAGGTCAGGACCTTCCCCGTGACCTTCTCGCGAACCTTTCGCGGGTCGTCGCGGCTCTCGATCCCGAAGTAGCCGCGGAGCAGCTCGATCACAGGCAGGTAGGCGCTGGCCGTGCCGTAGGAGACTGAGGCGGACTGCAAGATCAGCCAGTCGTGCACGCGGTGCGACTGGGTGAACTCCCAGAACAGACGCGACTTGCCCACGCCCGGCTCCCCGACCACGGCGACCACCTGGCCGTGCCCGAGACTCGCCCGGTCGAGCGCCTCGCGGAGCTGCTCGAGCTCCGCGTTCCGACCGACGAAGCGCGTCAGCCCCCGGCGCGCCGCGGCCTCGAGGCGGGTGCGGGCGGCGCTGGCCCCCACCAACTCGAACACCTCGACTGGCTCGCCGAGGCCTTTGATCGGCACCGGGCCGAGCGGGGTGACCTGAACGAAGCCCTCGGCCAGGCCGAGCGTCCCGGCGGTAAGCCGGATGCGGCCGGGCGCCGCGAGCTGCTCCATGCGCGCGGCCAGGTCCGCCGTCTGGCCGACCGCCGTGTAATCCATGCGGAGATCGCTGCCGATCGAGCGCACCACGACGTCTCCCGAGTTGACGCCGACGCGAATCTGCACCTCCACGCCCTGCTCCCGGCGCAGCTCATCCGAGTAGCGCCGCACGCTGTCCTGCATTCTGATGGCCGCATAACACGCCCGCACGGCGTGGTCCTCGTGCGCGAGCGGCGCGCCGAACAGGGCCATGATGCCGTCGCCCATGACATGGTTGACCGTGCCCTCGTAGCGGTGCACAGCCTCCATCATCAGCTCCAGGACGGGATCGAGAATCTTGCCGGCCTCCTCGGGATCGCGGTCGGCGAGCAGCTCCATCGAGCCCTTGAGATCCGCGAAGAGGACGGTGACCTGCTTGCGCTCGCCCTCGAGTGCGGCCTTGGAGGTCAGGATTCTCTCGGCGAGGTGCTTGGGGGTGTAGGTGTCAGGGGAGGTGAACTTTGTTTGGGCAGGCTGCTCAGCGCCGAGACGAGCGCCACATCCTCCACAGAACTTGTCGCCCGGCTCCTTGGTGAAGCCGCACGACGGACAGGCGGAAGCCAGGCCGGCGCCGCACCTCGAGCAGAAGCGGCGGCCCTCACGGTTCTCGTGCTGGCACCGGGCACACCTCATCCAGGCCTCCTGACCGCTGGCGCGATGGGCATCGAGCCACTGTACCCTAGTCGTGATTCTCTGAGGTGATGGCGCTCGACGCCGAGATCAGTACGTCGCGGTCACAGATACAGCAATATCAGTTCCTCTGCGAGGTTCGGCACTGTCACGTTCAGCCCCGCCGGGATCGCCAGGTTGTCGAAGTAGGGCGGGAACGTACCGGCCGGGTCGGAGGCGCACGGTGATAGCAGTCCTGGCCGAGGGCTTGCTCATTGCGGCGGCTGATCTTCCAGCTCAGCCTCCGCCCGCTCCAGCCAGAAGCGCATGTCCATTTCGCGGTACATCGCCGTCGCGGTGGTGAAGTGCTCGAGGGCCTGCTCCCGCTTACCGAGGCGCCGGTAGATCCGGCCGAGGCCGAGGCGACAGTGGGCGACGAGCGGTCGCATGCGGAGCTGGCCGGCCAGCCCCAGAGACTCTTGGTAGAGGTGGGTGGCTTTCGCGATATCCGGTGGCTCGCTGTGGTGAGCGAAGTCGCCGATGAGTCGGAGGGCCCACGCCTCCCAGCCTCGCTCGCCCCGGTGCCTGGCCTGCTCTAGTGCCCGCAGCGCGGTCTGCGCCACTTCCGGGATTTGCCGAGCCAGGAGGCCAGCCTCGCCCAGGAACAGCAAGGGGAAGGAGAACGGGACGGATCGACTGAACGTTGCGGGCTCGACGCTCTCCCTGAGAAGAGAGAGCCCTTCCATGACTCTGCCTTGAAGCGCGCGAGCGTAGCCCAGTGTGGAGAGCAGTTGCGCGAGCAGCGCCGGCATCTCCACCTTCCGACACAGCGCGAGGCCGCGCTCGAGGAGCACGACGGCGTGATCGAGCTCTCCCTTGCGAAGGTGGAGGTACCCGGTCGTGAAGCGAGCCATGGCCAGGCTGTATGGGTGATCAGCTTCCTCCGCGATCTGGACCGCCTCCGCCCCCCGGACGGTGCCCTCCGGGAAGCCCCCGAGCTCGGCAAGGGACCAAACCAGAAAGCAGCGCGAGAAGACAGAGGGCAACCCGATCAGCCCGAACAGTGCCCGCTTGAGCTCTCCTTCGAGGACAGCGACGTTCGAGCGAAGGCAGGCCACCGCCTCCTCGTAGCAGCCCCACCCGTGGTAGCCCTGGCCAAGCCGGAGGTTGGCGGTCACCTGAAGCGGGAGGTCGCCATGCTTCTCCGCGACCGCAAGCGCGTGGAGCCCCGCGGAGACGGCCTGTTCTGGGGTGCCCTCGCGCCAAAAATAGTTGCTCATGTACGCGCCGACCCAGCCCAGGCGTCGCTCGTCGCCGAGCGCGCGGGCGAGGCGTTCGGCCTCCTGCAGGTGTTCCAAGATTCGTCCGTGCTCGCCGAGCGCGAAGAGCAGGTTGCGGAGCTCGAAACGGAGATCAATCGCCTGGGCAAGAACGTCGGCGGCCTGGGGGAGCCTGGCCAAGACACCGAGGGCATCCTCGAGCCAGCCGGCCCCTTCGCGAAAGGCAGAGCGGCTGGAAGCCTTGTCGCCGGCTTGGCGTGCGTAGCGCCAGGCCTTCTCCCATGCCTCGGCCCGCAGGGCATGGTGGGCGAGCCGCTCGACCTGCTCGGCCAGTCGTTCTGGATAGAGCGCCTCGATCGCCTGGACGATCCTCGCGTGGAGAGCTCGGCGGCGCTCCTGAAGCAGGCTCCCGTAGGCGACATCGTGGGTCAGCGCGTGCTTGAAGGTGTGCTCGGCATCGGGAAAGAGGCTCGTCTCGTAGAGGAACTCGGCCGCCTGAAGATCAGCGAGACCCTTGCGGAGATCCTGCTCGTCTTCCTCCACGATCGCTTCAAGCAGGGCGATTGGCACGTCCTTGCCGATGACGGAAGCCGCCTGGAGCAGGTGCTTTTGCTGCACCGGGAGGAGGTCTATCCGTGCGGCCAGCAACGCCTGCACAGTCGCCGGAACGTGGATCGCCCGGGCGTCCGCGACCAGGCGGTACGCGCCGCGCTCGCCCTCCAACGCTTTCGTCTCGATGAGCGTTCGCACGCACTCCTCGAGAAAGAAGGCGTTGCCCTCGGTGCGCTCGATCAGCAGGCGCCTGAGCGGCTCCAGTGAGCGATCTTCGCCCAGCAGGGCGTCGAGGAGCTCCTCGGCGCTCTCGAGGGGCAGTGCGGTCACCCGGAGCTCGTTGTAGTAGCTCTTCCGGCCCCAGTCGTGCTGGTACTCGGGGCGATAGTTGACGAGCAGGAGAATGCGGCTGGTCGAGAGACTCTCGACCAGCAGGTTCAGGACGGCTTGCGTCTCCGAGTCGATCCAGTGGAGGTCCTCCAAGAGGAGCAGGAGGGGCCGTACCTGGCTCTCGCGCAGCAGGAGCTGCTTGACTGCCTCGAGCGTCCGCTGACGCCTCTGGGGAGGGTCGAGGGCGTCCCACTGCAGGTCCTCGAACGGAACATCGAGGAGGGCCAGGAAGGCCGCCAGCGCCGGTTCGAGCAGCGACCGGTCGAGTGCGAGAAGCCTCTCGACGATCAGCTCTCGAATCTCGTGGTGACCGGCTCGGTCTTGAACTCGAAAATAGGTTTTGAGGAGATCGATGATCGGCAGGTAGGCGGTGGTCTTGCCATACGGGACGGCGCCGGCTTCCAGAACAAGCCATTCCTGCTCGCGGGGTGCGTGCGTGAACTCCCAGC
Source organism: Candidatus Methylomirabilota bacterium (assembly GCA_046726415.1). Classification (GTDB taxonomy): domain Bacteria; phylum Methylomirabilota; class Methylomirabilia; order Rokubacteriales; family CSP1-6; genus CAVWFS01. The sequence goes on from JBKPAK010000333.1 coordinate 20,439, forward strand.
AGAGCCGTGACTTGCCGACCCCCGGCTCCCCCACCGGAGCCACGACCTGACCGTGGCCGGTGCGGGCGCGCTCGAGGGCCTGGTGCAAGACCTCGAGTTCGGCCTGCCGTCCCACAAAGCGCGTAAGGCCCCGGGCGGCGGCGGCCTCGAAGCGCCTTCGGGTGGTCCCCACACCGATCAGTTCGAAGACCTCGATGGGATCGGGCAGTCCCTTGACGGGAGTCGCGCCCAGGGCCGTGACCCGGAAGAATCCCTCGGCAAGAGCCAGAGTGCCCGCAGTCAGGAGAATGGCGCCGGCCCTCGCCATCTGCTCCATGCGGCCCGCCAGGTGCGTCGTCTGCCCGACCGCGGTGTAGTCCATTTGAAGGTCGCTGCCGATGGAGCGAACGACGACCTCTCCCGAATTCACGCCGACGCGGATGTGAACGGGCATGCCGAGCGTGCGCTGGACCTCTCGGGCGTATTGCTTCACCGACTCTTGCATCCGCAGCGCGGCGTAACAGGCTCGTACGGCATGATCTTCATGGGCGAGCGGAGCGCCGAACAGCGCCATGATTCCGTCGCCCATCACTTGGTTGACCGTGCCCTCGTAGCGGTGGACGGCTTCCATCATCCGCTCCAGCACTGGGTCGAGAATCGTGCGCGCCTCTTCGGGGTCACGGTCGGCGAGCAATTCCATCGAGCCCTTGAGGTCGGCGAAGAGGACCGTTACCTGCTTGCGCTCGCCTTCCAGGACGGCCTTGGAGGTGAGGATCTTCTGGGCGAGGTGTTTTGGAGTGTACACGTCGGGGGATTGAGGCCTCGTCGGGGAGGTCCCAGCTCCCAAGGTCGCCCCGCACTCCCTGCAGAACTTGTCCGCGGGAGCGTTGGCCGTTCCGCACGCCGAGCAGACGGCCGCAAGCTGCGCCCCGCACTCGCCGCAGAATTTCATCGACGCGGCATTCTCGTGCTGGCACCTGGGACACCTCATCGAGACCTCCTGGCCGCTGGGGGAAACTGGATCGTGCCGCTCTACCCTAGTCATGATGCTCTGAGTGGGCAAGAAGCCCTCGCGAGGGTACGCGCGGCGTTCCCGGAACCCCCTTGCCGAACGAACGGCGCGGGCGGTCATGGCGTCAAGCGATCGCACCCGGCTACCGTGTTAACGTGTCGCGGCGGGAGGGTTCCCATGGCGGAGGCGCCGGTGCTGGTCGAGCGTCGCGGGGCGATCGCGCTCCTGACGCTCAATCGCCCAGACAAACACAACGCGTTGAGCCTAGCGCTCCTCGCGCGGCTCGAGACCTTGATGCGAGAGCTCGGCGACGATGCGTCGGTGCGCGTCATCGTCATCAGCGGTAACCCGCGGTGCTTCTCGACCGGCATGGATCTCGACGACCTCGACGAGGTCAGGGCCGTCGCCGACACGCAACGCGTGCTCGGCCGGGCGCGGGACGCGAACGCTGCGATCGAGCGCTGCCCGCGCCCGGTGATCGCGGCAATCGCCGGCTGGTGCCTGACCGGTGGGCTCGAGCTTGCGCTCGCCTGCGACATCCGCGTCGCCGCGGACACGGCGCGCTTCGGCGTGACCAGCGCGCGCATCGGCACGGTGGCCGGCATGGGCGGCACGCAGCGGCTGCCGCGGCTCATCGGTCCCGGCCGGGCGAAGGAGGTCCTGTTCTCGGCCGAGCCCGTCGACGCCGCCGAGGCGTTCCGTCTGGGAATCGTGAACCGCGTGGTGCCCGCCGGCCAGGAGGTCGAGGCGCCGATCCAGATGGCGCGCCTCTACGCCACGCGCGCGCCGCTGTCGCTGTGGTTCGCGAAGACCGCGGTGGACGTGGGGCTGACCATGCCGCTCGACGCGGCGCTGGCGTTCGAGATCGGGCTCACCACCCAGCTCTTCACGACGGAGGACCGCGCCGAAGGGCTGCGCGCGTTCCAGGAAAGGTCCTGTACCCGACCGTGGGCATGATGCTGTGTAACCATCCGGACTTCGACTTCAAACAGGCGTGCTTCGCCGCGTACAACGAGTGGATCGGCGAGTATGCGTCGGCCCATCCCCACCGCCTGCTGGGCATCGGGCAGACCGCGATGCGCTCGGTCGACGACGGGATCCGCGATCTGCAACGCATCAGGGCGCTCGGACTGCGCGGCGTGATGATGCCCGGCAACCCAGGGCTCGCGGACTATGACGATCCGATGTACGACCCGTTCTGGGAGGCCGCCGTCGATCTGAAGCTGCCGCTGTCGTTTCACATCCTCACCAGCACCACCGACACGTTCAAGACGCGCGGGCCCAAGCTCAACGCCTTCATGTCGATCATCCGCGGCTGCCAGGACATCATCGGCCTCTTCATCTTCGGCGGCGTGTTCGAGCGCCACCCCAGGCTCAAGCTCGTGTGCGTCGAGGCCGACGCCGGCTGGGTGCCCCACTTCATGTATCGCATGGACCACGCGTACGAGCGGCACCGCTACTGGCTCACCGGCAGCGCGATCACCCGGCTGCCGAGCGAGTACTTCCGCGAGCACGTGTACACCACGTTCCAGGACGATTGGGTGGCCTTCCAGGTGAAGGACCTCTGCAATGTGCGCCGGCTCATGTGGGCGAACGACTTCCCGCACAGCGACTCCACGTGGCCGAACTCGCAGGCCGTGTTGGCCAAGCAGGCCGCGCACCTGACCGAGGAGGAGCGCGACCTCGTGCTCCACGACAACGTGGTCGAGCTCTACGGACTCGATGCCGCGAACACGGGAGGAGGCGCAAGGTGAAAGTCGGCATCGCCCTCAACATGCTCGAGAAGCCCGGCGCTCGGACGCGGCCGTGTTCGCCGAGCACATGGCGCTGGGGGCCAAGACCTACGCGAAGATGAAGGACGAGAACTACCGGAAGAAGGCCACGGAGTTCTACGAAGATCCAGGTGACGGGTACGCCCGACGACTGCATCCAGCAGGTCGCCGAGCTGCGGCGGCTCACCGGCCTCGATCATCTCGTCAGCGAGTTCGCCTTCGGCATGCCGCACGAGGAGGCCGAGCTCAACATGCGCCTCTTCGCGGATCGCGTGGTGCCCGTGCTGCAGCGCGACCCGGCGTTCACCCGCGTGGAGACCCCGATCGGCGCCGGCGCGCCCGCGTCGGCGCCGGACGTCTTCGCGCCCGCGTAGCCCGCCGTGCGCGACGTCGGGATCTGGGGCAGGCCGGTGCCTGGCACATTCTGGCGCCAGATGTTGGCGGCCGCCGTGCTCGCCGAGGGTCTTGGCCGGTGTCGCGACCAGATGGAGCGCTCCTTCGATGCGGGCATGCAGGAGATCAGGCTCGTGGGAGAGCGAGCCGCACCGCAACTCCGACCTAAGAGCGCTCCGCGCCGTAGCCCCAAAGGGCTAGCGCGCGAGCTGGGAGGCTGACATGTCGTACGACCTCGTGACCCGCGGCGGCACCGCGGTGGATGGCTCCGGGCTCCCGCGCTACCGCGCCGACGTGGGCATCCGTGGCGATCGCATCGCGCGCATCGGCACCATCCACGCGCGCGGACGCGAGGAGGTCGACGCGCGCCATCGGGTCGTCGCGCCGGGCTTCATCGACGGCCACACCCACATGGAT
>JBKPAK010000334.1:0-15095 GCA_046726415.1 Candidatus Methylomirabilota bacterium
CCGAGTGGCGGACGCACTCAGAAATGACGAGCGGGCCTCCCGGCGCGAGCGCGCTGAAGATCTCGCGCAAGGTGAAGGCGAGATCGCGCGCGACGTGCAGCGTGTTGACCGCGTAGACGACGGACAGGCTCCCCGGCCCGACCCCCTGCTCCCCGAACGGCAGATTCATGTCCAGGGACGCGAACCTCAGGAACGGGGCCTCCGCAAAGCGGGCCTGCAGGACGTGCTGGCCACGTCGCAGAAACGCAGGAACGATCTCGGTGAACCGGTATTCCTCAATATCCGGCCATCGTCCCACGGCCCGGAGGCGCTGGAGGAGGGCGGCGGCCGCGCTCCCCAGGCCGCCACCGAGCTCCAGGATGATCGCCAGGTTGGGGGGAAGCCATTCTTCGACCGCCACCGCGCCCACGAGGTTGTTGACGGCGTAAAGGCCGTTGTCGTTCGAGAAAAACTCCACCCACAGACGCAGCCGAGCCGGCGAGAACAAAATGGCCTCCCCGGTACGCTCTCCGCGGAGGAAGGCCGGGTAGTCTTGGGCCACCGTTTCGGCCAGCGCGTACGAGGGAAGCCACGATGGATCCTCGTCCCGCTGCACGTCGCGAATGGGCGCCGGGTCCAGATCGGACGGGTCATCGCGCAAGCGATAGCGGCGAGGCGTCTCGCCACGGTCGGTTGCCTGGAGAATTCCTCGCGCGGCGAGCCGGCGCAGGATCCAGTCGATCGGCGTAAGCGCCCACGGCAGCTCCAGGCCCGCCCGCGCCGCCATGTGCTCGACCGTCCCGGGTTCGCGGGCCGCCGTCGCGAGGCCGGTCGCGCGGAAGACCCGAAGGGTCAGCCGGTCGATGAACTCGTCGTACAGATCGCAGGAGCGGATGAACGAGGAGTCGAAGGCAGGGACGAACGGCACGGGAAGCGTCTGGGCCAGGATCCGCGCCGTCTCGGCGGCATCGGCCGGCGTGATCACGCCTCGAACGGGTTCCAGATGTCGAAGAAATTGAACCACTGCGTCGGCCGCGCACGCGCGACGTCTTCCAGGATGGAGACCCAGTGGCGAAGGGCCTCTTCCTCACCGCCCGGTTTGACGACGAGTGGTTCCAGCACGGTGACCTTGTAGCGATGGTCGACATCGAGAGTGCAGAAGGCGGGAACGACCGGGGCCCCCGAGGCGCGCGCCAGCCGGAACGGCCCCAGCGGAAATGGCGCGGGACGGCCGAAGAACGGCACCAGGATGTCGCCGCGGTTGCCCAGGGCGCGGTCGCCTTGGAGGGCCACCGCTTCGCCCCGGCGCAGCACCGCGATCAGCTCCAGCGAGATGGTCGGCGCCGAGCGCGGCACGAACCGTACGCCATCGCCGGCGCGGCGAAGCCACGTCTCTAGCGCCCGCGCTTCCTCGACGGCCACCACCACGTGCGTCGGCCGGGCCGAGTTCCGAGCCAGCAAGCGCCCCGCGAGGTCCCAGTTGCCGACATGGGCGGTGAGCGAGATCACCGCGCCATCGAGTCGATGCAGATGCTCGACCCCGGACAGCGTCCCCACCCGGGCCAGACACCGCGCGGGCGATTCCCTCGTTGCCGAGATCAGGTCGCTGAAAAACATCGCGAACTCGCTGAAGACATCGGAGGTCAGCTGGTCGAGCCGTCGCTCCGTCGCGCCCGTCATGACCGCGACCGTCCGCCGCACCACTGCCCGCTCGCGCGGTAGGAATCGCTGGCCCACGCGCCCGGCCCACCGAGCCAGGCCCAGGCGTGCGGGACGGGGCAGCCACGCCAGCGCGGCGGCCAATCGATAGAGTTCGGCCCGGTTGTATGAGTGCATGTACCACGGCCAGCGGGAGCTCGCCACGCCCATAGGCATCTCGCCCCCTTTCGATCGCCCGGATTGCGCCGTGGAAGGTCGCTCCCTATCCGGATCAGTGCCGCTCAGTCCAGGATGAGCACGGCCTTGCCGGGAAAGCGCCGAGCCATCAGATCCTGAGCGACCTGACCAATCTCTGCCCATGGCCGTTCGACACTGATGTGGGGCGCGAGTTGCCCGGCCGCCACGAGGTCGGCGAGTCGCCGCAAGCCCACCGCCGCCGGTTCGCTCCCCAGTTCCGTGAAGAGGTAGAAGCCGTAGAGCGTGGTCCGCCCCGTGACGAAGAACTGCCGCGTGTCGAAGGTGACCTCCGCCGCGGCGGAAACGCCCAAGGTTACGCAGACGCCGCCGCGCTCGAGGGCGGCCAGCGCCGTGCCGAGCGTGCGCGCGCCCACGGACTCGATGACGAGGTCGTGCTTGGGCGCAGGCGGGATCTCTTCGCCGACCACCACCTCGTGGGCGCCCAGCTGGCGGAGCGCCGGCACCTGATCGGTCCGCCGAGCGCTCGCGGTCACGTGAGCGCCGGCGAGCCGCGCCAGTTGCACGGCGAAGTCGCCCACGCCTCCGGTGGCGCCGGTGACGAGCACGCGGCGCCCGAGGAGGAGACCGCCTTTGGCGAGCGCATGCAGCGCGGTGAGCCCGGCCACCGGCAAGGTGGCGGCCTGGGAGAACGTCACCTTGTCGGGCAACTCGGCAAGCGCGTGCGCGGGCACGGCCACTCGCTCGGCCCAGGCTCCTTCGGGAAGCATGCCGACCACCCGCGCTCCCAGGCGCGGGCCCGAGCCGTCCGCGGCCGCACGCTCGACCGCTCCGGCCAGATCCCAGCCGGGTCGCCAGCCGGCGGCGGCCATCCCCGCACGCCGAATCTCACCTCGGTTGAGCGAGACGGCCCGCACGCGTACGACGGCCTCGCCCCGGTCGGGGACGGGCTCCGGCACCGGGCGAATGACGAGGCGACCCGGCGCTTCCGGATCGACGACGACGGCGCGATTGGTGCTCACGGGTCCACCCTCCCTCAGGTCACCAGGACGCTACCTGCGTCGCGGACCAGCCATGAAGGCTCATCGATCGACGCGGACGGTGACCAGGGTATCATTCGGCGCGGTCGGGGGCACGAGCGCGCGTTTCAGGTCGCGCGCTCGTACACCGACACGTGACTGGCGCTGGCCGCCGAGAACGGTTCGCCGCTCCACCCCCCCCACCGGGTCCGAAGGCGGAGCCCGGCCAGACGCGCCATCAGATCCAACTCGGACGGCCACGCATAGCGAAGCTCTACAGGATAGAGCTGGGCGCCCCGGTTCGACAGCAGCACCTGCTGCGACACCACCCGCTGGGCAACCCGGTCATGCACGCTGGTTTCGAGGACCACCACGTCCGGGTCCACCGACAGCGCCTCGACCCGTTGTCCCCGATCAAATCGAGAGAGGTCAGGGACGAACGCCTCGATGACGAACAGGCCTTCGTCCGTGAGATGGCGGGCGACGGCCTCGAAGCAGCCGACCTGAGCCTCCTGGGTGAGGAGCCCGAAGAAGGTATTGAAGACCACGAACACCAGAGAGAAGCGGCCCTCACCGGGGATGCTCGCGAAGTCGCCGATCGCCACGGGGATCCGCTCCCCACCAGGCTTGGCCCTCAGCTTCGCGACCATCGAGGGCGAGGCGTCGATGCCGTGAACCTCCAGGCCCCGCTGCGCAAGCGGCAACGCGATGCGCCCCGTCCCGATGCCCAGCTCCAGCACCGGCCCGCGCCCGGCGAGGCCCCCGAGAAACGCCACCACGGCGTCGGCGTTCTTCGGGACGCGGTGCCACTGGTCATACACGTCCGCGATTCGCTCGCCGTAGGTCGAGGCATCGTACTCCGGGCTCACGCCGGACAGGTCAGCATACCTGTTTCGATGAAGTCAACGGGCCAGGGCCAGCTGCCGCCGCGCCCGCCGGAGGTCCAGCACGGTGCCCAGGATGCCCTTCGGCAAGAAGATGATGAACAGCACGAGCAGGATGCCGTACACGAGGTTGTCCCACCCGACGGCGCGGGTGCCGAAGGAGATGCGCAGCACCTCGGCCATCAGGATGGTGATCACCGCGCCTACCGTGGGGCCGAACGATACGTAGATGCCGCCCACGACCACCGCGAAGACCATCTGGAGAGAGACGGAGATGCCGCTCACGGTGTCCGGCGAGATGAACATCTGGTATTGGCAGTAGAGCGCGCCGGCCAGCGCCGTGAGCATTGCGCTCAGCACGGTGATCTTGAGCTTCTCCGCGGTCACGTGGACGCCGGCCGCCGCCGCTCCATCCTCGTCTTCCGAAATCGCCTCGAGGGCGTAGCGGATCATGCTGCGGTCGATCAGATGCCAGACGTAGAGTCCGGCGGCCCACACGGCCAGGGCGATCAGGTACCACGTCGTCTTCCCGGTGAATTGCAGGGCGTAGATCGAGCTGGCCCCCTGGTACCGCTCCGGCGTGTAGCCCAGCGAGCCCCCCGTGTAGTCACGGGTGGCGGTGATCACCTGGAGGACGATGCCGCTCAACGCCAGGGTCACCAGCGCGAAGTAGTGGCCCACGATGCGAAAGCGAAAGCACGGATACGCCACCACCACCGCCAGCAGGCCGCTGGCCACCAAGGCCACGGGAATGCCGATCCACGGCGTGACCTTGCCGTAGTTCCACAACAGGGCCGTCACGTAGGCGCCAATCCCCATGAACCCCCCGTGACCGAGGGAGGTCAGACCGAACCGCCCCATCACCGACCAGGAGGTGTAGGCGAACGACCAGATCAGGATCATGATCAGGATGTGGAGCGGATAGGGGGCGTGGTAGACGAACGGTAAGGCCACCAGAATCGCCCCGGCGATCCAGGGAAGAGACCGCGTCATGACCGCCGGGCCATCAGCCCCTCGGGCCGCAGGAACATCATGACGATGAAGAAGGCGAAGGCGAAGACGTAGCCCCATTCGAGGTCGAGGTAGAGCCCGCCCAGCGAGATGATCTCGGCGAACACGAAGGCGGCCACGAAACCGCCGATCAAGTTGCCGAGGCCGCCCAGCACGCAGATCAGGAAGATGATCGGCCCGAACGACAGGCCCACGAACGGGTGGACGTCATACTGCAGCACCAGCAGGCAGGCGGCCAGTCCCGCCAGGGCTCCCCCCAGCGCCGAAGTGATGAGATAGATCCGGCGGCTGTCCACCCCCATCAGGGCCATGATCTGCCGGTCCTGGGCGATGGCGCGGATGGCCGCGCCCGTGTAGGTCCGGGTCAAGAACAGGTAGACCAGCACCATGCCGATCAGCGCCGTGGCGAAGGCCAGGAGGCGCGAGTAGCTGATGAACATCTCGGACAGCTTCAGCACGGGCAGCCGCAGGCCGAGGTTGCGGAACTCGATGCCAAACAAGATGGTGGCCGCGGACTGTAGGAAAAACAGGACGCCGCCGGTGGCCAGGAGCTGATTGATGGGGGCCGCCCCAAGGAGCGGGGCGATCACCAGGACATGCAGCAGCAGACCCAGGACGCCGAGGATGGCGATGCACATGGCCGCCGCCAGGACAATCGGCACGTGGTACACGGTGTACAGGAAATACATTCCGTACATGCCGAGCATGATCAGCTCGGCGTAGCAGATCCAGACGACGTCGATGACGCCGAAGATCAGATTGAGCCCGAGCGAAAGCAAGGCCAGCACGCCGCCCAGCAGGATGCCGTTGATCAGCGCTTCGAGCAGGAAGAGATCGAGGATGCCCACCCGGATCATGCCCCCTTTCGGTTCAGACGCCGAGATACGCTTCCCGGATGGTTTCGCTGGCCGAGAGCTCGGTGGCGGTGCCGGCGGCGCGAATCCGGCCCGTCTTGAGCAGGTAGGCCCGGTCCACCACGCGCAGCACCTGCTGTACGTTCTGCTCGACGATGAGCACGGTGACGCCTCCGGCGCGAATGCGCTGCACCAGCTCGAACACCTGCTGCACGATGACCGGGGCCAGGCCGGCCGACGGCTCGTCCAGCAGGAGCAGCTTGGGCTCGGACATCAGGGCGCGGCCGATCGCGCACATCTGCTGTTCGCCGCCGGACATGGTGCCGGCGAACTGGTGGCGGCGCTCGCGCAGGCGCGGGAACAGCTCGTAGACGAAGTCGAGGCGCTGCCGGAACTTCGGCCGCGCCGCGGGCATGAAACCACCCATCTTGAGGTTGTCCTCGACGGTCATGCGCGGAAAGAGGCGACGGCTCTCCGGCACGTGGGCGATGCCGACTTTTACGATGCGGTGGGACGGCATGGCCACCAGGTCCACGCCCTCCATGACGATCGCGCCGCCGGTCGGCCGGATCAGGCCGGAGATGACCCGCATCAACGTGGTCTTGCCGGCGCCGTTGGGCCCGATCACCCCGACCGCCTCGCCGTGGCGCACTTCCAGCGAGACATCGAACAGGGCCTGGAACGTCCCGTAGCCGGCGCGGACGGAGTTCAGGGCGAGCATGCGCGCCGAGCGCGGAATGGGATCAGGGGCGGGCCGCCGCAGCGGCGCGCATGGCCCCGGACTCGGTGCCCAGATAGACCTCGATCACGCGCGGATCGATGGCCACCTGGGTGGGGAGGCCCTCGGCGATCTTCTCACCGTGATCGAGCACCATGACCCGATCCACCACCCGCATCAGGACGCCCATGATGTGCTCGACCCAGATGATGGTGATGCCGAGTTCCCTGCAGATCCGGCGCAGCACGTCGGCCGCTTGATCCATCTCGTGCTCGTCGAGGCCGCTCAGGCTCTCGTCGGCCAGGAGCAGCTTCGGCTCGGTGGCCAGGGCTTTTGCCAGCTCCAGCTTCTTCAGGGCCGCGGCGCCCAGTCCGTCGACCGTGCCCGTCCGATCGGTGGGCAGGCCGACCAGGTGAAGCGCGCGCTCGGCCGCCGCGAAGGCCTTGGCTCGAGAGTGTCGGCCTTGGCCGTAGAAGCCACAGAGCACCACGTTGTCGACGAGCGAGAGGCGGTGGAACGGCCGCGGAATCTGAAACGTACGACCGATCCCGAGATTGATGATCCGGTGCGGCGCCTGTCCGGCGATCTCGCGCCCCTCGAAGCGGATCGACCCGGCGTTCGGGGCCAAGGTCCCCGAGAGCATGTTGAAGATCGTGCTCTTGCCGGAACCATTGGGGCCGATCAACCCGAGAACCTCGCCCGGGTTGACCTCGAACGATACGTTGTTGACGGCGGTGAAGCCGCCGAAGCGCTTGGTCAACCCTTCGACGGTCAGCATTCAACGTCTGACGGAGCGAGCGCTCTCCGCAGGGAGCCGACCCCGCAGATTCCTGACCGTCACTGCGCCGCGTAGGGCGATGACGATGGGAGCGGAAGTACCGGCTCGCGGCGCTGCTGGGTCTGCGGCCACACGATGTGCGGCTTGTCGTCGATGTACTGCACGATGACCGGGAAGGCGCGCTCATTCTGGCCCGCCATGGGTGACCCCTCGCCCATGAACTTGACGCCGAAGCCGAGCATGGTGCCACCCTCCGGGAGATCGACCTCGAGGGCCGCCTTGCGCAGCGCGTCGGCGTCGATGCCGCCATGCTTCTTGATGGCGCGCGGAAGCACCTCGGTCATGAACACGTAGGTGTTGCTGGCCGCCATGCCGACGTGAGCCGACTTGACCACGGTTCCCGGACGGGCCTTCTCGTACTCGTCGCCGATCATCTTGATCATCGGTGGCAGCTCGGGCTTCAGGGCCTTCTCGTTGGCCAGCCAGATCGAGATGGGGTCGACGTTGAAGAAGTAGTTCACGTCCTTGCCGAGCGACTCCTTCAACTTGTCGTAGACGCCGTAGCCCGCCCCGTGACCGATCAGCGCGCTGAAGCGCAGGCCCTGTTCGCGGGATTGGCGGAGGAACAGCGTGATGTCGGGGTTGTAGCCGGTGTGAAACACGACGTCGGGACGCGCGCGCTTCAGCTTGGTCACCAACGGCGAGAGGTCGGGAGCGGTGGCCGCGTATCCCTCCTTCAGCACGATGTTGAACCCGGCCTTCTTGGCCCCCTCCTCGTTGCCCTTCGACACGTCGACGCCGTAGGCGCCGTCTTCGTGGATGATGGCCACCCGCAGATCCTTGGGTTCCTTGCCGAGACGGGCCTTGGTGTTTTTGGCGATGAAATCGGCGGACATCAAGCCGAACTGACGGCCGCTCGGCTGCGACCGAAAGACGTACTTCAGGTTCCGATTCTCGAGCACCGCCGAGGAAATGCAGGTGGTGATCCACATGAACTTCTTGAGTTGCTCGACGCGGGCGGCCGCCGGCACGCATTCCGCCGAGGAGTAGAAGCCGAGCAGCATGTCGACCTTCTCCTGCTCGATCAGGCGAACCGCCTCGTTGATGGCGATCTCGGGCTTGCTCTGAGCGTCGGCGTAGAGCGCCTCGATCTGATAACCCTCGACGCCGCCCTTCTTGATGAAGTGGTCGATCATGATCTTCGCGCCGAGGGCATGCAACTCGGAGCCGCCGCCCGCGAAGGGCCCGGTGTAGTCGTAGATCACCCCGATCTTGAGCTTCTTGCCCTGGGCCTGAACGTCCTGCGCGATCGACGCGCCCAACACGAGCGTGGCCGCAATGAGCGCACACGCGAACCGGCGTGGTCCCTGCAGGAACATGGCATCCTCCCGGACGACGGTGATCGGTTCTGCGCGGGGCCATTACAAAGTGGTCATACCGCATTGTCAAGCGGCGACGGCCGGCGATCCATCAGGAGGGGAAATCCGGTCCCAGAAGCCTCCGCAGAGTGGAAACGGCCGCTCGGGCGCCAGCGCGGTCCGACCATGGTTCTCCGCCGCCGGCGATACATGATTGCGCGGCGAGGGCCTCGCCATGTATCTTCCAAGGCGCACGCGGGCACGAACGAGCCCTTCGTCTCGAGGAATCGATCGTCTATCGGGTTGATCGGACGAAGCGGCGCCACTGGCGGCGCCGCACAGGGGCAGCCGATGAGGCAGTCGAAGTCCCGCCCTAACAGATCACCTCCTGCTCCGCCGCACATTCAGCTCGGTCCCTCCATTGACTCGATGTCAGATCGCTCCAGAACGCGGAGAGGAGGGCCCCGTGGATTCACGCCATCGGAAGCTGCCCCAGAGGTTGCCACGTCGCGACCTCTTGAAAGCTGGTGTCGCCGCCGGCGCGATGCTGTCGGCCGAACCCGTCCTTGGGCCACGCATGGGCTGGGCCCAGCAGCCCAAGCGCGGTGGAACTCTCCGCGCGTGGGGCTACGATCCGCCCCACTTCGACCCTCATCTCATCCTGGGCGGCAAGACGCACAACACGCTGAGCTTCGTTTACAGCAGGCTCCTGCGCCACAAGGTCGGCGCCGGGGTGCCGCCGGGGACCTTCACCATCGAACCCGACCTGGCCGAACGCTGGGACGAGCCGGATGAGACGACCTACGTCTTCCACCTGCGCAAAGGCGTCCGCTGGCACAACAAGCCGCCCGTCAACGGGCGCGAGCTGACCGCCGAGGACGTCAAGTTCACGTACGACCGCTTCCTGACGGAGAAGGGCAATCCCCTCCGATACGTGCTCGATCCCGTCGATCGGGTCGAGGTCGTGGACCGCTACACGGTGAGGTTCCGCCTCAAGGAGCCATTCGTCTGGTTGCCCAACATGCTCGCCAACCCGCTGAGCACCTGGATCGTGGCCCGCGAGGTGGTCGAGAAGTACGGAGATCTCAAGAAGGCGGAAACGGCGGTCGGTACCGGCCCTTTCACCCTGGAGCGTTACGAGCCGAACGTGAAAACCGTCTTCCGGCGCCACCCCGACTACTTCAGATCGGGCCAGCCCTCGGTCGACGGGGTCGAGTGGGTGGTCATGGACGATGCGGTCTCCGCGCTGGCCGCGTACCGCGCGGGCAAGCTCGATGGAGGCCCCTGGCACTGGTGGTCCGTTCGCCAACAAGATGTGGCCGCGATGAAGAAGAGCCATCCCCACCTGGTTTACCGGGACTTCCTGTCCACCGTGACCCACCGGATCTGGATGCGGACCGACAAGCCTCCCTTCAACGACGTGCGCGTCCGTCGCGCGATCTCCCACGCCGTCGATCGTCAGTCCGTCATCGAGGCCGTCTTCCTCAAGGGGGAGCCGAGTCCCGCGATCTCCCGGGGGCTGCCCGAGTGGTCGCTGCGCGTCGATCAGCTCGGTCCGGGAGCCAAGTACTATCGGCACGATCCGAAAGAGGCCCGGCGGCTCCTGGCCGAGGCCGGCTTCCCCCAGGGATTGAAGACCCAGCTGAGCGGAACCTCCGGCCTCGGCATCGACCTCGTCGACGCCTTGCAGCTCGTCCAGCGGCAGCTCAAGGAGAGCAGCATCGAGGCGGAGCTAAAGCTCCAGGAATACGGCGCCTACATGTCGACGACGACCCAGGGAAAGTTCGAGGGCATGGCCATGGGCCCGTTCGCGATCTCCTGGGAACCGCACAGCCCTCTCTACGGGATGTACTTGCCCGAGCAACCGCGCAACAGCAGCCACGTCAATGATCCCAAGCTGACGGGGATGCTGAAGGAGCAGATGCGCATCAGGGAGCTGGAAGCCCGGCGAAAGCTCATCTTCGACATCCAGCGGTATGCCGCCGAGCAGCAGTACTACGTCGATCTCTACTCTGTCGGCATCACGGGATCCTGGCAGCCCTACGTGAAGAACTACGCGCCGAACCCGAGCTTCGACTACGGCGGCCGCGCCGCTGCGCTCTGGCTCGACAGGTAGATGGGGGGCGCCAACATGGCCCCCCACACCCCCAACGCCCGGGGCGCCCCGGCCAAGCCGTGACGCCCCTCGATGCCGCACCAGCACATAGGAGGCGCCGATGGACACAGTTCATCCGAAACGTGCGGGCCGGTTGACGCGTCGGGATCTCATGAGGGCCGGCCTTTTGCTGCCGGGGCGATGCTGTCGGCCGAGCCCGTCCTGGCGCCACGCCCGCTGCGGGCTCAGCCCAAGCGCGGGGGCACGCTCCGCGTGCGGGGCTACGATCCGCCCCATTTCGACCCGCACCAGACCCTGAACTTCAAGACCAACAACACGCTGAGCTTCGTGTACAGCAAACTCGTCCGTCACAAAGTGGGCGCCGGCGTGGCGCCGGGGACCTTCTCCGTCGAGCCAGACCTGGCCGAGCGATGGGAAGAGCCGGACGACACGACCGTGGTCTTCCATCTGCGCAAGGGCGTCCGCTGGCACAACAAGCCGCCTCTCAACGGCCGCGAGCTCACCGCCGAGGACGTCAAGTTCACGTATGACCGCTTCCTGACGGAGAAGGCCAACCCTCTCAAATTCATGCTCGATCCCGTGGATCGCGTCGAGGTCGCGGACCGCTACACGGTGAGATTCCGACTCAAAGAGCCGTTCGTCTGGCTCCTCCACATGCTCGCGAACCCGACCGGCACCTGGATCGTCGCCCGGGAGATGGTGGAGAAGTACGGGGATCTGAAGAGGGCCGAGACGGCGGTCGGCACCGGCCCGTTCATCCTGGAGCGCTACGAGCCCAACGTGAAGACCGTTTTCCGCCGCAACCCGGACTATTTCCGGCCGGGCCTTCCCTCGGTCGACGGCGTGGACTGGCTCGTGATGGAGGACGAGGCCGCCCAGCTGGCCGCCTATCGCTCGGGACAGATCGACTGCGGTCCCTGGCACCAGTGGGCCGTTCGCCAGCAAGACCTGGCCGCGCTCAAGAAGAGCCATCCACAGCTCGCGTACCAGGACTTCCTCTCCAACGTGACGACGGGGATCTACATGCGGACTGACAAACCGCCGTTCAACGACGTGCGGGTGCGCCGTGCGATCTCTCATGCCGTCGATCGACGGGCGATCATCGAGGCCGTATTCCTCAGGGGAGAGCCGACTCCCGCCATCGGCCGGGGCCTGACCGAGTGGTCGCCGCGCATCGACCAGCTCGGCCCGGGCGCCCAGTACTACCGCCACGATCCCAAGGAGGCCCGCCGGCTCCTGGCCGAGGCGGGCTTCCCCCAGGGCCTGAAGACCACGCTCACCGTCACCGGTGGCTATGGCTCCGATGTGCTCGACTCCTTCCAGCTCGCCCAGCGCCAGCTCAAGGAGGGCGGCATCGAGGCAGAGCTGAAGGTCCAGGAGTACGGGGCGTACATCGCGACGACCTTCCTGGGAAAGTACGAAGGCATGGGCCTGGGTCCGTTCAGTATCGCGTGGGAGCCCCACACCGCCCTCTACGGCATGTATACGCCCGAGCAGCCCCGCAACAGCAGCCACATCGCCGACGCCAAGATCGTGGCCATGCTGAAGGAGCAGATGCGCACCAAGGCTCTGGAGGCGCGCAAGAAGGTCATCTTCGACATCCAGCGCTACGCCGCGGAGCAGCAGTACTACGTCTACCTGTACTCCGCGATGTTCACGGGGTCGTGGCACCCGTCCGTGAAGAACTACGCACCGAACCCCAGCTTCGACTACGGCAACCGCGCGGCCGCGCTCTGGCTCGATCGGTAGATGGGGGCCCCGAGATGGCCCCCGATACCTCCCAACGCTCGGGGCGCCCCGGCCAAGCCGTGACGCCCCTCGATGCCGCGCCAGCGCACAGGAGGGCGTTCATGGGCACATCGAATCCGAAGCTCTCGCAGGGGTTGACCCGTCGCGACGTGCTGAAAGCCGGCCTGGCGACCGGGGCGACACTGTCGGCCGAGCCCCTCCTGGCGCCCAGGCGGCTCGGGGCGCAGGGCAAGCGCGGAGGAATTCTCCGCGTGCGGGGCTACGATCCGCCGCACTTCGATCCCCATCTCGCCCTCAACTTCAAGCAGAGCAACACGCTGAGCTTCGTCTACAACAAGCTCGTGCGCTACAAGGTGGGTCCCGGGGTGCCGCCGGGCGTCTTCACTGTGGAGCCCGACCTGGCCGAGCGCTGGGAGGAGCCGGACGAGCTGACCTACGTCTTCCACCTGCGCCGAGGCGTTCGCTGGCACAACATGTCGCCCCTCAACGGGCGCGAGCTGACGGCCGAGGACGTCAAGTTCACCTTCGACCGCTTTCTGACGGATAAGGCGAATCCGCATCGCTACACGTTCGAGCCCGTCGATCGCGTCGAGGTCGTCGACCGCTACACGGTCCGCTTCCGGCTCAAGGAGCCGTTCGTGTGGCTCCTGCACATGCTGGCCAGCCCGTGGGCGAGCTGGATCCTGGCGCGGGAGGTGCTGGACAAGTACGGCGACTTCAAGAGACCCGAGGCGGCCATCGGCACCGGCCCCTTCCTCCTCGTGCGGTACGAGCCCAATGTGAAGACGGTGTTCCGGCGGAATCCGGACTACTTCCGGACGGGCCTGCCCTTGGTGGACGGCGTGGACTGGCTGGTGATGGAGGACGACGCAGCCGGGCTCGCCGCCTACCGGACAGGGCAGCTCGACGCCGGCCCCTGGCACTTCTGGACCGTCCGCCAGGCCGATGTCGCGGCGATCAAGAAGAGCCATCCCCAGCTCGTCTACCAGGATTTCCTGTCCAACGTGACCCAGGTCATCTACATGCGGACCGACAAGCCGCCGTTCAACGACGTGCGCGTGCGCCGCGCGATCTCCCATGCCATCGACCGGCAGGCGATCATCGACTCCGTCTACCTCAAGGGCGAGCCGACGCCCGCCGTGGCTCGCGGCCTGCCCGAGTGGTCGATTCGCATCGACCAGCTCGGTCCAGGTGCCCACTACTACCGTCACGATCCGAAAGAGGCCAGGCGGCTCCTGGGCGAGGCCGGCTTCCCTGGCGGCTTGAAGGCGCCGCTGACATTCACCGGGGGCTTCGGCAACGACCTCGTCGACGCCGTCCAGCTCGTCCAGCGCCAGTTCAAGCAGAGCGGCATCGACGTCGAACTAAAGCTGCAGGAATTTGGCGCTTACGCGTCGACGACGGCGCTGGGTAAGTTCGAGGGCATGGCGATGGGTCCCTTCGGCATCGCCTGGGACCCCCACATCGTCCTCTACGGCATGTACATGCCCGAACAGCCCCGGAATGCGAGCCATGTGAATGACCCCAAGCTCAACGGGATGCTCAAGGAGCAGATGCGCATCAAGGATGTCGAGACGCGCCGAAGGCTCGTCTTCGACATCCAGCGGTATGCGGCCGAGCAGCAGTACTACGTCTACACCAACAACGTCGGCTTCACGGCGTCTTGGCAGCCCTACGTGAAGAATTACGCCCCGAGCCCGAGCTTCGATTTCGGCAACCGCGCAGCCGCGCTCTGGCTCGATCGGTAGACGGCCCCTCATCTGAACGAATGCGCAAGTACGTCCTGAGGCGACTGCTGATCGCGACCTCGTCGCTCGTCCTCGCGTCCCTCGTTGTGTTCTCCCTGCCGCGCCTGATCCCGGGCGACGTGGTGCAGCTCATGCTCGAGGAGCGGGCCTACGGCAAGGACTTGGAAGACCTCCGGGCCAAGCTGGGGCTCAACCGCCCGATTTACGTCCAATACTTCGAGTGGGCAGGCCGGGTCGTCCAGGGCAAGCTCGGCGAGTCGCTGTGGACGAAGCGGCCCGTCCTCGAGGAGTTGGGGCGGCGCCTGCCCGTGAGCCTCAAGCTCGGCCTCCTTGCGCTCCTCTTCTCCGTCTCGATCGCGCTGCCCATCGGCATCCTCGCCGCCATTCGGCAGGACTCCCTCGCCGACTACGTCGCCCGCAGCCTTGCCATCGTTGGGCTCTCGGTCCCCGGGTTCTGGATCGCCACGATGGTCATCCTTCTGCCGTCGCTCTGGTGGAACTGGAGCCCGCCCATCCAGTTCACCGAGTTCAGCGTCGATCCGTGGGCGCACGTCTCGCAGTTCATCATCCCCGCCTTCATCCTCGGCATCGCCTCCTCCGCTGCGATCATGCGCTTGACCCGAGCGCAGCTCCTCGAGGTGCTCCGCCAGGACTACGTGCGCACGGCATGGGCCAAGGGGGTGCGCGAGAGCGCCGTCGTGCTCAAGCACAGCCTCAAGAACGCTCTGATCCCGGTCATCACCGTCCTCGGCATTCAGATCGCACAGATCCTCGGCGGGACGGTGATCTTCGAGACGATCTTCGGGCTGCCCGGCATGGGGCGCTTTCTCTTCGACGCCATCAACCAGCGCGACTATCCGGTTATCCAGGGCGTCAATCTCGTGATCGTCTCCGTGGTAGTCCTGATGAACCTCGCGGTGGACGCATGCTACGCGTACCTCGACCCGCGGATCCGCTACTGACGCCATGGCGAATCACGTCGAGACCCTGGCCACGCCCTCGACCCAGGCGGACGTGCCGCGCCCGG
>JBKPAK010000335.1:0-7022 GCA_046726415.1 Candidatus Methylomirabilota bacterium
CCTCGCGCCGCATCACTCGATAGATACAGCATCAGATCAGCCTGCTCTTCCGGCTCCGTGATGCGCTTCATCGGATACTTGGCGACGGTCTCGGCCCACAGGTCGTCGATCGATCGGCCGGTGCGCCGGGCCTGCTCGCCCATGGCAAACTGGGCCCGCTCCGTGCGGACCCAGGCTGGGCAGATCATGTTGACGGTGATTCCGTGTTGGGCGACTTCGAGCGCCAGCCCGCGAGTCAGGCCAAGCAGGCCGGTCTTGGCGCTGCACTTGGCAGTCCAGGCCGGTTCGCAGCGGAAGGCCGAGGTGGCCGAGACGTAGAGGATGCGGCCCCACTTCTGGCGCAGCATGGGCGGGAGCACGGCCTTGCTGCAGCGGTAGCAGCCGATCAGGTCCACGTCCAGCACTCTCTCCCACAGCGTGTCGTCATGGTCCACCACGTTGCCGAAGGCCGAGAACCCGTGCGAGCACACCAGGATGTCGATCCGGCCGAAGGCCTCCAGCACGGCGGCAGCCATGGCTCGGACTTGGGGCATCTCCTGTACGTCAACCCGCACGCCGATGGTCTCGTAACCGGCCCCACGCAGGGCTGGCACCGCCTGGTCGAGTTTCGCCTGGTTGATAGTCGCCACGCACAATCGGGCGCCTTCCTGGCCGAAGCGCCGCGCCGTCGCCAGGCCGATACCGCTGGCCCCGCCCGTGATCACCGCCACTCGTCCCTCAAGCAGCATGTCGGGTACGCCTTTCTACCAGTGTGCGAGCGGGGATCAGACATGCGTAGTTGCAGTCGCCTCGGTCGAGATCGGAATTGCTCAGCATACCTCTGCCTTCCGCGTCTGGCGGGATTTGTGCTGCCGGTGCTCTCGGCGTTGCCCGCGGACGCCCGTTCGGACGGGGTTGGAGAGCGGCTCATGTCATCGCCGAGCTCTGTCAGGATCTGCTGGCGCTGCGCCAGGCGACACCCGTGATGGCATCGGTGGCACGATTCCCTAAACCGACCTTGTGTGGGAGCGCCACGATGACGACGATGAGCCTACACCCCCTCCGCGCTTTTGTCGGCTGCAGGTTAGGCCGTCCCCCAAGCCACGATATCCGGATATCGGTCCGGCCGTCGAGCGCGATCCTGGCGTCAATGCGCGACGCGTCATTGCGACCACTGGCGACGACTGAGCACTGCAGGGATCCGGTGCCAGCCGTCGAGTCGAGGGAATCAGGTCTGGCCCCTCAAAGAGCAGCACTAGAGTTTGCGACTTCGGTTCGCGAGCCGTCCTGGGTCTCCAGCACCGAGGCTCGGGACACTGCAGGCCGGACGCGTCCTCCCATGGCGTAGCGCCCACGAAATGGTGTAGTAGTAGTCAGGAGTGTGACGCGTGCCATCTCTACTCAAGCGCAAGCTGGCCCAGAGGGAGTTCGTCATCGGCACCTGGGTGACCATGTCCGATCCGGCGGGCATGGAGATCCTGAGCCAGGTCGGATTCGACGTGCTGCTCATCGACGGCGAGCACGCACCGGTGGACGCCGGGACGCTGCGCGATCTGCTGATTGCGGGCAAAGGCTCCGACACCGCTCTGCTCGTGCGCGTGCCGTGGAACGATCCGGTCCGAATCAAGATTGCGCTCGACCTGGGAGCGGATGGAGTCATGGTGCCGATGGTCAACAGCGCCGACGAGGCGCGCGGCGCCGTGGCCGCCTGCAAGTATCCTCCGGAAGGCATCCGTAGCGTGGGCGCGTGGCGGCCATCTGGGTACTATCAGAGCGAGTCGGAGTACGTCAGGCGTGCCAACGCCGACACGACGGTTGTGGTCCAGGTCGAGCACATCCGTGCGGTCGAGGCATTGAACGACATCCTGAAGGTCCCGGGCATTGACGCGGTCTTCATCGGACCCTCGGACCTGGCCGCCTCACTGGGCCATTTGGCACACACACGTCATCCGGAGGTCGTGGCGACCATCGAGCGCATTGCCGCCGGATGCCGTGCCGCGGGCGTGCCCTTCGGCACCGATGCCGATGAGCCGCGGTGGCTGGCCGGCCTGGGCGCCTGCTTCTTCGCGACGGGCATCGACACCGGGTTCCTGGCGAACGGCGCCCGGACGGCCATGGCCGGAATGAAGGCGGCGCTGGGTACTGGGGGCTGTGGGGGGAGGTGATCGACCTCGGGACCGGACCGATTGGCGGCCCTGGCGCGACTTGTCACACCGGCCCTCGATTCGGAGGACAAAGGGGGAGTTCGCGATGAAAGAGCAGAGCACGATCAGCCGCAGGAGCTTTCTCAAGGCGACCGCCGGCCTGGCCGGCGGTTCACTCGTCGCCCACCGCCCTCCACCGGCGATGGCCGCGATCGGCGGCAACCTGAACATGATTGGCTGGGAGGGGTACGATCTCCCGGACGCCGCCAAGCCGTTCCAGGCGAAGCACGGGATCACCCTCAACGTCACCTACATCGGCAGCAACGACGAGGTGCTGACCAAGTTCCAGGCCGGTGGGCCGGGCCGCTACGATGTGGGCGACATCACCAGCCGCTTCATTCAACCGATGATCGAGCAGAAGATGCTCACCCCGCTCGACGAGGCGCGCTTGCCGAACTTCAAACAAGTGTACCCGCAGTTCCAAAACGTGGACTGGGCGCGGCGTGACGGCAAGCTATACGCGGTGCCCGCTTACTTCGGGTTCGACGTGATCAACTACAACGCCGACTTCGTCAAACAGCCACCCAAGACCTGGGACGTGTTGATCGATCCCCAGTACAAAGGCAAGGTCGGCTTCTACGACAATCCCAGCGGCACGATGTTCTTCATCGGCGCAATCGTGGGCGTGGGCGCCGACGGCACGAAATACAGTAAGGCTGATCTCCAGAAGATCATCGAGTGGGGCAAGAAGTGGAAGGCCAACAGCAAGACCCTGGTCAAGTCCTACGGTGAAATGACCGATCTGCTGGTGCGGGGCGACATCTGGCTGGGCGCCATTGGCTGGCAGTACGTCACCGTCCAGGGCCAGAAGCAGCGCGCCAACCTGGCCGATGCCCTGCCCGACGGTCCGGCCAAGGCCTGGTGCGACTCCTACTTCATTTTCACCGGGGCGACAAACCTCGACACCGCCTACGCCTGGATCGACAACGCCATCAGCCCCGAAGTGATGGCCAAGAGCGGGCCGGCCCTCAACTCGATGGTGACCAACGCCAAGGCGGTGCCGCTTCTGCCCCAGGAGCACGCCAAGCTCATGGGCTATGACAAGCTGAACGACCAACTGGGGCGCGCGGTCTTCTCCGTCTTCCCGCCGGCGCGGGCCGCGGATGCCAATCACATCTCGCTGGACGAGCTGCTGCGAGGATACGAGCAGATCAAGGCCTCGTAGACGAGTGCCGGGTGGACGCCTGGGCAGGAGGCCGGGGCGTCCAGTCCCGCAGCGCATTTACGCTTGAGCGCCGGTATCTTCCTGACGCCGGCTGATGACCTGAAAGCCCGGATCCGGGCAGGTCCTCGGGCTGGTCTCGATGCCGGCGGGCGAGGCGGCGATTGCGGCCGACGGACGGGGAAAGCGCGAGCCCACGCGGTGTCGACACTTAAGCCGTGATCCGCCGGCCGGTGTACCCGGAGCGCAGTCGACGCGCTGTCATCACCGCCGAGCCCAAAAGCCGCGCCCTGCGGGGCTCGGCCGCCCCACCGGTCGCAGTCGGGCGCGCCCGGCCACACGGGGCCGCTGCCGGCAACAGACGGTTTCTTGCGCCGTGTTGGTCTCGGTCCCCGAGGAGATCGCGCGGAGCTCCACCAATGGGGCGCCATGGACCGTGCATGGCGCCCTCCGGCAGCGAGACAGGGTACCCGCGCAACGGCCCAGTTGCCCTGGCGGCTCCGGGGGGCGTCGAGAGCGGCATCGTGCTCGACATCGGTGAGCCATGAGCGTCGACGGGCTAGGGATTGTCCAGGTCGAAGGCATCAGCAAGAGGTTCCCGGGCGCCGCGCGCGGCAGCGAGGTCGTGGCGCTGGACGACATCCACCTGGCGGTACAGCGGGGTGAATTCGTTGCGGTGCTCGGCCCGAGCGGCTGCGGCAAGACGACGCAGCTGCGGATCCTGGCGGGCCTTGAAGCGCCGACCTCGGGACGGGTGCTCATCGACGGCCAGGACATGCGGGACGTACCGCCAGAAAGGCGGTCGGTGAACATGGTCTTTCAGACCCCGGCGCTTTTCCCGCATCGCAGCGTCTACGAGAACATCGCTTTTGGGCCGCGCATGGCGGGTGCGACGGCCGGTCAGATCGTGCCGCGCCTCGCCGAGGTGCTGGCTCTGGTGCGCCTGGAGGGATTTGAGCACCGTCGCGTGACGCAACTCAGCGGAGGGCAGAGCCAGCGTGTCGCGTTGGCCCGGGCGCTGATCAACCGCCCCAAGGTGCTGCTGCTGGACGAGCCGCTCAGCGCGCTTGACCTCAAGCTGCGCAAGGCCATGCAGCTCGAGCTCAAGCGCATCCACCGCCTGCTTGGGACCACCTTCATCTACGTGACGCACGACCAAGAAGAAGCCATCGTCATGGCCGACCGCATTGCGATCATGAACCACGGCCACATCGTCCAGGATGGGACGCCGGGTGACATCTACCGCCGGCCATCCAGTGTGTTCGCGGCCGATTTCATCGGCGAGAGCAACCTGCTTCCGGCGACGGTGATCGCGGAGAACCAGGCCGGTCTCGTCGCCCGCATCGGCGACCTGCAGGTTCACACCACGAGCCAGCCGGGCGCGTGCGTCGGCCAGTCGGTCTGGGTCTCGATCCGCCCCGAGCGAATCGTTATCGAGGACTCGGCCCAGGGTCCCGGGACGAACCGCTTTGCGGGCGAGGTGCTCGAGGTGATCTTCCTCGGCCCGCTGGTGCGCTACGAGGTCCAGTTGGTGGGAGGACCACGTGTGATGGTGTTGGAGAGTGTGCGCGAGGACCGGGCGCTCTTCAGCCCCGGCGCGGCCGTCCATCTCAGCTGGCTGAGAGAACACTGTCTGGTGCTGACGGAGTAGACCGACCTTGATGGCCCGGACGCGGTGGTGGGTCGGGGGACTCCTGTCGCCGTTGGCGCTCTACACGCTGGTGTTCTTCGTCATTCCGATGCTGACGATGCTGGTGTACAGCTTCTGGCAGACGAGCGGCTTCGCGCTGGTGCGTGAGTTCACGCTGAAGAATTATATCCAGGTCTTCACCGATCCCGTGTACGCCAAATTGATTGTCCGGTCGTTGTTGGTTGGCCTGGGCGCCGCGGTACTCAGCATCCTGATTGCCTACCCGCTGGCCTACACCATGGCGTTCAAGGTCAAGAAGCACAAGGATCTGCTCCTGTTCATCGTGCTGCTGACGTTGTTCGGCAATTACCTGATCCGCATCTATGCCTTGCGCTCTCTCCTGAGCACCAACGGTCTGCTGGACGTGATCCTGGTCGGGTTGGGTGTGGCCCGCGAGCATCAGAGCTACTTGCTGTATAGCCCGGCTGGAGTGGCCATCGCGTTGACCAACGTCTACGTGCCGGTGGCCGTCCTGCCTATTTACTCGGCCCTGCTGAACATCCCGCGCCAGGTCGGGGAGGCGGCCCGCGATCTCGGCGCCGGGCCGCTACGCGGCTTCTACGAGGTGACACTGCCTCTCAGCACGCCCGGTATCGTCGCGGCCTTCGTCTTCATCTTCCTGCTCAGCACGGGCGACTTCGTGACGCCGGAACTGGTCGGCGGCACAAACGGCGCGATGATCGGTGGCAGCATCATCAATCAGTTCGGCGTCGTCTTCAATTGGCCGCTGGGCTCGGCCCTGGCGTTCTCGCTCATCCTGGTCATGGGGCTCGTCCTGGTAATGCTGGCTTATGGGGCTCGGTCGTTGGGCATTCTGCGGAGGGGCTGATTGTTGAGCGTGTGCTGTCGGAGGCGCTGGTGACCAGGCGCCAGGTTGACTTCCTGACCGTGGCCGGGCGATTCCCGTGGCTCTACGGCCTCGCGGCCCTCACGATCATGTTTCTGTACTTGCCGATCGTCATGGTCGTCCTGTTCTCGTTCAGCGTGGACGTCACGACCCGCTTCCCCATCCGTGGGCTGACGCTGAGCTGGTATCTCACGGCGTTCAACACTCCGGCGTTGCTGAGCGCAGCCCGAAACAGCGTGTACGTGGCGATGGGCACGGCGTTGCTGACGGCGCTGGTGGCCACTCCTGCGGCTTTGGCGCTGACGCGCTACCGCTTCCGCTGGCGAGGCACGCTGAGCGCGTTCTTCACAGTGCCACTGGCTCTGCCCACGCTCATCCTCGGCGTGTCGCTCCTGCTGCTGTTCTCGGCGATGAAGGTTCGCCTTTCGCTTCTGACTGTCGTGGTCGGCCATGCCCTGTATCTGGCGCCGTTCATGTTCCTGGTGATCCGGGCTCGCCTGGTGGACATGGACCGATTCATCGAAGAAGCGGCCCGTGATCTGGGCGCCAGTGGCTGGCGGACCTTCTGGGAAGTCACGTTCCCGCTGATTCGCTCGTCCATAGTTGGAGGCATGTTCCTCGTCTTCGCTCAGTCCTTCGACCTGTTCGTCATTACCTTCCTGACCATCGGGCCGCAGAGCACGCTGCCGCTCGTGGTGTGGAGCATGCTACGGACTGGCGTCAACCCCTCCATCAACGCGATTTCCACACTGCTGCTCTTCACGTCAGCGGCGATGCTGGTGATCGCCAGCCGGTTCACCAGGATTACGATCGAAGTCTAGTCGGGGTCGGCATCGCGCGGGAGCTGGCGGCCCGGGGAACGATGGAGCCGCGGTGAGGGCACCGGCCGAGTACCGGAATCGGGGTGACCCGTCCCGGCCGCCACGCGCATGCGCCTGCTGCCCGTTGGGTCCTGTTACCGTCGATGCTCTCCAGCGCGGCCTCGACCGCTTTCACCTCCATCTCCGTTGCCTCGCCGCGTGGGCTGGCGGGCGGACGCCCAGCCCGACGACCGCCGGCCGGCACCCCGGCATCATCGTGTGGATCGCGATCGGGCGGTCAGTTCCGGTCGCGAAGGATTAGCTGGGCTCAGATGAGGTC
>JBKPAK010000336.1:0-15758 GCA_046726415.1 Candidatus Methylomirabilota bacterium
GGCGCCTGCTGATCTGCGTCCCGGATGATCGACGTTGCGACGAGGTGGCGGCCATCGCGGGACATGACGCCAATGACGCTAACGCGTTCGCCCGGCCGCATGTACGCGTAGTCACTCTGCGCAAGCTGGCGGAGATCACAGCTGACGTTCAGGGATGGGCCCGGCACGGGCACCAAATATTGACCGTAAATCTGATATTCAGGCGCCGACGGTACATCCGTTCGGAGCGTGAGGGTGTTGCCGGAAATCCACAGGACCGTTCCATCGACCCGAACATGCTGCTGCGCGGTTGTCAGTGACAATGGCGCAGCGACGGCGGCGATAGCGAGGATCAGGGCGGCGAACATGCGGCTCATCATGGGCCCTCCAGCTTCGCCAGGGCCGCTCGGAGTAGGTGGGCTACCTTCCGGTCGCGGGCCTCGCCGGTCTCCGCCTGACGCTGGCGACTGAGCGCGGCCCGGCACTTCCCCGAGCAGGACTTCTGACGTCCCTGGAGTGCTGCGCGGCAGATGGGACATGCCCGCGATGCTACCTGAGAGGCACCTACAAGCGCACGTGCGGCTTCTGGCGAGACGTCTCGGTGCTCGGGGTGTCTCGGCATGGGGTGGGCTTAACTCCCCTCCTCGTGGTACCCGTGTATGCCAAACTAGGCGCGACGGGATGCGCATCCTGGTAGCCGAGGACGAGCGGAAGGTGGCCAACTTCATCCGACAAGGCCTGGAAGAGGAAGGCCATGCCATCGAGGTGGCGGCCGACGGCGAGACGGCGCTCGAGCTGATCCTCCACAGTCCCCCGTACGATCTTCTCGTCCTCGACGTCATGTTGCCCAAGCGCGATGGCTTCGCCATCTTACGGGCCATGCGCGGGCGCGGGATCAAGACGCCGGCCCTCGTCCTCACCGCCCGCGACTCCGTGACCGACAAGGTCGCCGGGCTCGACGTGGGCGCGGACGACTATCTCACCAAGCCCTTCGCGTTCGAGGAGTTTCTCGCGCGCGTGCGCGCACTCCTGCGCCGCGGCGGCGACACGCGGACCCCGACGCTCCGGGTGGGGAATCTGCTCCTCGATCCCGCGCGACGCGACGTGCGCCGGGGCGAGCGGCGCATCACCCTCACCACCCGTGAGTACGCGCTCCTCGAGTACTTCATGCGGAATGCCGGGCGCATCCTCACCCGCCCCATGATCACCGAGCACGTGTGGGGGCTGGACTTCGATCCGGAGAGCAACGTCGTCGACGTGTACGTCGGCTACCTGCGGCGCAAGATCGACGGTGAGGGTGAGCCGCCGTTGCTCCGCACCGTGCGCGGCGCGGGGTACACGCTCAAGGCCGAGCAGTGATGCGCCCGCTCTCCAT
The DNA here is from genome assembly GCA_046726415.1 of Candidatus Methylomirabilota bacterium. Lineage (GTDB taxonomy): Bacteria > Methylomirabilota > Methylomirabilia > Rokubacteriales > CSP1-6 > CAVWFS01. The sequence continues at coordinate 1,355 of JBKPAK010000336.1, forward strand.
TCGGAGCCGCCTGACCATCTGGTACTCGCTCATCCTCCTCGTCATCCTTCTGCTGGTCGGTGGCCTGTCGTATTCGCTGCTGCGCACGCGGCTCTTGCACGACGTGGACGCCTCGCTACTCACGGTGGCCCAAGCCATCCAGAACACGACGCCACCCGCCGTCGAGGCAGGGCGCGATCCGACCGAGCAGGCGCTGCGCCAGTTCCTGGGTGCCGAGCTGTACGACAAGTTCTTCCAGCTGCTCGATCCCGAGGGGCGCCTGCGCCTGCGCTCACCCCAGCCGCGTGACGACCGCTTGCCTCTTTCGGAAGAGGCGCGCCGCAATGCCGCCGCCGGCCGGAGCACCTTCGAGACGGTCGACCTCTCTCCCCAGGGACGAACGCGCCTGTTGACCATCCCGGTCATGCGCGAGGCGCGCGTCGTGCAGCTGGTGCAAGTTGGCCTTCCCCTCGAGCGCACGCAGCAAGCCCTGACCCGTTATGCCCAAACGCTGCTGCTGGTGATTCCGGCCGGCGTGGCCCTCGCGGCCATGGGCGGCGCGGCCCTCGCCCGCGCCGCCCTGCGGCCGGTGGACATGATGTCGGCCGCAGCGCGGCGCATCACGGCGGAGGACCTCGCGCAGCGCGTTGCCCCGCGCGGCGCAGGCGACGAGCTGGATCGGCTGGCCGAGACGCTGAACGCCATGCTCGGACGGCTGGAGGCGACCTTCGGGCAGATGCGGCGCTTCGCGGCCGATGCCGCACACGAGCTGCGCACGCCCCTCACGACCCTCAAGGGCAGCATGGAAGTGGCCCTGCGCGCCGAACGAGCGCCCGACGAGTATCGCCGCGTGCTCGCCTCGAATCTCGACGACGTGGAGCACCTCATCAGGCTGGCCGAAGACCTCCTGCTCCTCTCGCGCGCCACCGCGGGTCTCGAAGTCCCGCGGCGGCCCGTCGAGCTGGAGCCTCTGGTCCTCGAGGCCCTGGACCTGGGCGTCCAGATCGGTCAGCGAGCCGGCGTCACCGTGCGCGCCAAAGAGCTGACGCCCCTCACGGTACGGGGCGAAGAGGCCGCCCTGCGCCGGGCGGTGATCAATCTGGTCGAGAACGCCGTCAAGTACACGCCAACGGGCGGCGCGGTGGAGATCGCGCTCACCCGCGCCGACGGCGCAGCCACCCTCAGCGTGGCCGATACCGGGATCGGCATCCCCGCGGCTGATACGGAGCGCATCTTCGAACCGTTCGTGCGGCTCGACGCCGCGCGGGCCCGGGCCACCGGTGGCACCGGTCTCGGTCTCGCCATCGCGCGCTCCATCGTGGCCGCCCACGGCGGGGCGATCACCGTCGAGACCACTCCGGGAGCCGGGAGCCGCTTCACCATCCGCCTGCCCCTCTGACTTTACTTCACCGTCCGCCTGCCGCTCTGACTCATGAGATGCGGATTCGACAGGCCCCGACGTCACTCGTCTCGAGTCCGACCTCGGGCAACCAGCGGGCGCAGTCGCGGGAGCACGGCCGCCACCACGAGGGCGAGCGCCGTCAAGGCAAGCCAGGCCATCCGGTAGGAGTCCGTTAACTCCACCAGTGCTCCGAAGAGCGGCGGCCCCATGAGGACCCCGCCCCATGCGAAGATCACGCTAAGCCCGGTCATGAGACCGGCGAAGCGCGGTCCGCCGATCTCCGCCATCAACGCGAAGTAAAGGCCGACCCAACCGAATGCCCCAACCCCGGCCACGAACGCGGCGACGCTCGCGAGCAACGGCGGGACAGCCGCGCCGAGGGCAAACGTCGCGAAGCTCGCCGCGGCCACGAGCGCGTTGATGGCCAGTCCCGGTCGCCGGCGGCCACCGAAGCACCGGTCGCTGACCACGCCCCAGCCCAGGCGTCCCGTGGCTCCCCCGAGGTGGGCTAAAGCCAAGAGCCGCGCCGCGTCGATGCTCGAGAGATCGAACGTATCGCGGGCATAGAGGACGAGGTAGCTGAGCACCGACGATTGTGCGACACCGAGCGCGAGGCCGCACGCAAGGACGGCGCCGACCCCTGGACGACGCACGATCGGGGCGAGATCGGCGAGCCGGGGCCCCCTCAGGGACACGGTGGCCGACCGGCCCGCTGCGCCGCGATAGATCGCCGCCACGAGCACGGCTGAGGCCACGGAGACCGCTCCGCCCGCGGCCAGCGCGGTTCGCCACCCGAAGGTCACTGCGAGGGGTGGCAGCGCCAACGCGGACGCGACACCACCGAGCGTGAGCCCCGCCTGTTTGACGCCCATGGCCAAGCCGCGCTCGCCAGGCGGAAACCAGTCGAAGACCGCTCGCCCAGTCGTCGGGTTGAGGACGCTGAAGCCGAAGCCTGCCAGGACCAGGAGGGCGAGGAATGCGGGTAAGGCGCTGACAAGGGCGGCCAGCGCCACGGCCGCTCCCGTCAGCGTCAGTCCGGCCACCAGCAGCGGCGCAACCCCGAATCGCTCAGTGAGCCAGCCCGCGGGCAGCGACATGGCCACCCCGCCGAGGTAGACCGCCGGCACACACAGTCCGATCTGCATGCGCGAGAGTTCGAGCCCGTCCAGGAGGAACGGCGTGAGGGGGGCCACCGCGAGCGCCGCGAGCGAGCCGAGCCCGTGCGCGGAGCTCATGAGGGCCAGCACCGCCCAGCGCACGCGCCGCACTAACGAAGACGAGCAGGCTGTTGAAGAACCCTGGGGCGGCTCGACAAGCCCAGATGCGCGGTGGCGCCGACGGCGGCATGCGAGGCATCTCCCCTGGGGCGCGCGCGTCGCCGAGGACGCCGACGAAGCAGATGGGCCTTCTTCAGGAGCCTGCTAGAGCTTCACCAACAGCTTGCCGAAATTCTCACCCCGGAGAAGACCGATGAAGGCGCGCGGCGCGGACTCCAGGCCGTGCACGACGTCTTCGCGGTACTTGAGCCGGCCTTCGGCGTACCAGCGCCCGCACTCGGCGAGAAAATCGGGCATCCGGTCGGCGTGGTCCGACACGATGAAGCCCTGCACGAGGACGCGGCCGGTGAGCAGCGGACGCCAGTCTGGTCCGCCGACCGCCCCGGTGGCATTGTATTGGGCGATGAGCCCGCAGAGCGGAATGCGGGCGCGGACGTTGACGAGGCGCAGCACGGCGCTCAGCACCGCGCCTCCCACGTTCTCGAAGTACACGTCGATGCCCTTCGGACACGCAGCCCGGAGTTGCTCGAAGAAGTCCGAGTCCTTGTAGTTCACGCAGGCGTCGAAGCCCAGCTCGCGGACCACATAGTCGCACTTGGCCGCGGAGCCAGCGATGCCGACCGCTCGGCAGTCCTTGATCTTGGCGATCTGCCCCACCACGGAACCCACGGCCCCCGCGGCGGCCGATACCACCACCGTCTCGCCGGGCTGGGGGCGTCCCAGATCGAGCAGGCCCACGTAGGCCGTCATGCCCGGCATCCCGAGCACGCCGAGCCCCGTCGAAATGGGCGCCTGCTTGGGGTCGAGCTTGCGGAATCCCCCACCCTTCGCCACGCCAAAGGTCTGCCACCCGTTGAAGTTCACAACGATGTCGCCGCGCGCACACGCGGGATGGCGCGACTCGAGGACCTCAGCGATCGTGCCGCCCACCATCACGTCGCCCAGCTCGGGATTCATACCGCCGGTATAGGAGCGCCCCTCGTTCATGCGGCCCCGCATGTAGGGATCCAGCGAAAGATAGATCGTCCTGCTCAGGACTTCACCGTCCCCCGGCTTCGGCACGGGCGACTCCACGAGTTCGAAGTCATCAAGCTGCGGCTCGCCCATGGGGCGACGGCGCAGCACGATCTGCCGGTTGACGGAGGTCATTGGCACTCCTCCTCGTCATGCTCGGCCGGAATCCGGCCGGTCTGTATCCTAGAAGCTACATCCTGACTGGTTGCGGTGTGCCTATTGCGCCCGTCCCTGCCCGGTGATCCTCGAGGTCGCCGGGGAGTCACCAGGGCCCCGTCTGATCCAGAGATCCACAACACTTCAGTATCTTGAATACCTCATCGTAAGATTCAAGGTGAAACCATGACGCCATTGTTGAGGTGTGGGCAGTGACCTGGCGCGCCGAATGCTGCGTCTCAGGCGTCTAACGTGTATGGGGAGGGAGCCACCTATGCTACGTGACGTGCGAACCGTTCGTCCCAGTCTGCATGTGCCGTTGAATCGCCTCGCGCTGTGTCTGGACTGCGAGGAATGCTTCGAAGTAGGCCTCGATGCGTGCCCGGCGTGCAGCAGTGCGAGCTGGGTGTCGCTGGCCCGCTTCATCGGGGGCGGCGTCCCCTCGACGGTGTCGTCGGCCGCCTGACCGACGTCGCAGGTTCGGGTATTACGCCAGGTCGCCCCACGTCACCATGCCAGTCCCGGAGCGCCAGGCCAAGGCGGGCGTGTAGGCCAGCACGTCGGCGGGACCACGCGTGAAGGCGAGGACGACAATCCACGCCAGCAGCTCCGCTGTACCGCCCGAGCCGGCTTCCTCCATGCGCGAGAGCGTGCACTCGCGCAGGAGGGCCTGGTGGTCTCCCTTCTCCAGCATGTCGAGGAACCACCGGTCGAACTCCTCGTCGACCCAGAAATAGCGCGGGCCGCCCGGTTCGTGAGACAGCCCGCCGGTGGCGACCACTGCGATGCGGTCGGAGTCGGGAAACGCTCGCAGCGCGTCTCGCAGAACCGTGCCGACCTCGTACGCGCGTTGCGGCGTCGGAATGGGAGGCACCGTGCAGTTCATCGTGACCGGCACCAGGCGGACGCGGGCGTCGGGGTTCAGGTAGTGTGTTGGCACGGAGATGCCGTCGTCGAACTGCATCTCCCTTAGATACGCGAGGGCGAGGCGGCGCCGGGCGCTCTCGTTCACCATCCATCGCGCTAGGGCGGGATGGCCCGGCACGCGGTACTTCTCCATAGCGAGCCACTCGTCGAACCAGTCGGCCGGCCCCACGTGCTCGTCGGCGATCCCCACCGTGTACTCGGGAACGTTGTTGATGGGCCAGTTGAGCAGATGATCGTTGCTGAACATCACCAGCACGTCGGGGCGGGCCGCCTCCAGGCGCCGCCGCATCTCGGCGGTGGCCCCCAACACCAGCCGCTGGTCGGTCTCGGAGGCGCGGCTGAACCAACCGGTGAGCCCAGGCGAATGCGTCATGGCCATGGCGGCGACGATCTGGGCCATCACCCTCGCCCGGTGCGCTGAACGATCTGGGCCATCACCCGCCGCCTGCGAGCCGCGCCTGGAGGGCCATGGCCTTCGCCGTCTCGGCGGGGAAGGCCCGCCTGTAGCATTCCAGCACCGCGCTGGCATTGGAATTGTGAGCCGCGCCGAAGAAGACGCGGAGAATCTGCGGGACGTAGTACTGGTGGACGCCGAGGTCCATGAGCCGGCGCGGATCCTTGGCCCGAATCGCCTCCACCTCCTCCCGGGAGAGGCCGAATTGCCGAGCGACCCCGTCGAGGTCGCGGACGAAGCGCTCGCGCAAGGCCGGGTCGCGCCGGAGGGCAAACATCATCTCGTTGGTCGGCAGGGTCTTGTCACATCGCTCGACGTTACCCATTGCGCGTGTCCCTCGCCAGCTGGGGGTTCACCTTGACGAATATGATCGCGCCGCGCTCGGCCCCGGATTGCGCACCATCGCAGGGGGGTTTCGCGATGGCCTCGGCCGGAACTCCACCTCGTCCATGCGGGTTACCTCCCCGTCGCGCTCGACGATCAGTCTAGCCCAGCCGCCCCGCGGTCGTACACCCGAGGGTGACGCCTCGTCTCGCCCGACTGCGATCGCGATTGTTCACAGGAAAGTTCCCGAAAAATCCGGTACTCTCTGCCTCGGCGCGCTAGGCGCCGCAACCTGTCGAGGAGGTCACACACCCATGCTCAGACTCGGCGACACCGCCCCCGATTTCACGGCCGAAACCACCATGGGTCCTATCCGTTTCCACGAGTGGATCGGAAATAGTTGGGCCATTCTCTTCTCGCATCCTCGCGACTTCACCCCCGTCTGCACCACGGAGCTCGGCTACGTGGCCCGGATCAAACCTGAGTTCGACAAGCGCGGGGTCAAGGCGATCGGGCTCTCGGTCGATCCGGTCGACTCGCATCGCGGCTGGGCCAACGACATCAAGGAAACACAGGGGCACGCGCCCAACTATCCGATCATCGCCGATCCCCAGCGGACGGTGGCGAACCTCTACGGCATGATGCACCCCGCCCACGACGAGGTGTTCACCGTTCGCACCGTCTTCGTCATCGATCCCCAGAAGAAAATCCGGCTCATGATCACCTACCCCCAGACCACGGGGCGCAACTTCGACGAGATTCTCCGGGTGATCGACTCGCTCCAGCTCACGGACGCGCACCGCGTGGCCACTCCCGTGAACTGGAAACCGGGGGAGGACGTCATCATCGTTCCCGCGGTCAGCGACGAGGAGGCCAAGGCGCGCTTCCCGAAGGGCTGGAAAGCGCTCAAGCCGTACTTGCGACTCACCCCGCAGCCGAAGTAGCTGCCTCCACCAGCGACCGGGGACCGACCCCGGTGTAGTGGGCGCGTGGCCGGATCAGGCGGTTGTCAGCGTACTGCTCGAGCGCGTGCGCGCACCAGCCGGCGACGCGCCCCACGGCAAAAACCGACGTGCACAAGTCGGGCGGGATGTTCAGCGCGTCGTAGACCACGGCCGAGAAGAAGTCGACGTTGACCGGGAGGCCGGTCCTCGACGTCACTGTCTCGTAGACGCGCTCCGCCACCTCGAAGAGGCGGCTGCGTCCCGTGGCCTGGGCCACCGCCTGGGCCATGCCACGGAGTACGCGGGCGCGGGCATCGTCGACCCGATACACGCGATGGCCGAACCCCGGGATCCGCGACTTGGGATCGCCCCGCTCTCCTTTCGAGAGCCCGTCGCGGGCGGTCAACCGCGCTTCGATGAACGCCCGGGCGCGTCCCGGATCGCCGATCTCGTGCAGCATGTCGAGCACGTCCTCGTTGGCCCCGCCGTGGCGCGGCCCTTTGAGGGTGGCGATGGCCGCCACCATGGCGGCATGGAGGTCCGCCACCGTGGCCACCGCCACCCGGAGGGCGAAGGTCGATGCGTTGAACTCGTGGTCGGCGTGGAGGGTGAGGACCACGTCCATCAACTGCGCCGCCTCGGGCGAGGGGATCTGGCCGGTGAGGCCGTACAAGAAGTGCGCCGCGTGGGAGATGTCGGCGCGGGGCGAGACTAGAGACTGTCCGCTCCGCCGCCGCTGCCAGGCCCCGACCGCCGCGGGGATCAGACTCATGAGGCGCAGGCACTTCCGCACGTTGGCCTCGCGATCGAGGTGCCGGGTGTCGGGGTCCATCGTGGCGGCGAAGGATGCCACCGTTCGCAGCACATCCAGGGGATGGCTGTCGAGGGGACACCCCTCCAGCACGTCCAGGCTTGGGCCGCAGTGGTGGCGACTCTCATGCAGACCTGCGGTGAAGCGCGCGGCCTCGTCAGGGCTCGGCAGCTCCCCGAACCAGAGCAGATGGGTGACCTCCTCGAACGGCACTCGCGACGCTAGCTCCCCGACCTCGTATCCGCGGTAGGAGAGCCGCCCCCGCGTCCCATCGATGGCGGTGATGGCCGACCGCGCCGCCACCACGTCTTCCAGTCCTGCCTTCCACTCCGTGGCCATGGTGTGCCTCCTGTTGGGTGTCCGGGTTGGACTCACTCCGACATGACTATACTCGATTAATATTGATCAGACTAGATTAGAAAATATATGACTCGATGAGGCCGAAGAAGAAGTGCTAGGGTGAAGGGCATGGATACCGACGAGCCGGGATATCTGACCGCCGGCCAGGCCGCGAGCCTCCTCGGCGTGAAACGCACCACCCTCTATGCCTATGTGAGCCGGGGCATCCTTCAGAGCTACCGCCAGGGAATCAAGCGCGAGCGCCTGTACCGGCGCGCCGACATCGAACGGCTACTCCGTGTCGCGCCCAGTGGCGCCGGTTCGGCGGCACCCAGGCCCGAGGCTGTGCCGCCCCGGCTGCGCGAGTGGCAGATCCCTCTCGCCGAGACCTGGATGCGGGACTAGGAAGGGACGGACCGGGGCGGGAGCCCCGGTGTCCGAGGCGAGCCTACTATTTCGATTTCGACGCCGTCCGGGCCAACTCGCGATCGACGGCGCGCTGGAACTCCGCCAGCGGCACGTTGCCCACGAGAGGGCGGCCGTTGATGAAGAAGGTCGGCGTGCCCGACACGCCGAGTCGAGTGCCCTCCTCTATGTCGGCCTCGATGGCGGCGCGGTAGCGCCCGCTGTCCAGGCACTTGGCGAAAGCGTCGGCGTCGAGCTTGAGGTCTGCGGCGTGCTGCTTGAGGGCCGCGGGCCCGTAGTCCGTGCCCTCGAAGAGCCGATCGTGGTAGGGCCAGAACTTCCCAAGCTCGCCGGCACACCGCGCAGCCTCGTGGGCGAGCGGCGCCTCGGGGTGCAGGCTGACAAGGGGAAAGTCGCGGAAGACCAGACGCACGCGGTCCCCGTAGCGAGCGGTCAGCTGCTTCAGGGTGGGCACCACCGACTTGCAGTAGGGACACTGAAAGTCCGAGAACTCCACGATGGTCACCGGGGCCTCATTGGGACCCAGGGCGAAGCCCACGGCCGGGTTGATGTTCACCCGAGCCGGATCCGGCTCCTTCAGATAGATGCGCACCGGGGTTCGGGTCTTCAGGGCAGCGATGAAGGTCTCGCGTTGCTGGTTCACGCGCTGTTGCTCGAGGTACTGGGCCACCCGCGGGCGAAGTTCGGCCTCGTCGGTCTTGGGCAGCCGCGCGCGGTTCTGCGCGATGAAACCGTTGATCTCGGCCTCGGTCACCGCCGGGGTTTTCGAGACAACCTCGTCCTGAAGGAGTTTGGCCACGGTGATCCCCCGCCGCCCCGCTTCCTGCGCGAGGAGCCGGTCGCCGATCAGCTGGTTCAACTTCCGCTCGAGGAGGTTCTGGCGTTGCTGGTCGATGCGGGCCAGCTCGATGGCCACGCCCTGCTCCAGATCGGTCATCGAGACGCTGTCGTCGCCCACCTGGGCGGCGACACCGGCGGGAGGGTCCGGCGTCTGGGCGCCGGCCACGGCAATCAGGGCGAGCAACGCCACCCCCAGTGCGGCGGCGGATGCCCAGCGGGTTCGGTTGGTCATGATTGGCTCCTTGCGGGATAAGGATGGTGAGCGATCCAGTGCCGGGCGATGTCGACGCGCCGGCAGATCCATACTCGGTCGTGACCTTGCACGTGATCGAGGAAGCGGGCCAGGGCAGCCGCCCGCCCGGGCCGCCCCATGAGGCGCATGTGCAACCCGAGCGACATCATCTTCGGGTGCTCAGCGCCTTCGGCATAGAGCACGTCGAAGGCATCGCGCACGTAGGCCAACCACTGGTCGCCGGTGGCGAAGCCAGACGGCGTGGCGAACTTCATATCGTTGTTGTCCTGAGTGTACGGAACGACGAGGTGTGGCCGACCTGCCACTCCATCCCAGTACGGCAGATCGTCGTTGTAGGCGTCGGCGTCGTAGAGGAACCCACCTTCCTCCACCACCAGCCGCCGCGTGTTCGGACTGAGGCGGCCGGTGTACCAGCCGAGAGGCCGGCTCCCCGTGGTTCGCGCGATGCTTTCGATCGCCAGCCGCATGTGCTCGCGTTCCACCTCTTCGCTGACGAACTGGTAGTCGATCCAGCGGTACCCATGGCTCACCACCTCATGACCGGCCTCTACGATGGCCGCCGCCGCTTCCGGATGGCGCTCGAGGGCCATGCCCACGGCGAACACGCTGATCTGAAGACCGCGTTGCGCGAACATGCGCATGAGCCGCCAGAAGCCCACGCGGCTGCCGTATTCATAGATCGACTCCACCTGGAGATTCCGGACCCCGATTAGCGGCGGCCCGCCCGCCACTTCCTGCAGGAAGGCCTCCGACTCGCCATCGCCGTGCAGGATGCAGCGCTCGCCGCCTTCCTCGTAGTTCATGACGATCTGGAGCGCGAGTCGCGCGCCGCCCGGCCACTTCGGATCCGGAGGGTTCCTGCCGTAGCCGGCCAGATCCCGCGGGTACGTCATACCTGACCGATCCCGGTCGCGCCCAGGCTCTCGTCGATTCGCCGGCTCTCCGCCCCTGGGACCGCCGAGTAATGCGCGACGGCGGCCTCCACGCCAGCCCCGGCCGGCGCGCGCCAGCCCTCGCCCCGCAGGACGTGCTCGAGGGCGGCCAGACACAGCAGGACGTTCTGACGTTGCGCGGAGTAGCCCATGGTGCCGATGCGCCAGATCTGCCCTTGCAGCGGACCGAAGGCCGCGCCGATTTCGATGCCGAAGTCCTCGATGAGCCGGTGGCGCACCCGCAATTCGTCGACGCCCTCGGGCACGACGATGGGAGTGATGAATGGGAGGCGATGCTCGGGGGCCTCCTTGCCGAAGAGCGTCAGACCGAGCGCCTCGAGGCCCGCGCGAAGCGCGTCGCCGTGCCGGCGATGGCGCGCGAAGCGCGCCATCAGCCCCTCCACCTCAATCGACCGGAGGGCCTCGCGGAGGCCGTACACCATGGCCGTGGGCGCCGTGTGGTGATTGAAGCGGTCCGGGCTCCAGTAGTCGATGAGCTGGCCGAGATCGAGGTAGTTGCTCTGCACCTTGCGGCGGCGCGAGCGGATGGCCGCCTCCACGCGCTCGTTGAAGGTGACCGGGGCGAGTCCGGAGGGACAGCTCAGGCACTTCTGGGTGCCGGCAACCGCGATGTCGATTCCCCACCGATCGACGGCGACCTCCGATCCCCCGAGCGTCACCACGACGTCGGCCATCAGGAGCGCGTCGTGAGCGCGGGCGAGGCGGGCGATCTCCTCGAGAGGTTGGAGCACGCCCGTCGACGTTTCGCCGTGGATCACGGCCACGAGTTTCGTCCGGCCGGCCTTCAGCGCCGTCGCGATGGCTTCCGGCTCGAGCACGCGCCCCCACTCGCCGCGCACGGGCACCACGATGGCGCCGCATCGCTCCGCGATCTCGATGAGGAGCAGGCCAAAGCGGCCGCACTCCCCAACCACCACCCGGTCACCTGGCTCCACGATGGAGCCGATGGCCGCCTCCAGTCCCGCCCGCCCTGTCCCCGAGACGGGGAACGTCCGGGCATTGTCCGTCTGGAAGGTGAAGCGGGAGAGGGCCATCACCTCGTTCATGATGGCGGTGAACTCGGGATCGAACTGACCGAGCAGTGGCGTGGCCATGGCCCGCAGCACGCGGGGGTCAGCCATGCTGGGACCGGGGCCAAGCAGAATGCGGGGCGAGGGGAGCAGATCGCCGAGCCGGCCGGTCATCTCCATGACCTTACCCGAAACTGATCGCCCTTGCTGCACACCAAGAAATCAGTCACAGTGCGCCCGTGTCGAGCCGCCTGTCCCTGGGCGAGCTGAATGGCCAGGATTGCCCGGCGTTCACCCGCGCGCTCGGAGCCGTCTTCGAGCATTCGCCGTGGGTGGCGGAGAATGCCTGGCCGGCGCGCCCCTTCGCGACCGTGGGGGACCTCCACGCCGCGATGGTGGTCGCGGTGCGGAGGGCGACCACCGACCAGCGCGTCGCTCTGCTGAGAGCGCACCCGGATCTCGCTGGCCAAGCGGCCCGCGCGGGTACCATAAGTGCCGACTCGGCCACCGAACAGGCCTCGGCCGGGCTCGATCGCCTCACCGGGGAGGAGTACGAGCGCTTCCACCGCCTCAACGTGGCCTACCGGGACACGTTCGGCTTTCCCTTCATCATTGCGGTGCGCCAGCACGACAAGGCGGGCATCCTGGCCGCATTCGAGCGGCGTCTCGGTCACCGCCGTGAACAGGAAATCGACGCGGCCCTCGCCGAGGTTGCCAAGATCGCCCGGCTGCGGCTCGAAGGGCTCGTGAGGGCGTGACGACCGCCCACGGCGCAGGAACGCTCACCACTCACGTCCTCGACACGGCCCACGGTCGTCCCGCGGCCGGGATGCGGATCGATCTCTCGACCATTGAACCGGGCGGTCGCGCGCGCCTCCTCAAGACCGTCACCACGAATGGCGATGGCCGCACCGACCAGCCGCTGCTCGACGCCGACCGAATGAAGGTCGGGCACTACGAGATCGCCTTCCACGTCGCGGCCTACTTCCGCGGCATCGGGGCGCCGGTGGCCGACCCGCCGTTCCTCGATGTCGTGCCCGTGCGCTTCGCCATCGCCGAGCCCGCCGGCCACTATCACGTGCCGTTGCTCGTCGCTCCCTGGAGCTACACGACCTATCGGGGTCGCTGAGGAGGGCGGGCCATCTCCCTGATCCTCGCCTCGGGATGGCCGTGGCCCAGATCCCATCCGCCCGCGCTTTGCGCCGCGAGTTGCTCAGTCGAGGGACTTCACGCAGTGGTTCACGACTTCCAGGAAGTATTCGATCTCTGACTCGGCCACGGCGGTCGACAGGCAACCGAGCCCGGTGGGCGAAATGAGAATGCCGTGGTCGAGCAGCGCCCGAAAGAGCTGATCGAGGCGTTTTCGTTCGCCGTCGTCGGCGGCGGTGCTGCGGTAGTCCACGAGCGCTCGCTCAACGGGATGGATGCGAAAGAGGGACCCCAGCCCGGTGATGGCTCCCGGCACGCCGGCGCGCTCCAGGCAGGCGCGAAAGCCGCCGCGCAGCTTCGCTCCCGTGTCGTCGAGTCGGGTATAGGCGGCCTCGTCCATGAGGCGCATGGCGGCCAGCCCTGCCGCCATGGTGACGGGGTTCGCGTTGAAGGTTCCCCCGTGCGGCACGAGCGGCTTGCCGTCGCGCGGATCGAAGACCGCCATGACGTCGGCCTGTCCGCCGACCGCTCCCACTGGAAAGCCGCCGCCGATGATCTTGCCGAACGTCGTGAGGTCGGGCTGGACGCCGAACACACCTTGCGCCCCCCGATAGCCGACCCTGAATGAAATCACTTCATCGAAGATAAGCAGAATGCCGTGGGCGGCGGTGACTTCACGCATGGCCGTCAGAAATTCGGCACGCGCCGGCATGAGACCGACGCGGTTGGGCACGGGGTCGAGGACGACGGCCGCGAGGTTCTTGGCCTCGCGCTCGATCCGCGCGGCGGCGAGTCTCGTGTGATTGAATGGGAGCACCACGACCTCCTCCAGCACCGAGGGCGGCGTCCCTTTCGTGTACGGAATGCTCGCCGGAGTCTCCAGCGGGCCCCATTCCGGGGGTGAGGACCCCAGGCTCACCTCCGCCCAGTCGTAGGATCCGTGATACGCCCCCTCGAACTTGGCGATCCGGGGGCGCCCCGTAAAGGCGCGCGCCGCCTTGATCGCCATCATGACCGCCTCGCTGCCCGAGTTCGTGAAGCGCACGCGTTCCACGCTCGACACGCGCTCGGTGAGGAGGGCAGCCAGATCGATTTCCTCGGGCGTCGGCATGGCGAACGACGCTCCGCGGGCCAGGCGCCGCGTGGCCGCCTCGGTGACGGCGGGATGCGCATGGCCGTGGATGAGCGAAGTGTAGTTGTTGAGGAGATCGAGGCGCCGGTCACCGTCCACGTCGGTCAGCCAGCAGCCCTCGCCCTCCGCCGCGTAGATCGGCCGCGGCGCCATGAAGACCGTGGTGCGGCTGTTGCCGCCCGGCATCACCTCCTGCGCCCGCTGCCAGAGCCGCGCTGACATGGACTCCGGTCGGGTGTATGCGCGAGTGGTGGGTACCGTTGGCCTCGCCGTGTTTCCGTCGTCAGATCGCATGGTTCTCTCCTCTGCCTAGGACGCCGTGAATTCCCGTCGCTCGCCTACGATTCTAGCCATGTGCACTCGGCGGGACCACCGGCGAGAGCGAGCCTGCGATCGGCAACGCGTTCTCTGTCGCGGTCGCCCCTCGGAAGCGTTACCGGCCGGAGGAATGCAAGACCTACCGTTCCGCCGGCAGTCTCGGGCAGCCGCCTCATGCCCCGGCGGGCCTCGCGTGAACGCCGCCGCGGCCCCCCGTCCCGCGCGCCGAAACGGCTCACCACACGTCGACGTCGGCCTGGTTGGCACGCGATGCGCTTGTCCCGCCCAAAGCGCCCGCGCGATGGCGCACGTACCACAGAGCATCACGTGGCGTCCGCGCGGTTATCCACGGAGGACGACACCGCATCGACTACATCGGCGTGGGGCTGCACCTGTATTGATTGGTTGGCGCGCACCCCAACTCGGTAGCGTGGCCGGGCCGCTCACGCCCGGACGATCTGGTACGTCGATGGCGCAATCCCTCGGCGATCGCCGGGGAGGATTGCGCCTACAATGCCCGGGGGGCCGGCGCACCGCGGGAACTGGAATCGTCGGCCGAGCGATGCGGGTCATCCCCGCCTGAGGTAGGGAGGATCGATGAAGATCGCCAAGGTCGAGTCGCTGCACGCCGACGCCGGACGGCGCAACTTCGATTTCCTGAAGATCACCACCGACGACGGACTCGTGGGCTGGAGC
>JBKPAK010000337.1:0-6781 GCA_046726415.1 Candidatus Methylomirabilota bacterium
CCGGGACGCGAGATCCTCTGCCAGAGCGTCTGGCTTCGCGGCCGGATGATCCTGGCCAACACGTTCGAGCGCCTGTCGTACTTCGGCGTGGACAACATCCCGAGCGGGGTGACGTCGCTCTCGTCGCTGGCCAAGACGGTCGTCGAACCGGCCGTGGTCGCGCTGTGCCGCCGCGCCATCCGCGCGATTGCGCCTCGGGCTTCCGGGGCTTTCAGCGTCGACGTCAAGGAGGACGAGCATGGCCGGCCGCACATCACCGAGGTCAACGCCGGGCGGTTCTTCATGGCCATGACGGCCTTCGACCGGGTTCTCAAGCACAGCATCGCCCTCACCTACGTGCGGTTGGCTCGCGGCGAACGCGTGGACCTGGACGGGGCGTACGACGCCGTGGATGACTGCTACATGGTGCGGGACCTCGACGTCGCTCCGGGGATCTTCCGCGGCGAGGAGTTCTTCGACGGCATCGAGGATGGGAGGGCGTCGGCCATCGACACGCAACGGGTATAGGGGAGCCAGCGATGGGAATGGATCCGATCGGCCAGTTGGAAGTTCACGAGGTCACGATCCAAGTATCCGGCATCGACAAGGTCAATGTTGCCGCATTCAACCAGTTTCAGGACCAGCTGCGCGCGTTCATCACGACCGCGAGCAACATCGTGGCGAACCAGCCGAACACTCCGCCCGAGAAGCTGCAGGTCCGAGTGGTGAGGCAGCAGGTGCGGTCGACCGCCCAATGAGCAAGCGTCGTCCGGCGCCCTCGCCACGACGCGCGCCGCGTGTCTCGAAGCGGCCAGCCGCCCCTCAGGCGCGTCAGGTCACGGCGCGGATCGCTGGTGACCGCCGGGCGGCGGAACTGCTCCAGCTCGAAATGCGCCGCCTGGCCCGCCGTCTGGGCCTGAAAGTGGACAGCGTGCGCATTCGCCGGGTGACGCCGACTACCTGACGGCGCCGAGCTCGGCTTCCGCGCGAGCCAGGTCGGCGCGCATCCCCAACTCGCGCAACCAGGTGGTGGCGATTTCGAAAGCGGCCCGGGCCCGGTCCGACCGGCCCGCCCGGGCGAGCAGGCGCGCCCGACCCAGCTCGCAGCGCGCGAGAAGCGGACGCATCCCGAGCGCATCAGACAGCGCGCTGGCTTCCGCGTAGGCCGTATGGGCGTCGTGAGCCGCGGACGGTTCCTCCCGTGCCGCGATCTCGGCCGAGAGCCATAGCGCACGGGCCTCGTGTCCCCGTTCGCGCTGCCGGCGAAAGAGATCGAGGGCCCGTCGCGTGGTCTCGGTCGCCTCCGGTAACCGGTCCGCGAGCAGATACACCTCGGCCTGCAGGAGCAGAATGTGCGAGTAGGTCGCGGTCTGCCGGCGGGCCGTCGCGGTCGCGGCCGCCCGCTCCACGATTGGGACGGCCTCGGCGGCGCGCCCACCGAGGGCCCGGGCGAACGCCAGCTGCGCGCTGATTCGCGGGCGGTAGGCCGGCATGTCGTGCGCTCTACTCAGCGAGTACGCGCGCTCGAGCGCCTCGGTCGCGCGATCCATCTCCCCGAGGGCCAGGTGATGGACGCCCGCGCCGTGATAGGCCCACAGCATCGTGTCGGGGTGACCGGTGCTCTCGGCCAGCGCGATGGCCTCGTGGGCGTACCGGGCGCTCTCCTTGAATTGTCCCAGCGCGGCCAGACTCTCGACGAGGTGGCTGCGGGCGAAGACCGACGGGTAGATGGGCACTCCGAGGCGGTCATGAGCCAGCGGGCCGACGAGCGTGTCCACGATGCCGCCGAAGATCTCGACGGCCCGCGCGTAGTCCCCGAGGGACAGATGGGCCCGGCCAGCGTACATGTCGGTTACCGCTCTCAACTGGACGTCATCCAGCGCCGCGGCCTCCACGCGGGCCTGGCTGGCGCACTCTATGGCCCGTTCGTGCTGGCCCAGGAGGAACAGGCAGTTGACCTCGAAGGACAGCGCTCGTCCGAGTCGGCCCCGGTCACCCACGCGCGCGGCGAGCGCCTGCGCCCGGTGCAGGTGCCCGAGGGTCCGCTCGTGCTCGCCCAGGAGAGTCAGGGCGTTGCGCAGGCCCAGGTGCAGATCCACCGCCTCCGCCTGCGTCGCCGGGTCGTCGGGAAGTCGCTCCACCACCTGCAATGCCTGCTCGAACCACACCACGGCTTCGCGGTTCGCGGAACGCTCGAAGGCCTTGACGCCTGCCTGCCGAAGATAGTTCGCGGCCCGCGCCCACAGCTCGCCTCGGCACGCGTGATAGGCCAGCCGCTCCACGTGCTCCCCAAGCCGCTCCGGATGGAGGCGCTCGATGGCCTCCACGATCCGCTTGTGCAGCGTGCGCCGTCGATCCTGCAACAGCGAGTCGTAGGTCACGCGGCACGTCAGCCCGTGCCGAAAGGCGTATTCGGACTCGGGAAACGGACTGATGTCGCACAGAAAGTCGGCCGACCGCAGCCGAGCCAGGCCGGCGCGAACCTCGTCCTCCCCCGCGTCCGCCGCGGCTCGGAGCAGCTCGATCGGCACGGTCTCTCCGATTACCGCGGCGCACTGCAATAGGCGCTTGTCCTCCGGGGCCAGGCGGTCGATCCGCGCGGCGAGAACGGCTTGCACCGTGGGCGGAACCCGCACCGTCTCCACCGGCCTCGCCAGGCGATAGTCGCCGCGCTGGCCAAGCAACACGCCACTCTCGACCAATGCCCGCACACTCTCCTCGAGAAAGAACGGACTGCCCTCGGTGCGCTCGATCAGTAGGCGCTCGAGCGGCGCCAGGGACGCATCGTCTCCGAGCAGCGCACGGAGAAGCTCCTCGGCCCCGCGCGGGCCGAGGGGATCGATGCGAACCTCCACGTAGGCCCCTTTGCCCTCCCACGCGTGCCGGTACTCCGGCCGATAGTTGACGAGCAGGAGAATCCGGGCGCCGGGGAGACTCTCCACCAGACCGTCAAGGCACTCCTGGGTTTGGAAGTCGATCCAGTGCAGATCTTCGAGCACGAGGCAGAGCGGTTGCGCCTCGCTCTCGCGTAGCACGAGCCGCCTGAGGGCGTCCAAGGTCTGTTGCCGGCGCTGTCGCGGGTCCAGCGCGATCCAGTGCGGATCCTCCACGGGGACATCCAGGAGCGACAGGAGGGCCGGCGCCATTGGCGCCAGGTTCGGCTCGAGCGCGGAGAGCCGGGCGGTGACTTTTGCGCGAACGTTCCGGGGCTCGTCCCGGTGCTCCACGCTGAAATAGGAGCGCAGCAGATCGATCACCGGTCCATAGGCGGTGGTCTTGCCGTAGGAGACGGCGGCCACCTTGAGCACGAGCCATTCCCGCATGCGCTCCGGCCGCGTGAACTCGTGGACGAGCCGGGACTTGCCGACGCCGGGCTCGCCCACGAGCCCCACAACCTGACCGCGACCCTCTGCGGCCGACTGCCGGGCCGTGTCGAGACGGGCCAGTTCCGCCTCGCGGCCCACGAAGCGGGACAGGCCTCGCGACACCGCGGCGGCGAGCGAGGACCGCGCGGCCCCGCTGCCCGTGATGGTGTAGACCTCCACGGCCGTTTCGAGCCCGCGGACGGCGACCCGACCGTGAGACGTCGCCTGGACGTAACCCTCGACGAGTCGCATGGTGTCCGCAGTGGCGAGAATGGACCCGGGCTCGGCCATCTGCTCCATGCGCCCGGCCAGGTGCGTGGTTTGCCCTACCGCCGCGTAGTCCATCCGGAGGTCATTGCCGACGGACCGCACCACGACCTCGCCCGAGTTGAGTCCGACTCGGATCCGAATCGAGACGCCGTGCGAATCGCGGATGGCTGCCGCGTGCCGGCGGACGTGCTCTTGCATGCGAAGCGCAGCGAAGCAGGCGCGGACGGCGTGATCTTCGTAGGCGAGTGGCGCCCCGAACAGCGCCATGATGCCGTCCCCCATGACCTGGTTCACGGTTCCCTCGTAGTGGTGGACGGCCTCGATCATCAACTCGACGACAGGGTCGAGAATCCGCGTCGCCTCCTCGGGATCGCGGTCGGCCAGCAACTCCATCGAGGACTTCAGATCCGCGAACAGGACGGTGACCTGCTTGCGTTCGCCTTCCCGCGCGGCCTGCGACATGAGGATCTTTTGGCCGAGGCGTGACGGCGTGTAGGACCCGGGCGACCGCGACTCGTGGTCGGCGGAGCTCGGATGCCAGCCGGTCGCGCGCCCGCACTCCAGACAGATGCGTGCTGACGGCGACAGCTGGCTCCCGCAGGCGGCGCAGGCCAGGCTAAGGGGCGCGCCACAGTGCTGACAAAATTTCGCGCCTGCGGGGTTGTCCTGCAGGCAGCGTCCGCACTTCATCGACCACTCCCGGCGCGCGGCTGATCATCGATCAGCCGCCCTCCGCGCTGTCCAGATGGCGATGGCTCTGAGGATAGCGACACCTCGCGGCCTTGACGTCGCCGGTCCGCGAGCGTTTCATCCATCCCCTTCGTGGTGCCAGCATGCGACGTGCCACAGCGGCATGCGAAGAACGGCGCACGTTTAGCACATCGATCCGCGGGGGGTGACCAGTGCGATGGTGGTTCTCTGACCACCACCAGTCCGGTATGTGGTCCTGCGGGAGATCGCCTCCGACGCCAGGGCGATTTCCGCCGAGTATGCTGCCCGGACGGGAATTCCGAGCCGCACGGCGTTGTGGCGGACCCGCGTGTCGGGGGCCGCAACTTCGACGTTGGGAGTGTCGGACCGAACGAGAAGCGCGTTATGCCAGAGGCTGGCGTCTCAGGGCGCGAAGGCATTCGAGGCGCGACGCAACGACGCCGTCAGCGCTCTCCAACGCCCTGCCGAACCTCCTCGTCTCGCGATTCTCCGAGCAGTCAGCCGTAGTGGGAGAGTTTGGCTTTGACCTACATCTGGCAATACTCGTGCGTCCGAACGCCAGCCGGCAGATCGGCTAGGCCCTGCGTGGTACCATCCCCGCGTCCCCGAACCGCACGTCAGCTCGGCGACTTCGTCCCGGGCGTGCACCGTCCGCAAGCGTGGTGGAGGTTCGAGAATCATGAAGGTCGGCGTCTTCCTCCCGATCTCTGGCCGAGCCGCGAGCAGCGTGCTCATGGAGGCCGCGCGCAGCGCCGAGGCCCTCGGCTACGCGTCCGTCTGGGCGGCTGACCGGATCGTCACGCCTTGGCACATCGAAACCCCATACCCCTACAGTGCCGACCAGCGCTTCATCGTCCCGCCCGATGTGCCGTTCCTAGAACCGCTTGGGTGCTTGGCCTATCTCGCCGGCGGCACCGAGCAGATCGCGCTCGGCATGAGCGTGCTCGTGCTGCCCTATCGCCATCCGCTCTACTGGGCCAAGATGGCCACGACGATCGACCATCTCTCGCGGGGGCGTCTGATCCTGGGCGTGGGAGTGGGGTGGATGGCCGAGGAGTTCGACGCGTTGGGAGCCAACTTCAAGGAGCGCGGGGCGGTGGCCGATGAGCAGCTCGAGATCGTGAGCCGGCTCTGCGGGGAGGACAAGCCGAGCTTCGAGGGTCGGTACTATCGATTCCACGAAGTGGGATTCTCGCCGAAGCCGATACAACGGCCTCGTCTCCCCATCTGGGTCGGCGGCGAGGGCCCGCGCGCTCAGCGCCGCGCCGCGCGCTACGGCGACGCGTGGTTTCCCTACTTCGTGAGGATCACGCCACGCGAGCTGGCCGCTCGGTTCGACAACGTTCGGCAGGGGGCCCGGGAGGCCGGGCGCGATCCCGAGCTGATCCGGCTCGCGTGCTGTCTGCCGATCGAGCTCACACCGGGACCAGTGCCGCAGGAGGAGGATCGTCTAAGGGGCAGCCCGGAGCAGCTCGCGGTCGCCCTTCAGGCTTATGGACAGATCGGTGTGGAGCACATCGCGCTGCAATTCATGGTGCCGCGCTGGCCCGAGCGCCGCGAGCAGATCGAACGCTTCGCTCGGGAGGTCATGCCGGCCCTCGGCAACCGGTGAAGCCGCCGCCTCACAGCCAGGCTACCGGTCGATCCCCGTGTCGCGCAGCAAGCGCTCCAACGCCTCGGTCCGCGTCGTGTCGTCGAGCGCCTCGGCAAATTCGGCCACGATCTGGCGCACCCGGCCGATGTCGAGGTGGCCGCCGTACAAAACGAGCAGTCGCTCAACATCGTCCAGATCCCGGGGCCGTGCTGCGACGAGCTTGTAGACGATCAGATCCTCGACCCGCGGCACGCGGATCTGGACGCCGGCGTAGTCGCAGAGCTCACTGGAGCGGAGGGCCTCCTCTTCGAACGGAAGCCATGCCAGGCTCACGTCCAAGGGCACTCCGGAGGCATCGTGCCGGAGCAGCAGCACCTGGTACTTGCGCGCGAACTCCAGCGCTCCGTCGATCCTGGGCGCAATCCCATGCTGGGCACACCGCTCCAGAGCGACCTCGGGTTGGGTGGTGGGCGCCCATACGGTCGCGTCGATGTCCACCGTCAGTCGGGGCACGCCGCGCGCGATCACCGCGACACCCCCGATGACCATCCACGGGCCGCCGAGCGCCTGCAGTGAGTCCCGCAACTCTCGGAGGGCGTCGAGGAATCGCGGCGGGCTCGCCTCGCTCACCGCGCGGCGTGAGCTCGGAGCCGAACCCAGACCGATCGCACCGTCTCGTCTTGCGAGCGTCGTACGGGATCGATCTCGCCCAGCGCGATCCCGCCCTGCCGAGCGGCCTCGATCAGCGACAGAGCGAGTTGAATGGCGCGACTCGAGTCAGGCCCTCGACGCCGGAGCTCGTCGCGGTCGACGGTGGCGACCGCTTCGAAGTTGGCGATCCAGCGGCGGGCTTCGCTGGGCT
>JBKPAK010000338.1:0-27305 GCA_046726415.1 Candidatus Methylomirabilota bacterium
GAATGGCTTTGATCGGGAAGCGTACGCTGGCGAGGATCCAGGCGGCGACGAATATGCCTTGTATTCGTGAGCTTGCCGTCCACTTTCGTCACGTTTAGCACTCGGCTGTTTAGACCGATTTTAGAAGGGAGCAGGCGCGCCACAATCACGTTATGTCCAGCTCCGAGTTCCATCCGCGTTCTTGAGGGGAGAGGACAGAATGCGACAATTATCATCCATTATGAGGTTCGTGGCCTCGGCCGTTCTGCTAACGGGGTACGTCGCGTTTGCTGGGGTGGCCTCGGCTCAGGATCCCGCCGTCGGCCCGTCCGGACTGGCGCCGGCTGAAGCGGAGGCCTCGCAGGCACTCGATGTTCTACGGCTTCCATTAGAAGTGGTGTCCGGCGAGGTCTTGGGCGGTATCGACGTCGTCACCGGCACGCCCAACAACGAGCCGACGATCGCCGTCAACCCTCTCAATCTTCTGAACGTCGTCGCGGCCGGGCTCTTCGAGCTGCGCGTGTCGACCGATGGTGGGGTGACTTTCTCCGCGCCGACACCCGCGCCGGTGCCGGTGGGCTCGTTCAGGTTCGGCGATCCCTCCTTGGCCTTCGACAGTCAGGGACGTCTCTTCTGGACCTATCTCGGGGGCCCCAACAATACCAGGTTTGACGTCTTCATCTCGCAGGTTAACCCCTTGACCGGCGCGGTACTGGCCGGCTATCCGGTGAACGTGACCGCCGGCGCCGGATTTCCCGGAAGCAGTGCCAACAACAATGATAAGGAATGGCTGGCCGCCGACCGCTTTGTCGGCAGCCCGTTCCGAGACCGGCTCTATGTGGTCTGGACCAACTTTACGCCGGCGGGTACCGTGGTGCACACGACCTTCTCGACCGACCAGGGTCAGAACTGGTCACAGGCCCTCACCCTCTCGGCGGCCGTGGAGGGCTTCGTCTGGCCGAGTCACAATGCCGTCGCCGCCAATGGCGACGTTTATATCGCCTACCACTCGCAGCCGACGTTCGTGCTGAACGCGCCGGACGGCACTAGCGGACAAGTCTTCGTCCTCCGCTCGACCGATGGTGGCCTTACCTACCCACAGAAGAATGCCGCCTTCGGCCCAGGCAACGCTGATATCACCTTCAACGTCCAGACGGCGGGGCGCACCCTGCCGCGGAGCGTTTCGTGGACCCAGGGTGCGGCCCAGGCTTGGGTTCTGCCCAACCCGCTCAATGTTAATGAGGTCTTCGTCGTCGCCGGCGACGACCCGACCAATACGAACCACGGCACCGGGTTCGATGACACCGCGATCTACATCGTCCGTTCCCGAAATCAAGGCCTGAACTGGACGGCGCCCGTCCAGATTGATCGTGGGCCGGCGCAATCCATTCAGTTTTTCCCGACGGCAACGATCGATGACGTCACGGGGTGTATCGTCGTCACTTGGTATGATTCGCGGGACGGGGCGACGAACGCCAACGGCAACTTCCTGCTGGATCTCTTTATGACCAGCAGTTCCAACGGAGGGCTGACCTTTGCGCCCGAAGTGCAGGTCAACGATACTGCTTTCGATCCGGACCTCGGCGCGCCGCAGCGGTTCGTGGGACCGCCCCCGACCCTACGGATCGGCGAGTATAACGGGGTCGCGGTCGACGACTTCCTGGCCCATGCGGTGTGGACCGGCAACTCGGCTACCGCCCAACGGATCCTCTACGACAACAGGGGAGTGTGCGTACGCAGGGATGATGGCAGCTGAAACCCCGGCGAACCTCGCGACAAGCGCGTCGTCTCGCTTGCCGATCAGTTCGATGACCCGGGCCAGGCATATCTGTTCAAGGCTGAAGGGGTCGAGTTCCTCGGAAAGCCGGTCGACAAGAACAAGGAGGGGATCGCCGATCCGAACACTCCCCTGGTCTACCAGATCGAGCGGGCCAACTAGAGGAGGAGGATGAAGGAGGGGTTTAAGGCGTCATCACACGGCGGCGTTCAAGGTCCACGCTTCGCGGCTGCCGATGGCGGCGGATGTGTATCCGTCAGGCGCTCCGGCGCCCCTGCTTCACAAGCATCAAGCCACCTTAGGAGACACCTCGACACCTTCATCGCCTCCTACAATCGAAGTGTTGCTAAAATCTGACGAATATTGTTCATGAACGATCAACTGGAGGGACTACGTGCCGCACTTTTTTGAAACGCCTATAAGCGGAATGACCCCACTCAGGCGCGGCTGGGTCCGAGGGCATCTCCCACCTCGCACCCGCCCCGAATCTGTGGCGTTTTCAGCCGAGCTGTTGCAGCGTCGTGGCTTGGCTCTCGATTAGCCTTCTCGTCCTTGCGATGGTTGCGACTGGGGCGAGTGGCGGCGAGCCGCGCGACGCCCTGCCGACCTACGATCTCGTCGTCCTCGGCAGGATCGACGCGTGCTGGGTGTGTCAATTCGGGCCCTCGCCGCAGGTAGCCTACAGGCGAGTGCTTGCGGGGAGCCCGCCGCAAGGCAAGTCCGAGGGAGTCCTGCTGCTCGCCGCCGTGGCCCAAAAGCTCCTGCCGGAAAGCGGCATACCGATGTACCGCAGCCGCCAAGAGGAGATCTGCATTCTCGAGAGGGTCCTCGTCCCAGGCTACGAGTCGGCGGCGGTTTACCGGGTGATCGACGCAATGGAGGCGACTCCCGACAATCTGGCGCGCTTTCGCTCTGAGTGACGGCGTATCAATACTTGGCCGGTTTGAACGTCCGATAGGGCGCCGCCGCATCTGCTGCCCGGGACGAGTCGAGACCGCATGCAGCCGTTCCTGCGGGACAAGCGGCGGTTCGGCCGCGACGGCTTCGAGGCGTGGGAGCGCGCCTGGTATGGCGTGCCGTGGACCTGGGCGGGGCAGATCGTCCACATCGCCGCCAGCGACAGCACCGTCGAGATCTGGAATGGGCCCGAGAGCCTCGCCGTCCAACCGCGCGCAACCCGCCCCGCCCAACGCCTGCCGCTGCCTCGGCAATGGGCTGGCTTGCCGCAGTCGGATGACCGACGCCGGCGCGAACCTCGGGCGCCAGCGAGCCCTTGTCGAGGTCGAGATCCGCCCGCTGACGGCCTATGACGTCCTCCTGGGCGGTGGGCCGATGATTGCCGCCAGCCAGGGCTGGGAAATGAAAACTGCCCGAAGTTCATGATTTACCGGGCGGTTCTGGGCCTCAGCGGAGGGCCTCAAATGCCAAGGGCGAATCCTGCCAGGCTTCGGACAGTCACGGCCTCGCCGAGATGCATCGCGTTGTGCCGGATCGCGGAACCCGCGAGTTGGGCGGCCCGCGAATGGCCCTGCCAGGGCTTGTAGCCCACGCCGTGCACCCACGCCGTATTCGGCGCAAATGCCCCGGCGGAAGCGGCGCGGGCGGTGTCGGTGAACCCGACGATCTCGTTCCACTCCTCTGGTCGGAGCGCTCGGACCACATCCTGCGTTCGCCGTCCCACTGCAGCGCGATACGCTCGCACCGCGTCGACATCGGCGCGTGCCGTCAGATCGCCGACGTCGGCGTCGGTCATCCCCGTCCCGATGGTGCGCCAGGGCACGTTCATGCGCCGGGTCCAGTCGTCGTCCAGAACCTGCCGACCGTCCGAGACGACGATATTGACGGCGACGTCCTCGGTCCTGGCCATGTGCCACAGAAGCCAGATCAGCGAGTTGAGGCCGTTACCCGGACGCGCTCGCATCTGGTCGTCGGTCAACCCGGCGAAGACACGGTCGGCATACGATGCTCCGGTGGCAACGTCGAGCGAGTGCAGCTGACCGTGCTGCACGAGAAAGAAGCTCAGGGTGTCCATGTCGTCCTCCGACGGCCCGCGCTCCGCTCGCCGTCGCTCCACGGGCGAAATCACGGTCTCAATCCGTCATGGTTCCTTCGACAGGAGGCCTTGATGAAAGACCATCTGCCCGCCCGGCCATCAGCTTTCAGATTGAGCTTCGGAGCAACCCTGTGAGGTTCCTTGTCGACGCCAATATCCTGCGCGAGCCTACGAAGCAGGCCCCGGCTGTCGCCGTGGTCGCGTGGTTGCGGACGAATGAGCGAGACCTGGCCGTCAATCCCATCATTCTCGGCGAGCTGGAGTACGGCATCCTCCTCCTGCCCCAGGGCCGCCGGCGGGCAAGACTGGAGCGGTGGTTCGCGCAGGGTCTCGAGCGACTGCGTATTCTCGACTTCGGTGCGGCCACCGCGTCCGCGTGGGCTCGATTGCTCGCGCGCCTGAAGAAGAGGGGGCCTGGCCATGCCCATCAAAGATAGCCTCATCGCGGCGACGGCGCTCGAGCATGGACTTGTCGTGGTCACTCGGAACGTCGCCGATTTCCGAGTGGCTGGCGTTCCCCCCTGGTGAATCCCTTCGAAAGGTGAGGGTGATGCTCGGGTACTCGACTGGCTAAATACGCCGTCGAGCACGAGCGCGCGCTGTTACCGGGCAGGCCGAGGCTGCGCTGGCGCGGCACCACGCCTCCGGATGGCGCGCCAGATCTTCTCGGCGGTGAGCGGCATGTCGACGTGGCCGATGCCGAATGGCGAGAGCGCGTCCACCAGGGCGTTCACGATCGCGGGAGGCGCCACGCAGGCGCTGCCTTCGCCGACACCTTTCACTCCCAGCGGGTTGAGGGGAGTGGGCGTCACGGTGCGATCGACCACCAGCTCTGGCATGTCGTCGGCCCGCGGGATCGCATATTCCATGAGCGTTCCCGTGAGAAGCTGACCGTCCTCGCGGTACACGATGCGCTCCAGTAGGGTCTGACCGAGGCCCTGAGCGAAGCCGCCGACGATCTGTCCCTCGATGAGCAGGGGATTGATCGCGGTGCCGCAGTCGTCGACCGCGATGAATCGCTCGAGGCGCACCTGGCCGGTGTCTCGGTCCACTCGAACGACGGCCATGCCGGCCCCAAAACTCCAGGACGGGTGATCCTGGCGGAAGAACACCGTCGCTTCGAGCCCGGGCGTCTCCTGGGGAGGTAGTCCCATCCCGCGGTGCGCAAATTCACCGATCCGATCCCACCCGGCGATCCTCTCAGGCATTCCCTTGACCTGAAAGCCACCGGACACGAGCTGGAGGTCCTCCGGGCTGGCCTCCAGGAGCCGGGCCGCGAGCCGGCGGCCCTTCTCCCTGATCTCCACGGCTGCCTGAGCCAGCGCGCTCCCGCCGAGGCCCGCGCTGCGGCTGCCGAACGTTCCGATCGCCTGGGGTGCGCCCAAGGTGTCGCCGTGGCGGATGATCACATCCTCGTAGACCACGCCGAGCTGGTCAGCGATGATCTGGGCGAAGGTCGTCTCGTGCCCCTGTCCGTGCGGGCTCGATCCGGTGACGGCGGTGACCTTGCCGCTCCGCTCCACTCGCACGACCCCGCTCTCCCAGCCCAACACGTTCGTGGATTCGACGTAGGCCGCAACGCCGATCCCCATGATGTCCCCCCGGCTGCGCGCCGCGGCCTGCTCTCGACGTAGCCCTTGATAGTCCGCGAGCTCCACCACGCGATCGAGTGCTCGAGCGTAGCTCCCGGAGTCGTAGGCGACGCCGAACGGCGTCCGGTGGGGGAACGCCTCGGGGGGGACGAAGTTGCGCCGGCGAATCTCCACGGGATCGAGGGCGGTGGCCCGGGCCGCTTCGTCCATGAGGCGCTCAGTGAGGTAGACGCCGACGGGCCGTCCCGATCCCCGATAGGGACCAGTCGGCGCGGTGTTCGTGTAGACGCCGACGCTCAGGAGCTCGGCGTTCTGGATCCGATAGGGACCAAAAATGTGAGTCGAATGGGACATCGGGGGCACGAGGGACAGGGAGAGCAGATGGGCCCCCAGATCGAAGACGGCCTTTGCTCGGAGACCGATGACCTCTCCATCGGCGGTCACCGCAGCTTCGGCTTCCGAGACGGCCGCACGCGCCTGGATCGTGGTGAGCAAGTCCTCGGTACGCGTGGACATCCATCGAATGGGCCGGCCGAGCTGACGTGAGAGCGTGGCCGCGACGACCTCCTCACGGTAGAGCGGCCCCTTCACCCCGAAGCCGCCGCCGACATCCGGCGCGATCACGCGCAGCTTGTGCTCTGGGAAGCCGAGAACCACGGCGAGGTCGGCGCGCGATAGAAAGGGGTTCTGGGTCGTCAGCCATACGGTCAGCTCGCCACTCCCGGGGTCGTACCGCGCGAGCACCCCCCGGGGCTCCATCGGCGCTCCGGCCAGCCGATTGTGATCGAGGCGCACCTTCACGATGTGGGTGGCCCTCCCGAAGGCCCCATCGACGTCGCCGCCCTTCAGCAGCCAGCTGAAGGCTTGGTTAGTACCGAGCTCAGCGTGGGCGAGGGGAGCCCCGGGTTCGAGACTACGTGCTGGATCGGCGACGGGGGCAAGTGGCTCGTACTCGACCTCGACCAGCTCGGCCGCATCGCGTGCCAGCGCCGCGCTCTCCGCGACGACCGCGGCGACCGGCACACCGGTCGAGTCGACGATGGCGCCGGCCAGGTACGGACAGAGGGCTTGCTTCAGCCCTGGGAGCGTCGCCATGAAAGGAAGGGATCCCAACGAGCCAAGATCCTTGGCCGTCACGACGCAAACCGCGCCCGGCGCCCCTCGAGCCGCGTCGGTCCGCAGCGCGGTTACCTTGGCGTGGGCGTGTGGGCTCCGGACAAAGGCCAGGTGCGCCAAACCTGGGAGAGCGATGTCCTCGACGTATTGCCCGCGACCCGTGATGAGCTTCGGATCCTCCGTCCGCTTGAGCGGCCGGCCGACATAGTGCTCCCTGTCGGTCTCGCTCATCGGCTCATCCGGCCTGTGGGTGGCTCAAATTCGCCGATGCCCTCAGGAGAACGGAGGGGTTGGTGTCGGGGGCCGGTCATCATCGTCGTGCTCCGCGATCTCACCGAAGGCCAGACGATACCACAGCCTGTCGGATGCGGCCGGCACCCAAGACAGCCCAGCCCGAAAGCAGCTGAGCAAGAGCATCTTCGCAGCGACCGCGTTCTCGCCGAAGCGCACGGTGGGGAGTCACCCCAGCTCGCCGCTCGGCGCGCAATCGCGGCGGACGGTTCTCGCGGGGGTAAGGGTCAGCACGCCGCGCTCGGTCGTGGAGCGCGGCGCACACCGGGCCGGGCGTTGGCCGGCCCGCGAATCGCGAAGATCAGTCCGTGGACTGGACGCTCTGGTGGTCGAAGGGCGATGCAGAGCTGCCGAGGTTGGTCGTCTCGGTGCCGTCGGCGACGGCGCGGAGCTCCAGCTCCGTAACGACCTTCTTGCCATCCTTCGTCGAGTACGTCGCCAGTATCTTCTCGCCTTCTCGCAGATCGGCGAGCCGGCCCTCGTCGATCCAGAGCCTCGTGCCGTCTTCCAGGACGAACGCGTGGTCAGCGACGTCGATCGTCTTGATCTTGCCGATCGCTTGCTCGGCCGACGCGGCGAGGGGCAGCGCGAGCACCATGGCCAGCGTGAATCCCAGGAGCTTCCTCATGACCGTGCACCTCCCTTGTTTTGGTGGAACGGTACCGGCAAGTTCTGTGCCGAGGGCGGGTTCGCAGAGAACTGGGCTTTGCGTGGCGTTTGCGACCCATCCCTCACGTGGAGGACGGGGCGTTTGGTCACAGTGTGGCGATCTGGTGCGGGCGCCGCCGTCGACCACTCGCGGTTTCCTCGGAATGACGCGCGCTTCTGCGCCACCTGCCTGAAGCGCCCTGGCACCGAGGTTGCGTCTTCACGAGCTGAATTCACGCATGTGCACCATGGAGGCTGCCATGAAGTGGATGTCGGTCGCGGCCATCGCGCTGTCGGTCCTCATATGCGTCGGGCCGGCGTCGGCCACTGAGCTCCGGGGAGTAGGGCCGGCGTCGGCCACCCAGCTCCAGGGAAAGGTGCAGGCGGTGGACGCGTCGGATCGCGCTGTCGTGCTCAAGGATGGGACACGGCTGTCGCTCGCCGAGGACCGGATGGTCAAGCTAGAGGACGGCGTCACCGTCAAGCTCTCGTATGAGAAGCGGGACGGGAAGCACGTCGTGACTAGCATAGAAACAACGGAGTGATGACCGGTCGAGCGCCGGCGCCGCACAGTCGGTGGGTCGGAGTAACGAGGAGCGCCGCCTCAGCTACCGGCCGAGCCCGGCCGACGAGAGAAAGCGGCGGATGCCGGTCGATGAGACCACCGTCGTCTCGCCGGGCACCGGGACGTGAAGCACGCTCTCGGGGGCTTGCGGCAGCGCGACGCGCGCCGTGCGGTAGCCCTCGATGATCCCGATCAACAAGCCGCTCGACACTTCGAAGACGCCACCTCCGCTCGCCCCGTAGCTGACCGACGCGTCGACCATCCGCGCCGGTCCCTCGAGACGCACCTCGTCACCATCGCCCACGAGCTGGCTGACCACCCCATGCACCACGGTGAGCCGCCGGCCCCACGGGAATCCAACCACCCATACGTCCCGTCCGAGACCCGTGATCTCCTTCAGCGTCACCGCCGGCGGTGCGACACCCTCGACGGAGAGAATGGCCAGGTCGAGCTCATCGCTGACCTTGACCACCTCGGCATTCACGCTGCCGCGGTGGTCTGCGACGCGGGCCGACAGGCGGCGAGGCTTCGGCAGCTCTACGAGGTGCCGAGTCGTAATGACCCAGCAGCGGGAGGCCTGTGGGTCAGAAGCGATCACGACCCCGGAGCCGGATCGGCGGTCGTCGCCGTCGAGTTCCACCCTGAGCTGGACGATCGACGCCAGGATCCGTGGCAACAGGTCGCGACCGGACCGCGGTTCGGCCGAGGCGCACCCGGCCACGGCGATGGCGATCACGGCCGCGGCCAGGGAGCGATTCATCCCCCCTCCGGTTGCTCGCTCTCGCGCTCGAACATCCGATAGAGCGTCCGGCGATCGATCCCGAGGATGTCGGCCGCGCGCTGCTTGTTTCCGTCCGTGTGCGCCAGGACGCGGTCCACGTACCAGCGCCTCAGCTCCTCGAGCGTCATCCATCGCGCCGGGAGCTCGGGGGGAGGCGCCGGGGCCGGCTGGATCTCGGGCGGAAGATTCTCAGGCAAGATCAGCTCCGACGACGAGAGCGCCACCGCCCGCTCGACGACGTGCTCGAGCTCCCTGGCGTTCCCCGGCCAGTCGTAGTCGGCCAGCAGGGCGAGCGTCTCGCGCGCGAAACCGCCCACCCACGTGCCACTCGCCTGCCGATACTTCACCAGGAAATGCTCGGCCAGGAGGGGAATATCCTGCCGCCGATCCCGGAGGGCGGGGACGTGGATAGTGACGACGTTGAGCCGGTAGTACAGGTCCTCGCGGAACTCACCCTCCTCGACGAGCTTCCTGAGATCCCGGTTCGTGGCGGCGATGATGCGGAGATCGACGGGAATGATCTCGTTCCCCCGACGCGGCGCACGCCTCGCTCCTGGAGCGCCCGGAGGAGCTTGGCCTGCAGCGCGGGCGACAGCTCACCCACCTCGTCGAGGAAGCAGGTGCCGCCGCTCGCCGTCTCCAGCAGACCGCGCCGCGTGCGCACGGCACCCGTGAACGCCCCGCGCTCGTGACCGAACAGCTCCGACTCGAACAGCGCCTCGGGCAAGGCGGTGCACTCGACGACACCGAACGGACCGGCGCCGCGCGGCCCCGCATAGTGAATCGCCCGTGCGATCATCTCCTTGCCCGTCCCCGTCTCACCTTGGATCAGCACCGTCGTGTCGAGCCTGGCCACGCGCGCGACCGTCTTGTAGATGGCCAGCATCTCCGGCGCCTGGCCGACGAAGTTCTCGACCCGGTAGCGCTCGCGCAGCTCCTCGCGGTACTGGCGGTTCTCCCGGACGAGCCGCTGGACCTCCAGTGCCCGTCGCACCGTGACCTCGATCTCCTCGACGCGGAGCGGCTTCGAGAGGTAGTCCCACGCGCCGGCCTGGATCGCCTCGATGGCCGTCTCCATCGTCGCGAAAGCCGTGAGAATGAGGACCGGCACCCCAGGCTGCAGGGTGGCGAGGCGCTTGAGGACGTCGATGCCGCCGAGATCCGGCATTCGGAGATCCACCAGGGCCAGGTCGAAGGACTCAGTCTCGGCACAATGCACGCACTCCTCGCCCCCGCTGACCGCCCGCACGTGGTAGCCCTCGCGCCGGAGCACCTCGGCCAGGAGATCACGCACGACGGGATCGTCGTCGGCCACGAGCAGGACCGGGGTCGTCGTCACGCGACGGCTCCGTCGACGGGAAGCCGGACGGCGAAGGTACTGCCCAGGTCCTCCTCGCTGGCGACGTCGATGCGGCCCTTGTGCTCGCGGACGATCTGCGCCGAGATGAAGAGCCCCAGCCCCGTGCCGCGCGCGGATCCCTTGGTGGAGAAGAATGGCTCAAAGATGTGTTTGAGGTCTGCCGCCGGGATCCCACGGCCGGAGTCGACGACTTCCAGCTCGACGTGGGTGTCGTCGGCCACGGGCCGGATGGCGACTCGGATCGTCCCTCCAGGCGGCGTGGCATCCATCGCATTGGTGAAGAGGTTGAGCACGACCTGCTGGAGGCGGTTCGGATGGCCCCGCACGCCTGGGACGGGCAGGGTCGGCGTGATCTCGAGGGTGACGCCGGCCGCAGCGAGACTGGGGCGCACCAGCTCGGCGGTATCCCGCACGAGCCGGTTCAGATCGACCGACACCGGCTCGCCTGGATGGCGCCGGGTCAGTCCGAGGAGCTGGGTGATGATCTCCGTCACCCGGGCGAGTTGGCTCTGGATGATGGCGAAGTGACGCGTCACCGGCGCGCGAAGGACGTCGGGGGGAAGGTCCTTCTGGAGGAGCTGGACGTGACCCGCCACCGACTGCAGCGGCGCGCCCACCTCGTGAGCGACCTCGGCCATGATCTGCCCGGCCAGGGCCAGGCGCTCCGCGTGACTCAGGTTGCGCTGCATCCGGAAGAGCGCTTCGTGCAGGCGCTCGACCTCGCGATAGCGCTCGTCCGCCTCAGCCGTAGCCTGCTTCACGCGCGCCTGGAGTTCATCGTTGAACGTCCGGAGGCGCGCCATCATCTCGTTGAAGTGATTGGCCAGCAGCCCGAACTCGTCGGCCGTGTCGACCCGGACGCTGGCCGACTGGTCGCCCCCCTGCACGCGCCGGATGGCGTTCAAGAACCGCTGGATGGGCCGGTTCACCACGAGATGCACCGCCACCGTCATGAGCACCCCCATCACGACCACGGAGGCGCCGGTTAGCACGAGGGCCCAGTTGCGGGTCCGCGCGGCGAGCGCGTCCGCGCGATCGAACGAGAACTTGACGGCCACGGCGCCGGCCGCGGCGCCGGCCGCGGGGTCCTCGAGGTTCACCGGGGCCATGATCTCCCAGTACCGGGCCCCCTCGTTGGCGACGAGCCTCGAGACCACCTTGCCGAGGCGGACCTGATCGGTATCCGCCCGCGTGAACGGCAGGCGGGTGCGCGGGTCACTGGTCGCCACGATGTCGGCGTCCTCGCCCCTGAACGCGATGATGTCGAGCTGGAGCACGCTCCGCCGCACGCCCATGATCTGTCTGATCTGCCGCTCGAGCCGCGCGCCGCCCTGGAGCTCGCGACGGTCGCCGATCGAGGCGGCCACTTCCCGCGCGAAGAATACGGCCCGCGCCTGCAGGTCCTCCTCGACCGACTGTCGGGACAGAGCGAGCTGGAGCAGGGTGAACCCGAACGACACGACGACGACGATGGCGAGTCCCCCGAGCACCAGCTTCTGGCGCAGCCCGAGCCGCATACCAGAGACATGTACCACATCTTCGCGGCTCGCTACTCGCGCGGTCCGGACGGTCTTGACGCCGCGCCGGCCCGCGGCATCGCGCCTGAGTGGACGAAGACTTTCGAGCCACCATGGCGCCGCCGCGACCGCGTGAGAAGATGACGGAGGTGATCGCGAAGGGCTGCCGGCTCTACATCATCACGCCCGAGAGATTCGATCTCGACACGTTCCCCGATGGGCTCGCCCGGGCGCTCGACGCGGGCGACGTTGCCGCGGTCCAGCTCCGCCTGAAGGACTCCGACGATGACGTCTGGAAGCGCGCGATCGACGCGCTCCGTCCGGTCACCCAATCGCGCGGCGTGGCGTTCCTGTTGAACGACCGCGCCGATCTCGTCGGGGCGGCGGGATGCGACGGCGCACACGTGGGCCAGGAGGACATGCCTGCGCGGGAGGCCCGTCGCCTGATGGCCGCCGGCCTCACGCTCGGCGTCACCTGCAAGTCCTCTCGCGACCTCGCCCAACGCGCCGTGGACGACGGCGCCGACTATGTGGCCTTCGGGGCCTTCTTCCCGTCGAGCTCGAAGCCGGTCACCACCCTCGCCGATCCCGCGATTCTGCGCTGGTGGTCGCAGCGGATGACCGTGCCTTCCTGCGCCATCGGCGGCATCACCGCGGCGAATCTCGCGCCGCTGGTGCGGGCGGGGGCGAATTTCCTCGCCATCATCGGCGGCGTCTGGAGCCACGCCGACGGACCTGCCGCGGGCGTACGCGCCATCAACGCGGCGATCAAGGCAGCCGCGGATTGACGGGAGAGCCCGGTCCGCTACTTCGCCTGAACCACGACGCCAGCGGCGAGCAGCTTCGCGATCTCCGCCTCCCGGTAGCCCGCCTCGCGCAGAATCGCGACCGAGTGCTCGCCCAGCTCTGGCGGAAAGCGCGGCGCGATTTTGTCGACGCCCTCGAGCCAGAGGGGGCTGGCCACGGTCAGGCGGGCCCCGGCGCGCGGATCCTCCATCGGCACCAGCGCACCGCTGGCCACCATCTGGCGGTCGGTGCGCACGTCGTCGATGGCGGCCACCACGCCGAAGGTGAGGTGATGATCGTGGAGAATCGCCCGCCATTCGGGGAAGGCCCGGGTAGCGAAAATTGCGTCGAGGATTGGGACGAGCGCGCGGGCGTTGGCTCGCCGCGCCGGCGTGGTGGCGAAGCGCGGATCGGTGCCGAGGTCGGGCCGGGCGATGGCGCGCAGCAACGCGGGCCAGTCGCGGTCATCGTTCACCAGGTTCAGCAGAAACCACCGCCCGTCGGCGCACCGATAGAGATTGGCCAGCGCCGTGGCCGGCTCCTCGCGCGAGGGCCGGGGTTCGACGCGAGCCCCCGAGAGCGCGGCCTGCACCTGGATGGCGTTCCACCAGAGGCCGTTGGCCATGAGCGAGGTCGAGACCATCGTGCCCTTGCCCGTCTTCTCCCGCTGGTAGAGGGCGGCCATGATCGCGCCGAACAGCGAGACGCCCGTCGGATGATCCCCCATTCCAGGTAGCGAGCGCGAAGGAGGCGAATCCGGAGACGGTCGCACCAGGTCCATCAGCCCGGTCCTCGCCCACAGCGCGGTCGCGTCGAAGCCACCGCGCGGGGCCTCCTCGCCGCGTTCGCCGTAGGCGGTGACGGAGGCGTAGATGAGCCGCGCGCTCAAGGGAGCCAGGTCTTCCCAGCGGATGCCGAGGCGCTTGCGCGAGTCGAGCGGCGTGTTGCAGACGAACACATCGGCGCGCTCAACGAGGCGGTGGAGCACCGCCAACCCCTCTGGCTTCCGAAGGTCGAGCGCGAGGCCGCGCTTGGTGCGGTTGTCGACGATCCAGCGGTAGTTGTACGGGCTCTCAGGGACGCCCGGCCCACCGGTGCGGTGGCGATAGGGGTCTCCGTCGGGCGGTTCAAGCTTGATGACGTCGGCCCCCAGATCGGCCAGCATGGTCGTGGCGACGGGACCGGCGATGAAGCTGGCCGCATCGATGACCCGTAGCCCGTCGAGCAATGGTCCGGCCGTCGCGGTACCCGGCTCTTCTGGATTCATGCTCGGTCGCCTGTCGCGGGAACGATGCGGTCGATGCCCTGGATGAAATCCCAAAGGTCGCCCGCGCGCGCGACGACGGCGTCGACGTCCTCCCGGAGCAGGTGCCGCTCGCCGACCATTGCGTCGGCCGCCTGACGGACGCGGTCGAGATAGTCCTGGCGCCCGCGATAGCGCTCCTCGAGCGAGAGGCGAGGGTCGCCGGAGCGGGCGCGCTCGGCCGCCGTCCGCGGGAACCGCAGGGTGGAGCCCATCATGCTCATGAGATCGCCCGGCGCGCCCTGGTCGGGATGCCGCGGGTTCCAGCCGGCGCACGTCGCCAGCGGCACCCGCAGTTCCCAGGGCCGCACCCCGGCGGCGTCGTTGCCGTCGGCGTCGAGCCCGGGAACAAATGTCGCGTATGGCGCACCCACCTTTGGCGGCAGCGATCCGACGCCGCCCTCGACCTCAGCCCCGAAGTCGAGCCGCACCGGACGGGCGATCCGCTCGGCGAAGCGAACACCGGGGATGGCTTCGAAGGTGCGTCGTAGCGTCTCGGCTGCGACGGCGGTCCCCTGGTCGATGCGCGGCACGGCGCTCGCCGGCGGATCCGTCCCCTCGCCGACCCAGCGGTCGAGGTTCACCAGGGCGGCGCGGAGCAGCGGCGAATAGTCGACGACGCCGAACAGGTGGCGGCCGCGGGCCCCGGTGTTCGGATCGACCGCGACCGGTGGGATGGACCCCGGCGTGTGCTGGGCTCCCGCGTGCAGGTACACGCGGACGTTTGCCGGCGCGGCGATGTCCGCTTTGCCCGCCACGTCCGTGTGCACGAGCGAGGCGTCGCCCCGCCAGTACTCGGCGGCGGTGTTGATCGCAAACACCTTCGGGGCGCGGCCGCGCTCCAGTAGCCGCCCCAGCAAGGCTCCCCGACGCCCCGTCTCCGGGTCCTCCTGCTCGGCGTCGGTGAAGGGGAAGAGATTGCCCACGCCGTGCAGCGCGTTCAGCGACGGCTGGCCGAAGCGCAGGTTGAACTCTCCGCGCCGCGCACCGGCCACGTGCGGGATCGCGCCGTCGAAAACGGGGCGCCCCAGCTCATCTTCGTCGAGCCCGAGGTAGAGGAGATGGCGCAGGAAGCGCCCGCTCTGGGAAATGCCGAAGACGTGGCTGCGGTCCAGCCGCCCGGCACACGGGTTGCCGTTCTCCGCTGAGGCGAACTTCAGAAACCCAGCGGTGTCCCGGACCGCGGTGAAGCCGAGGCCGACGACGGGCGGATCCTGCGCCTCGTAGTAACAGTCGTAGATCTTGCCGGGCTCGAACCCGCCCGCGAGCCAGACGTGCGAGGTGTCCGCCACCACGTCGCCGCCGACGGCGCGGGCGAACCGCCAGGCGCGGCGGTTCACCGCCACGGCGGGCGCTCCACCGTGCTCGCGCACCGTCAACTCCGCGGCGTGGTCGTCTGGGCGGGCCACCGGATGTGGGATGTGGTAGCGGTCGGCGAGGGGCAGGGATGCGGCCGGCGCGTTCGGGTGGAATTCACAGCGAACCCGTCCGGTGACCCCGGCCACGCGGGGGACAGTCAGCGCCATCATGCCGTCCTCGCGCGGCACGTCCGGCTGCCAGCCGACCCAGGCGACGGTCCAGCCGTGACGCATGAGGAAGCCGTTGCCAAAATCCTCCGGCGCCGTCGGGTCGTTCGAGTGCGGGACGCTGTTGAACAGCGCGAGCGCCATCTTGCGCCCGCGGTTGGGCACGTCGAGCAGGAGTCGCCGGCTGCCCCCGTTAACCGGCCGCAACAGGTAGAAGTCCGCCCACGACTCGACGAGCCCGCCGGCATTCCGCGGCGCCCGGTCGATATCGGCTATGGCCCGATGCGCGGGCAACGCCGGATCCACGGCGAAGCGGATCACGCCGACCAGTTTCTCGTAGGGGCCGACCTCACCGAACGGGGCCCCCGCCAGGACAGGCTCGCGCCGCACGATCTCCAGAGCTACCACGCCCATGGAACCCTCCTTGTACGACTGTCCCGGCATCGGCTCGCCGATGCCAGCGCCATAGTATGGCCGAGATCACGTGACCCTCCGACAGGCGTGGTACTTTCGGGCCACCGCCACAAGGAGGCCTGCCATGATCGGACGGATCGCCGCTGTCAGCGGGGCCCTGCTCGCCGCCGTCAGTCTGGTGGACGCCCAGCCCAAGCCTGCCCGCTCCTTCACCTTCATCCTCGACTTCCTCCCGTACGGCGAGTACACACCGTACTTCACTGCCCTCGACAAGGGGTGGTACCGGGAGGAAGGGCTCGACGTGAGGATCCTGCGCGGGGCGGGTTCGGGAGATACCGTCAAGCGCATCGCGGTCGGCCAGGGCGACGCCGGCAGCGCGGACTTCAGCGCGCTGACCGCTGCGCGCGCCAACGAGGACATCAAGGTCAAGGCCATCGCCGCTTACTTCCGACGGCCCCCGCACTCGATCTTCGTGAGGGAGGGAAGCGGCATCACCTCGGCCAAGGACCTCGCCGGCAAAACGCTGTCCATCACCCCCGGCAACAGCCACCAGATCCTCTTTCCGCTCCTCGCCCAGCTCGCCGGCTTCAATGCGGACAGCGTGAAGTGGGTGACCATGGACGGCGCGGCCATGGGCCCCGCGCTCATCACCGGCCGCGTCGACGGCGCGCCCTTCTTCGCCAATCACGAAGCGCGCCTGCAGAAGCAGGCGAAGGCCCAGGGACAAACCCTCAAGCGCATCTCCTACGCGGATGCCGGCTTTGACATGTATTCGCTGGTGATCTTCGCCCGCGAGGATTCCCTCGCCAAGGACGCGGACCCCCTTCGCGCCTTCCTGCGCGGCACCATGCGCGGCATGAACTACGCCTTCGCCGCCCAGAACCTCGAAGAGGGCGCGCGGATCCTCATCAAGTCCAACCCCGAGGTCGACCTCGACGCGGCGGTGGGAGCCGCCAGCGTGGCCAGCCGCTACGCCTTCACCCAGGAAGTGACCAGCGGCGCGGTGGCCGCCGGCCAATTCGAGCCCGCCCGCGTAGACAGGTCGCGCGACGTCTACACCCAGTACATGCAGCTCAAGCGCAAGGTGCCGGGCGAGGAGCTCTACACCAACGATTTCTTGCCCGAGAGGAAATAGGGCGATGGCTCTCCTCATTCGCGGCGGCCACGTCCTCGGCGCGGAGACGGGACGGCTCGCGCTCGCGGATGTCCTCGTCGAGGGCGAGCGGATCAGCACCGTCGGTCCGAGCCTGGCCGCCCCCGCCGATGCGGAGATCCTGGAGGCCGCGGGGTTCCTCGTCGTCCCCGGATTCGCCAACGCGCACACCCACGCTCACAACAACCTCCTCCGCGGGCTCGCCGGGCGCTGGACACTCGAGGACCTCCTGAACCACGGCCCGGCCCTCAACGCTAGCCGCACCGCCGAGGATCACTACCTGTCGGCCGCCCTCGGCGCCGTGGAGATGCTGAAGACCGGCTGCACGAGCGCCTACGACCTCTTCATCGCCGTGCCCGCCCCGGGACCCGAGGACGTCGAATCCGTCGTGCGAGCCTCGATCAACCGCTACGCCGCGCCCGTCGGATGATCGAGCTGCGCGCGGTCACCAAGAGCTATCGCGCGCGGAAGGGCGACGCGGTGGAGGCACTCGCCGACGTCACCCTCGACGTGAAGGAGAAGGAGTTCGTCAGCATCGTGGGGCCGAGCGGCTGTGGCAAGAGCACGCTCCTCAAGCTGGTGGCGGGATTGGTCCCGGCCACGCGCGGCCGGCTGACCATCCGTGGCCAGGAGGTGCGCGAGCCCTTCCCGGACGTCGGCTTCATCTTCCAGAGCGCGGTGCTGCTTCCCTGGCGCAGCGTCCTCGACAACGTCCTCTTCTCCATAGAGATGCTCGGCCGATCCCGCGAGGAGTATCGCGAGCGGGCGCGCGAGCTGCTGGAGCTGGCGGGGCTGCGCGGCTTCGGCGACAAGTATCCGTGGGAGCTCTCGGGGGGCATGCAGCAGCGCGTGTCCCTCTGCCGCGCTCTCGTGCACGATCCCAGCCTGCTCCTGATGGACGAGCCCTTCGGGGCCCTCGACGCCATGACGCGCGAGGAGATGAGCCTGGAGCTCTTGCGCATCTGGGAGGAGCGGCGCAAGACGATCCTCTTCGTGACCCACAGCATCCCGGAGGCCATCCTGCTCGCCGACCGCGTCGTCGTGATGACGCCGCGCCCGGGCCGGCTGGCGCGGGTGCTCGACATCGACCTGCCCCGTCCCCGCCGGGTGGAGATGGAGTTCGACGAGCGCTTCAAGGCCCTAAGTCAGGAGATCCGCGCCCTGATCTTCGCGCGGGCCGATTTCACGCGCCCCGACGAGGACGGCCATGGCTGAGGGCCGCCTCAGGGCCCTCCTGCTTCCGGCCGGAGTCATGGTCGCAATCACCGTGCTGTGGCAGCTGGCGTATTGGGTCTTCCGCATTCCGACGTTCGTGGTGCCTGCGCCCCTCGGGATCATCGCCGAGACGTGGGAGTGGCGCTGGCGCCTGCTCGGCCACACCGGCGTGACCCTCTATGAAACGCTGGCCGGCTTTGCCCTCTCCATCGTCATCGGCACGCCGCTCGCTGTCGTCATCGTCTACTCGCCGCTCCTGCGTCGCGCAATCTACCCGCTGCTGGTGGTGGCGCAGGCGGTTCCGAAAGTGGCCATCGCCCCCGTGCTGCTCCTCCTGCTGGGCGCGGGCGAAGTCTCGAAGGTCGTCGTCGCGTTTCTGGTCGCCTTCTTCCCAGTGGTCGTCGACACCGCCACCGGCCTCGCCGCTACGCCGCCCGAACTGCTCGACCTCAGCCGCTCCTACCGCGCCAGCGCGCTGAAGACCTTCGCGAAGGTCCGGTTCCCCATGGCGCTGCCCTTCTTCTTCAGCGGCCTCAAGGTAGCAGTGACCCTGGCGGTTATCGGCGCCGTCGTCGGCGAGTTCGTGGGGTCCGACAAGGGGCTGGGGTATGTCATTCTCTCCGCGACGTCCTACTGGAAGTCGAACTTGGCCTTCGGGGCGATGGGTATCCTCGCCCTTCTGGCCGTGGGCCTCTTCGGGCTCGTCGAGCTGGTCGAGCGCCTCGTCTGCCCTTGGTACGCCTTCGCGCGCGAAAGCGCCGAGGCGCGCTCCGAGTGAGATTGCCGCGAACCTCGCCAAACCGCTTTGTCGCGGCTCGAACAGCGCGCGCCGACTTGCCCTACGGGGCTCCGCCCTCGCGGCCTGTCAGAAACTCGCCCGGGTCGTGCCCCGGTACAGGAGCTTCACCTGTCGATCGCTGATGTCGGCGTGGAGGGCGAGCGCCTCCGGATCGAGGTCGGCCCCCGGCGCGGGCTCGAGGTCGAAGTGCCCGAAGGCGTCCCGGCCACGCACCAGCGTGGCGCTGTCGCGCGGCCCCGCCAGCTGGCGGACACGGGTGGGGATGTAGCGGATCGCGTATCCAATCCGTCGATCGGCCGAGGCGTTCGGGCGCGAGCCGTGAACGATCAGGACATGGTGCAGCGACATTTCGCCAGGTCTCAGGACGATGTCGACCGCCTCGCGCTCGTCGACCTCGACCTCGACTTCCTGGCCCCGGGAGAGCAGGTTGTCGGGATCGAAGGTGTCGAGGTGCGCCACCTGGTTCCGGTGGCTGCCGGGAATGACTTGCATGTTGCCGTTCTCTGGCGTACTCGCGGTGAAGGCGACCCACGCGGTGACCACGTCCGGCTCGCTCAGTCCCCAGTACGTGGCATCCTGGTGCCACGAGACATAGCCCCGGCTGCTCGCCTCCTTGGTGAAGAAGGAGCTGTTCCAGCACAGGATGTCGGGACCGATCACGTCCTCGACGGCGTCGAGCACCGACGGATGGCGCACCAGCTCAGCTAGCCACGTGAAAAGCAGGTGGGGCTTGATGCGATAGACACCCCGGAGCGGACCACCAAGGTCGCGCTCCACCGATTCGAGTCGCTCCCGGTACCGC
Organism: Candidatus Methylomirabilota bacterium; assembly: GCA_046726415.1. Classification (GTDB taxonomy): domain Bacteria; phylum Methylomirabilota; class Methylomirabilia; order Rokubacteriales; family CSP1-6; genus CAVWFS01. The sequence goes on from JBKPAK010000338.1 coordinate 19,678, forward strand.
GCAGCTTCCTCGGGGGGCACGAGGACGATGGGGTAGTAGTACCCATCCCGCCGGTACTGCTCTACCGCTGCTTCCGACAACACCTTGCCCATGATGGCCTCCCTGCGGCAACCATACATCACTGACTCGCGCGGATCCGCCGGTCCACGGGGGCGGCGCCCCGAGCGCGGGGGGTCGGAGGGCCGGTCGAAACCCCCTTCCCCAGTTCGCTCAGGGGACGACGGCAGCCCGCGCCGCCGCCAGCCGCGAGGCCTGTTCGTGGAGGTCGGGCGTGCCGAGTCGCTGCGCCCACGTGGCGAACTCGGCGCGGGGGCCGCTCCAGCGCAACGCGTCCACGTCGGCGTCGATGGGCGCATCCGCGCGCAAGGTGGCCAGTGTCCGGAACAGCCGCGCGCGCTCGCCCTGTTCGGTGAGCGTCGCGGCCAGTCGCATCGATCCGCGCACCGAAACGTCCCACTTCCCGCTCAACCGCGGAATGTGCTCGAGGTGATGATAGCGGGCCAGCACCGTGGCGGCGGAGGTGGGACCCCACCCGGGCAGACCGGGGTAACCGTCGGCGCTGTCGCCCACCAGCGCGAGCCAATCGGGAAGCGATGGGGGAGAGACGCCGAATTTCCGGCGCACCGCCGCCTCGTCCCGGAGCTCGCGCGTGCGCCGATCGAGCTGAACGATCCGGTCGCCGCTCACACACTGGGCCAGATCCTTGTCCGCCGAGCACACGACGACCTGCTGGACGCGCGCATCGGCCGCCGCCATGACCGCGGCCGCCGCCAGCGCATCATCGGCCTCGAACTCGACCATGGGCCACACCACCACCCCGAGCGCCCTCAGCGCATCCTCCAGCGGCTGGAACTGCGAATACAGCAGCGGGTCGATGCCCTCGCCCGTCTTGTAGCCGGGCCAGAGCGCGTTCCGAAAGGATTCGATGATGTGATCGGTCGCGACGCCGAGATGGGTGGCGCCGCCCGCGAGCATACCCAGAACGGATGCGACGACGCCGCGCACGGCCCTCAGCTCCTCCGGAGCGCGCCGGTCGAACTGCGCCGCCGGCGAAAGGAAGTAGCGGAACAGCTCGAACGTGCCGTCGATCAGATGGACGATCACGACCGGAACGATACGGCAAGGCGGTCGTCATGGTCCAGCCTGGGGGACGTCAGTGCTGGTGACGTCAGGAGGGCGAAGCGCAGAGGATGGGCCGGCCATTTGAGCCTGGCGCGTGTCGGTGGCCAGCATTGGAGCCTGGCGCGCTGTCGGGCACCCGCATTGCGGCCTGGCGCGATTGACAACAACGGTCCCCGTCTCTATAGTCCCCGCAATCCCGGGCGGTGGACAGACGGCGGCCGCGGGACGGTCTGGGTAACGCCCGCACCCCAGGAGGGAAGGCAATGGCGCTACGGGTTCCTCTAACGTGCATCGCGCTCTTCGCCGCTGCGCTGATGGCCGTGAGTCCGGGGAATGCCGGAGCGGCGGACGTCATCAAGTTCGGGATCTCGACACCCCTTTCCGGCCCGGCCGCGCCGTGGGGGATTCCCCACAAGCAGGCGGTCGAGCTGGTCTTCGAGGAGATCAACAGCCAGGGCGGCCTGGAGGTGGGCGGCAAGAAGTACAAGCTCGAGGTGGTCGCCTACGACCACAAGTACGTGATCGCCGAGGGGGTGGCCACCGTCAACCGGCTCATCGCCAAGGATGGCGTGAAATACATCTCCATCCTGGGTGGAACCGTGGTCAAGGCCGCCGAGGAGTCCGTCAACGAAGGCCGCGTCTTGAATCTGCCGCTAGCCTACGCCGAGGGGTTGGTGAGCCCGAAGAATCCCCTCACCTTCCATAGCTTCCCGTCTCCGCCGGAGACCATCACCTTCTGGAAGTGGATCAAGCAGAACCATCCGAACATCAAGCGGGTGGCCTCCGTCACCCCGAACGACGATACCGGATGGTGGTCGCTCAAAGTGGAGACGAAGTACGTCGAGAAGCTGGGCTACGAGGTGGTGTCCCGAGAGTTCTTCGAGCGCACGGTGACCGACTTCAATCCCCTTCTGCTCCGCGTCCTGGCCCAGAAGCCCGACATCATCAGCGTGCTCGCCTCGCCGGCCGGCAGCGTGGGCCTGATCATCAAGCAGGCTCGCGTGCTCGGCTTCAAAGGCCGGTTCATCCACGTCGGCCAGATGGACACCTCCGTGGTGGCGGGGATCGCCGGCAAGGAGAACGTGGAAGGCACGTGGGTCCACGGCTTCGTGCAAACCCCGCTGCCGGAGAAGGTCAAGAGCTGGCAGGCGCGCTACACCAAGAAATACGGCGAATGGAATGCCACCAGCATCGACTTCACCAATCCCGCCTTCGCGTTCATCGCCGGGGTCCGCAAGGCCCAGAGCCTCGACCCGAACAAGATCGGCGAGGCGCTGCGCACCGTCGAGTTCGACAACCTCTGGGGCAAGGCGCATTTCGGGGGCAAGGAATACTACGGCATCGGCAACCAGATCATCTATTCAATGCCGTTCTCCGAGGTGAAGGACGGGGTCGCCCACCTCGTCGTGCAGCTGACTCCACCGCACAACTGATTGGAGCGGCGCCCCTTTGGGGCCCCCCGCTCCCAAGCGCTCGGTGCACCTGAGATCGAATGAGTACGACGCTCCTGGTCCAGAGTACGGTCATCGGGTTGTCCATCGGCTCGATCTACATCTTGATGGCCCTCGGGCTCACCCTCATGTTCGGCATGATGCACATCATCAACTTCGCCCATGGGGCGGTCTACATGCTGGGCGCCTTCGTCATCTACTACGTCTTCTTCCAGTGGGGGGCGCCGTACTTCGCGGCCCTCGTGGTGGCCATGCTCCTGCTGGGAGTCTTCGGGTATCTCGTCGAACGCAGCGTCTACCGGCCCATCAAGGGGGGGATCGAGCCTACCCTGGTCGCCCTGCTGGCCCTCACCACGCTTCTGCAGGCCGCCGGGTACCCGGTCTTTGGTCCCCTGGACCGACACGTGCCGCCGGTATTCTCGGGAACGAGAAACATTCTCGGCGTGATGATCTCGGTCGAGCGCTTGATGATCATTCCCGTGGCCGGCGCCCTCGTCGTCGGCCTCTACCTGTTCATCAACAAGACTAAGATGGGCGCGGCCATGCGGGCCATCGAGCAGGACAAGGAGGCGGCCGCCCTGCAGGGGGTCAACGTGCACGTGGTCAACGGCCTGGCCTTCGCCATCGGTTTTGCCTTGGCCGCGGCGGCCGGGGCGCTCATGGCGCCGATCTTCAAGCTCGACCCGATGATGGGGGAACAGCCGCTGTTGAAGGCCTTCATCATCATCATCCTGGGCGGCCTCGGCAGCATTCCCGGAGCAATCCTGGGCGGGCTCATCCTGGGTCTCATCGACTCCATCGTGGCCACCGCGCTCGGTGCCGAGCCGGCCTTTCTCCTGAGCTTTGTCTTCATCATCCTGCTGTTGCTGTGGAGACCGACCGGGCTCTTCGGCCATGCCCCGTAGCCTTCGCACCGCGGCCATCATGCTCGTGGTCCTGGCCCTCTTGCTCCTGCTGCCGATCGTGGGCGGGGACTACTACGTCTATATCTTCGCCCTGGTGTTCACCAACGTCATCCTTGCCGCGAGCCTGCGGCCGTCGCTCGCCTGTGGCCAGCTCAACATCGGCCACTCCGCGTTCATGTGCATCGGGGCGTACGCCTCGGCGCTCCTGGCCAAGAACCTCGACGTTCCGTTCGCGATCTCGCTCCTGGCGGGGGCGGCCCTGGCCGCCGTCGTTGGAATCGCCATCGGGTATCCGTCGCTGAGGCTACGTGGGGTCTACTTTGCGATGGTCACGGTGGCCTTCGTCGAGGCCATCCGCCTCCTCGCGCAGATCTGGGTTCCACTCACCCGTGGCAACGCCGGCCTGAGCGGAATTCCCAAGCCCAGGATCCTGGGGATGACGCTGGGCACCAGGACGAGCCAGTACTACCTGGCCCTCGCCTTGATGCTAATCGTCCTCGTCATCCTGTACAAGCTCGAGTCCAGCCGTCTCGGGCTCATCTGGAAGAGCATCGGCATGGCCGACAACCTGGCCCAATCGCTCGGGGTCAACATCGCCAACTACAAGCTGCTCGCCTTCACCCTCGGCTGCTTCTTCGCCGGGGTGGCCGGCGCGTTCTACGCGCACTTCATTCGCTTCCTCTTTCCTCCCGAGTTCGGCTTCCTGCTGGCCACGAACATCCTCGTGTACAACTACGTCGGGGGGCGGGGGCATTTCGCCGGCCCGATCGTCGGCGCCGTCTTTCTGTCGCTGCTGTCCGAGCCGTTCCGGGGCAGTCCGTACGAGACGATCTTCTATTCCATCACCATGCTGCTGACGATCCTCTTCCTGCCCGGTGGTCTCATCACCTTGCCCGGCAAGCTAGGGGGACTCCGGCGCTGGCGGCCGGCGTCGAGCACGTATGCCCCTTCTGGAAACGCGTAACCTCACCAAGCACTTCGGCGGACTCGCCGCCGTCAACCGCGTGGGTCTCACCGTCGACGAAGGCGAGATCGTCGGCCTCATCGGCCCCAACGGCGCCGGCAAGACTACGTGCTTCAATCTCCTGTCCGGCTTCCTGCGGCCCACCGCCGGCACCATCGCCTTCGGGGGCCAGGACATCACCGGGCTCCGACCGCACCAGGTCGTCGGACGCGGGCTGGTGCGCACCTTCCAGCTCACCACGCTATTTCAGGACATGACGGCCCTGGAGAACGTTCTCCTGGGGCTGCACCTGCACAGTCGCCGAGGCCTCGGGCAGGTCCTGTTCAACCGCCGGAGCTTTCCGCGGGATGAGGTCGCCAGCGGCCGCACCGTGCTGGAGTTTACCGGGCTGGCGTCCCACGCCGACCAACTGGCGAGGAACCTGCCGCACGGGCACCAGCGCGTCCTGGGCATCGCGATGGCCCTGGCCGCTCGCCCGCGGCTCCTGCTGCTGGACGAGCCGGTCACGGGCATGAACCTGGAGGAAAGCGGTCGCGTCATGGACCTGGTCAAGACCATCCGCGATCGAGGGACGACCATCCTCCTCGTGGAGCACAACATGAAGGCGGTCATGGGCACCTGCGAACGCATCGTCGTGCTGAACTTCGGCCAGAAGCTGGCCGAGGGCACGCCGGCCGCGGTGAGCACCAACCGGAACGTGGTCGAGGCCTACCTCGGAGCGGGAGCCGAGCTTGCTTGAGGTCAGGGATTTGAGAGTCCGCTACGGCACCGTGGACGCGGTCAAAGGGGTGTCCTTCGAGGTGTCCGAGCGGGCGATCGTCAGCCTCATCGGAGCCAATGGCGCCGGTAAAACGACGAGCCTCCGTGCCCTGACGGGGCTGGTCAGGCCCAGCAGCGGCGAGATCCGCTTCGAGAACACCTCCCTGGTCGGCCTCGCCCCGCACCAGATCGTGCGCTTGGGCATCGCGCACGTGCCGGAGGGACGCCGGTTATTTCCCAAGATGACCGTCCTGGAAAATCTCAAGATGGGCGCCTACCTACAGACCAACAAGGCCGCCGTGGGGGCCACCCTGGAGATGATCTATCAGCACTTCCCCATTCTCAGAGAGCGCGGGCGCCAACGGGCTGGCTCGTTGAGCGGCGGTGAGCAGCAGATGTTGGCCATTGCCCGGGCCTTGATGAACCGGCCGAAGTTGCTCCTGCTGGATGAGCCCTCCATGGGCCTCTCGCCCATCATGACGGCCGAGATCGGCAAGGTCATCCGGCAGATCAACGCCCTGGAGGTGTCCATCATTCTCGTGGAGCAGAACGCCATGCTGGCCCTCACCCTTGCCCAGCACGGCTACGTGTTGGAGACGGGCAGCCTCGTTATCCAGGGCAAAGCTCAGGACCTCCTGCGCGACGAAGGGGTGAAAAAGGCCTACCTCGGGATCTGAACCCGCCGCCCGTCGTGTATTCTGAACGGCGGGCGCCGGAACCCTTCGGTCCCTGGACCAGCCCTGAAGGAGTCTCGAATGCGCATCGGGTTCCACCTCACGCCGTTCTGGAGTCCGACCGATCGCCCGCCTTCCCAGATCATCGACGAGGCCATCGAGGTCGTCGCCGCCGCGTCGCGGATGGGCTACGCCTGGGTGTCGATCGGTCACCACGTCCTCTCGCATCCCACCGTCTGGCCCCAGCCGTTCCCCATGCTGGCCCGGCTGGCGCCCGAGACCGGGCGCATGCGGCTCAAGACGTCGATGCTCCTGCTGCCGATCGTGGACGCGATCGACGCCGCCGAGAACGTGGCGACGCTCGATCACATCAGCCACGGGCGCCTGGACGTCGGCGTCGCCGTCGGCTATCGCGAGAAGGAGCTGGAAACGGTGGGACTCGCGCGGAGCGATCGCGTCCCCAAGCTCGAGGAGTCGCTCGCCCTGATGAAGCGCTTGTGGTCCGGCGACGAGGTGACGTTCGAGGGCCGGTACACGCGGGTGACTGCGGCGCGGATGGGCTTCACGACGTACCAGAAGCCGCATCCGCCGATCGAGATGGGAGCCCAGAGCGTTGGCGCGACCCGCCGCGCCGCGCGCCTGGCCGACAGCGTGTTCTTCGGACCGCAGATCTCCTGGGAGTCCGTGGCCAAGCTCAGCGCGGTGTTCCGCGAGGCGCGGCAGGAGGCCGGGCACACCACCCCGGGATCTGTCGGCGCCTCCCGCGCCCTCGTCGTGGGGCCCAGCCGTGAGGTGGCGGCCACCGCAGCGCATGCCTATCTCGAGCGGACGTTTTCGATGTACCGGACGTGGGACATGCAGGAGGCCACCATGATGCCGCTCCAGCTCGGCTTCGACGCGCCGCTGGAGAGCTGGACCGTGTGTGGCTCACCGGCGGACTGCCTGGAAACGCTGGCGCGCGCCGACGGCATGGGCGTCGACGCCATCGGCTTCACCATCTACAGCCTGCCCCGCACGGCGCAAGCGCGCATCGAGTACCTCCAGATGATCGCGGACGAGATCCTCCGCCCGGCCGGAACGCTCGCGGTGGCATGACGGTCGATCGCCAGGTGACGATTGCCGTGACGCCCCAACGGGTGTGGGACTTCCTGTGGGACGTGCCCAAGCTCGCGGCCTGCATCCCGGGCGCGAGGGACGTCCGCACCGTGGAGGAGGGGCAGCGCTACACCGCCGTGGTTGGCGACAAGGTCGGACCTTTCCGGGTGCAGTTCCCCCTCCAGATCGACGTGCTCGAGGTCGAGCCGCCCACGCGGCTGCGCGCCCGGGCCGGTGGCCGAGACGCGGCCGTCGATGGAATCGTGAAGGTGGATCTCGACGTGTCGCTGGCCCCGGTCGCGGGCGGGACGGCGCTGCGCCTGCTGGCCGACATCTCTGTGCTGGGAAAGCTGGGGACGCTCGGCCACAGCGTAATCGCCCGCAAGGGCACCGACATCGTCGAGCGCTTCGCCGCGGCCGTCCGTACGCGGCTAGAGACGCCGGCCTGACCCATGCTCAAGCCCTTCAAGCTGTGCGAGCCGCGCTCAGTGGCCGAGGCCTCAGAGCTGCTAGCGAGCTACGGCGATCGCGCGCGCATCTACGCTGGCGGCACCGAGCTGATCCTCGCCATGAAGGAAGGCCTGCTGCACTACGAGGTCCTGGTGAACGTCAAGACGGTCGCCGCCCTCACCGGGGTTCGCCCCGGACGCGACGGCGG
>JBKPAK010000339.1:0-3697 GCA_046726415.1 Candidatus Methylomirabilota bacterium
CTTCGTCGGCGTCGAGCCGGCGACGGCCTGGCTGCGCGATTGCGGGATCGTGCTGGACTCCGAGGGCTTCGTGCGGACCGGGTCGGAGGATCACACGCCTCGTCCGCTGCCGCTCGAGTCCAGTATCCCAGGCGTGTTTGCGGTCGGCGATGTCCGATCCGGGTCCGCGAAGCGAGTGGGCGGGGCGATCGGCGAAGGCGCCGCGGTGGTGGCGCAACTCCATACAGTGCTCGCAGAGGCGCCGACGACGGGGCGCTGACCCCTAACGCCTGGGAAGCACCCTTGTAGGGTCTGCAGGGCTGGCTAAGTACTTGGTATGATTCGCGATTCACCATCGCCCGGATCCCCCGTGGCGGACATTATAGTGTGGGAACTGGCCGCGCAGTGACCGGCAATCGACGCGGCCCGGGAGCCACGCAACGATTGGCTGCGCTCGGGTCTGGCGCGGCTTGCCTTCCGCGAGATGCTCCGGGGGCGGACGCTCGGTGGGGCGCACCAGCGTCTACGCCCTCGACTCCCTGATTCCGGCCACTCTGGTTGAGAGTCCGACCACTAAATCCCGTTGATGGAGCCACCACCGCAAGTTCATTTACAATCAGCCTCTTTCACGCCCGCCGCGTTGGACGCTGTCCGTCCCTCGGAGCCATTGCGGCGCGGGCCGATCCTCGACTATCATCAGCCCGCGGTCGGCACGGCGTCCAGCGGCTGCCCGCGGCCCGGAGTGCGACCCAGACCACGGATCACGCCCTCAACACGGAGAGGGAGGCCCACCATGGCGGGAGCCTTGTCGCGGCGCGGATTCCTTGCGGGGCTCGGCGGTGGCTCGGCTCTCGCGGCCCTCGGTGCGGGCCGCCTCGCGGCGCCGGCGAGCGCTCAGGCGTTCAACTGGAAGAAGCACGCGGGCACCAAGCTGCGCGTCGTCACCCTCAAGTTCCCGCTGTCCGAGATCCAGCAGGCGCGCCTCGCGGACTTCGAGCAGCTGACCGGCATCAAGGTCCAGTGGGAGATGCTGCCCGAGGACCTGTGGCGGCAGAAGGTCAAGGTCGAGCACCTCGGCGGCGCCACCGACTTGGACGTCTTCCTGAGCTACTACGCGCAGGAGGGCAAGCAGTTTCTCACCTCGGGCTGGTACACGGACATGCGGGCCATGATGCGGAACCCCGAGCTGACCAGCCCGGACTTCGCGTGGGACGACTTCATCCCCACCGTGCGGGATGGGGCGACGATCGAGGGGCAGATCCCGATCATCCCCGACCGCGCCGCGGCGCTCCCGATCCTCTACTACCGTCGCGACCTCTTCCAGCAGTTCAAGCTCGAGCGCCCGAAGACCTGGCAGGACGTGCGCAACGCCGCCAAGACCATCTACGAGAGCACCAACAAGCAGGTGTTCGGGATCGTCCTCCGAGGCAAGGGGGCGGCGGCCACCTCGATGTTCGCCCCCGTCCTCTACGATTTCGGAGGACAGTGGTTCGACCGCGCAAGCGGCGACGTGACGTTCAACACGCCGGAGGCGCTGGCCGCCTTCGAGTGGTGGGGCTCCATCCTGCGCGAGTACGGGCCGCCAGGCTCCGTGAACAACCACTGGGCGGAGGTCACGAGCATCTTCAGCCAGGGGCGCGCGGCCATGCTGTTCGACGACATCACCTTCATCACGATCTTCGCCGACCCGTCGAAGTCGACGGTCGCCGGCAAGGTCGGCTACGCCCTGGCGCCCACGGGTCCCCGGTCCGCCGCCTGGCGGAGCCTGCCTCCCTACCAGCCGAACGTGAATGGTCTGGCCATCTCCGCGCTCGGCAAACAGAAGGAGGCCTCCTGGGCGCTCGTGCAGTACCTGAGCGACAAAACGACGTCGAAGCAATACATGCTGAAGGGTGGCCTGGCGCCGCGCCAGTCGGCGTGGGTCGATCCCGAGGTGGTGAAGGCGCTCGATCCCGAATTCCTGGAGACCGGCCGCGCCTCGGCGCAGATCAACTACCCCGGCGTGGCTCCGCTCTCCATCACCAACGTCTCGAAGGCCCGAGACTTCATCGGCCAGGTGATCGTCACGGCCATCCAGGGCGGCAACGTCAAGGCGGCCCTCAGCACGGCGTTCACCCAGTGCGTCGACCTCCTCAAGGAGGAGCGCGCGAAGAAGTCGTGAGGCTCCGCTCGCCCTTCCCGTCCCCGGGGATCGGCTCCACCGCTCGACGCTAGGGTCGGGCGTGCGATCCGGATCGTCGGCCGAGAGCGGGGCGCCGGTCCTACCGCGGGACGGTCGCTCGGGTATCCGCGGGCACCCGTCAGTCGGCGCCTGTCTGATCGGCATCGTCGACCGGAATCTGCACATTCTCTTTCCGCTGCCCGCCCTCTGCCTGGTCGTCGGGCTCATGGTCTACCCGCTCGTCTATACCCTCCTCCTCAGCACGCGAAGCTACGACCTCGGTCTCAAGAGCTATCGCTTCATCGGGCTGACTCATTACCTGGCGACGCTCACCAACCAGCGCTTCTGGGACGCCTTCGGGCGGACGTTCTACTTCACGGCGCTGTCGGTGGCCGGGTCGATCGTGCTCGGGATGGTCATGGCCCTCATCCTGAACCGCGACTTCCGCGGGGCCCGCTGGGCCCGCACGGCGTTCCTCCTGCCCATGGTGGCGACGCCCGTCGCCACGTCGCTCGTGTGGATGATGATGTTCAATCCCACGCTGGGCGTGCTCAACTACCTCCTGCAGCTCGGCGGGCTCCCTCGGAGCCTCTGGGTCGCCGATCCGCGGCTCGCGATTCCCAGCATCGTGCTGGTCGACGTCTGGCACTTCGCGCCGTTCGCGATGCTGATCCTCCTCGCCGGGCTCCGGTCGCTGCCGCCCGAGCCGTTCGAGTCGGCGATGATCGACGGAGCGTCCCGTTGGCAGATCTTCTGGCGCATCACCGTCCCCTTGCTCCAGCCCGTGCTGGTGGTCGTGCTGATGTTCCGGACGATCGACGCCCTGAAGGTCTTCGACCTCATCTGGGTGATCACGGCCGGGGGGCCTGGCTTCGGCTCGGAGACTTTGTACGTCTATGCCTACAACCAGGCCTTCAAGTACCTGGACATCGGGTACGGCTCGGCCGTCATCGTGGTGTTCACCCTGATCGTCGCCGGCGCCAGCGTCGTGTGGATCCGGGCGCGCGAGCGTACTTGGGCCTGACCGCGTGACTCATTCTGGCCGGCCGTCGAGCGGACACAGCGAGCGCTTCCGGCGAAAGCTCGCGCGCGCTGCCGAGGGCGTGCTCTTCTACGGCACCCTCGTGACGCTCTTGGGCTTCTTCCTCTTCACGCTCGTGTGGATGGTCCTGACGTCGCTCAAGACCAACGTGCAGGCGACGGCCTATCCGCCCGTCTGGCTCTTCCGGCCGACCTTCCAGAACTACGTCGACGTCTTCACCAAGAACCCCTTCTTCTCCTACATGGTGAACAGCACGATCATCGCCGGGGCGGCCGTCGGCATCGGACTGGTCTGCGGGCTGCCGGCCGCTTACAGCATGGCCCGCTATCGCCAGGCGGCGCTGGGATTCCTGGTGCTCATGGTCCGGATCCTGCCGGGGATCGCGTTCCTGGTGCCGCTGTTCGTCATCTACCGCCGGCTCGGGCTCATCAACACCCTCGGCGGGATCGTCCTCACTCACATCATCATCGTCCTGCCACTGATCATCTGGATCATGGCCGGCTTCTTCGAGGACA
>JBKPAK010000340.1:0-14739 GCA_046726415.1 Candidatus Methylomirabilota bacterium
GCTGACCAGAGTCCGAGACTCACCAACGCCGCGAGCACGGTACGCATGGCTCAGGCCGCCCGCCGTCCGTACACATTCTCACCACGCGCAGCCGTCCATTCGCGCTCGAAATAGTCGGCGTCCTCATCGCTGCGAGGCCGGACCCCCAGAAGCACGCCGCCCTCTTTGAGGCCACTCTCGTACAGGCGGGCACGTTCCTCGGGAATGCCGGCACCGACCAACCCTCCAATGATACCGCCGGCCACACTACCAGCCCCGGCGCCGGCGAGGGCCGCGGCGATGGGTCCCGCCACCGACCAGACCTACTCGGGAATCGCAATCGTCGCGGCGGCGGCGATGGCGGCAAGGCGCCACCCGCGACCGCGCCTATTCCGGCCCCCACACCCACGCCTTCGAGGTCCTTGGTGCCCAGCTCGGTCTTGGCGGCTGTGTCTTCGTAGTACTTGCGGCGCGTCTCATCGGCATCATGACGTCCACGTCCTCCGCCCGGTAGCTGCGGGGCCCCAGATGTCCGTACGTCTTCTCGGCGCTCTCTCGATCGCGAAACAGCCCTGTCACGAGTCTGTCTCGCATACGTGCCTCCTAGGCCGCGCTTACTTATAGCTCACTGCCGATGCTCGGCGAGGGGTCGCTCCCGAGCTGCTCCCCAGCACTCTTCAGCGCGTGCACCGACGATGCCACCGATGTGCACCGCTCGCGCTCGAAGTGCTGATCGTCAGCGACCCGCACCAGCGGCTTCGATCAAAGGGAACCGACGGGGACGGAGCGGCCCGAGCCCTCTCGCCCTTGACCGCTTCGGGGGGGCCGGCCGAGCCGGTGGTTCTGATGGGCCATGAGCTTGTCTGGATCGGCCTGGCGGGAGCTGCAGACGGGCGGCTACCCGGGCGGGGGTCGATCATTCGGGACCATCCGCACCCGAAACGCTTGCTGCGGCCCGGCCGCGAGACGGTGCGCCTCGAGACCGAGCCCGGCCGGCAGCTGCAGACAGGTTGGGCAGTGCGGAAGATGATCGCCGGGCAGAAGACGACGGCCATGTCGCGGGGAGCACGCTCAGTTACTCGCGGATCTTCCATTCTGGGCGACCGACTGCGAAGACGCCGAGCATAGCTGCGAGGCGCTGGTCCGCGCCTTCGATGGTTCGGCGGTTCGGGCGAGGTGGCGGTGGACAACCAGAAAGCGGCGGGCACTGCTTCACCGCCGATCGACTGCGGCGGGAGAGCGTCGCCCGAGACGGGATCGAGGATCGCGGTCTCGGCCAACGCCAGTCACGACTGTCAGTGTGACGCGAGCGCCATAACCTGGGGTCATTTGCGGCCTCGGCGACTGCACCGGGCGCGATGGCTGACGCCACCACCCCGGGCAATCACCGTGACTGGCCGGCAGCTTCGGCGACCGCCACACTCCGCCAGCAGTCGGGAAGCAAGTCTAGCCGTCCAATCTCAAGCGGGCCGAATCAAGCCTCACGCCCACGGCGACCAGGACTCAGCCCTGGCCGTCATCGTGCCCGCGAAGCCGGCATACCTCACGAAACCATGTGACGACGGCGCAAGCGGGGACCTCGTCTTCCCGCGGCGCGGCGTGGCGCACTGCGGGCGTTGCTTTACCGCCGCATGCCATTCGCCCCGGACGACCCAATCGACTCAAAGGAGCCGGTGATGAGGGCGATCGACCGATTCGTGGCTGGAGCAAGATCAGAGACACTCTTCCTCATCCACCCCGACCCCCTCGCCGTTGGCGCCCGGGCGCTGGAGACCTTCGTCGTTCGCCTCGGCCAGCGGCTCCGGCAGACGCTTTCGTTCGCCGATCTCTCTGCGTGTTCGCGGCCCATCCGCGCAGCCTCTTCTCAGTCGGCGGCGTTTTCACACGGCGTCCCCAGCTTCCAGCTCCTGAGCCACACCCAGCTCAAGGAGACGTCGGACGCGCTGCTGCAATCTGGATATTACAATCGCTTCACGCCCGAAATGCTGCGCGCGGTGGGCATGCCACGCGCGTAGAACGCAGGCACCCCTCAGGGTGCCTTCCGGATGGCCGAGAGGATCCAGGCCGTCCTCGATCAGAACGGGCGCAGGGGTCAGGGGCAAGCAGTACGTCGGGCGCGCGCACGCGCGGCGGGTGCTCGCTCAGCTCGACCTGAGGGTGGCCGCATCGCGCGACCATCGCCGAATTCTTTCGGCTGGCCCGTCCGAATCCCCAGGCAAGCATCGCCGCCCTCTCAGCGAGCGCGGAGAGCTCGCGCCTGTCCGAACTACTGATCAGCGCGTAAGCAGATCTTGAGGAACCTTTCCGCCGTTCTGCGCGAGCTTTGTCATCACTTCCTTATGCAGCCACATGTTCATCGCCGCAGTATCGGCGGTGTCACCGGAGTAGTGGAGATCGGCGGCCAGCTCTCGCCGCGCTTTGAGGCTGCTGTCCATGCCGACGAGCTTCATCAAGTCGACGATCGAGTGCTTCCAGTCGAGCTTCTGCGCATTCGCGCTCGCCATCTGGTCGAGAATGGCCGCCACATCAACCGGTTTGGCCGCTTGCGGCGCGGCGGCGGATACACCCGCGCCCACGCCGGCCTGGGGGGAACCTGTTACCTGTGGAGGCTCGGCGCCCGGAGCCGCGTGACCGAAGATCTTGTTCATCAGATCGCTGAACATTCCCATAAGTCTCCTCCTAGTCGTCTTCCCGGCGCGAGTGCAAGGCTCGGGCCACTGGCCTTGCCATTTGCGCCGGGGCGCATGGACGCCCGCGAATGATCGTTTGGCGAAGGCCATTTAGCCCACGTACCTCTTGGGGACATCTGGCTGCAGTCAGGAGAGAGTGTGTCGCTGCGGCTCGAGCCTGCGTGGAGAAGCCGAGCATATGCTCGATGCCGAGCCGGGCCAGGGTGCGGCCGACCTGGGTATGTGCGGTCAGGGGCGTGCACGCGCAGACCGGCTGCGGCCGTGCCCCGGTGGGTTGGTACGGAACAGCACGCATGCGGCGAGATAATCCCACGCCTTGGGTGGTTGGGCTGGCGAGCAGCTTCTTGGCGCGCTCCGGATCGTAGGCGTAGGGCGGCAGGCTCGGATGCGCGCCGAACACGGCCGCGGGGAGCGGCGCCCTCGCGACCGGGGCCATGCCTCCCATGATCCCCTTGCCGAGGGCCTCGCGGTCGATGGCGTGGTTGAGCGCCTGGCGCACGCGCTTGTCGTTGAAGGGCCGCCGGTCCGTCCGGAGCGCGATGAACGTCACCCGGTTGGTCGGCGAGGTGACGATCCAGAGATTCGGATTCGCGCGGAGCCGCGGGAGCTGGTCCGGCGGCACGTTGTTGACGACCATGACCTCACCCGCCTCCAGCGCGGCGAGCCGGGTCCCGTTCTCCGGGATGAACCGGAAGCGCATCTGAGAGAACGCCGGCTTCTTGCCCCAGTACCCGGGATGCGCCTGCATGACCACGTGCTGTCCCGGCCGGTACTCGACGAACTTCATCGCGCCCGTGCCCACCGGGTTCGTGGGAAAGCGCTCGCCGAGCTCGCGGAACGCGCGCGGCGAGAGCGCCATCGCCGACGTCGAGTTGCGCAGCAACGGCCGGTTCGGCCGCTCGGTGACGAGGTCGATCGTGTGCGGGTCGACGATGCGGTGCTCGCGGATCACCCCGATGCGGCTCTTCCACGGCGATCGCGAGGTCGGTGCCGCATACTGCTCCAGCGAGAACTTGACCGACTCGGCGGTGAAGTCCTCGCCGTTGTGGAACCTGATGGCCTTGCGGAGATGCCAGCGGAGCACGGTCGGCGAGACCTGCTCCCACTTCGTCACCAGCCACGGGATGGGGTTCGTGCGCTCGTCGCGGAAGACGAAGCCGTCGAACATGTGCGAGAAGATCGACCAGCCGGGGACGCCGGCCTCGACGCGCGGGTCGAGGTGGCCCGGATCGAGCGACATGCCAACGACGAGCTCGGGTCCCTGCGCGCGAGCGGAGCGGAACGGACGTGCCGTGACGGCCGCGGCGCTGCCCGCCGCGGCGAGCTTCAGCAGCTCGCGTCGATTCATGGTCGGCTCCTCCGCCGCTCAGCGCGGGCCGATCGCGGCTCCGTACAGTTCCTGCCGGCGCGTTTCCAGCTCGTCGAGGTTGTGGAGCCCGCGGGAACGCCCTCCGGCCTCGATCTCCTTCACCTGCTTGACGAGGTGCTCGTTGAGGGGCATGGGGATCCCGAGCCGCTGGCCTTCGGCGACCACCCAGCCGATCATGTGATCGACCTCCGTGGGGCGCTTGCGCACCGCGAGATCCCGCCACGGGCCCGAGCGCACCTTCACGCGGGGACGGCTGAACTCCGCGAACCGGTCGAGCACCGCGCGCGCCTCCTCCACCTCCGCCGGGGTCTGCGGCCGCAGCTTCAGCGGATCGAACTCGTCGAAGCGCTGCAGGCGCACGCCGGCCGCGCGCGCCACCCCGACGCCCTCGCCCACCAGCGCAATCAGCACGGGCTGGTAGCGCTTGTCGCCGAAGACATCCGCGAAGGTCTCGTCGGTGACCGCCTGCGCGAACAGCAGCGAGCAGTCGATCTGCTTCGACCAGAGGTAGCCGAAGATGTTGTCGGTCACGTGCGCGCGGACCCCGTGCGCCAGGAGACGCTGGATCACGCCGAGACGCTCGGTGATCCGCCCGTCCAGCTCGCCGATCCAGATGTTGCCCACGCCGCCGTGCTCGATGTGGCCGGGCTCCTGCCAGTCGGCCGGGAAGCTGACGAACCCGGCCACGACCCGCTGCGCGCCGAGGCGCGCGGCGATGCGGGGCGGGTTCAAGCCGTTCTGGAGCGACACGACGACGGTGTTGGGGCCCACCAGCGGGGCGAGGACGTCGAGCGCGGCCTCCGTGTCCTGGGATTTCACGGCGAGGAACGTGATCCCGAGCGGGCCGCGCAGGTCCCTGGGCTCGCACGCGCGCACCGGCACCGTGAAGCTCTGGAACCCGCTGATGCGGAGCCCACGCGCATTGATCGCGTCGACGTGCGCGGAGACCTTGTCGACCAGCAGCACGTCCTCCCCGCCGCGCGCCATGGATGCGCCGATTAGCCCGCCGATCGCCCCCGCGCCGTAGACCGTGATGCTCATCGTGAAGCCTTGGGGCGACGGTCGGTGCAGATAATGCCGCCCTTGAGCACCAGCTCGATGCGCGCGGGATCGAGGAGCACCTTGATGTCGTCGAGCGGATTGCCGTTCACGACCACCGCGTCGGCGAGCCGCCCCGTCTCGAGCGTGCCGACCTCGCGCTCGAGCGCGAGGCACTGCGCCGCCCACTGCGTCCCCGCGCGCAGCGCCTGCATCGGCGTGAGCCCGGCATCGACCAGGCACTGCAGCTCGCCGGCGTTCTTCGGGTGACCGTGCCCGCCGGCATCGGTACCGGCGGCGATCGGCACCCCGAGCGTGAGCGCCCGCTGGATGCTGGCCACGTGGTGCTTCTGGAGGTCGTGCGCCCGGGCCCGCACGTGGGGTGACGCGCTCTCGCGGTGATAGACGTAGACGAGGAGCGTCGGGACGAAGAACGTGCCCTCCCCGGCCATCCGCTTTAGGTGCTCCGGGTTCTCGTCGAGGTAGCAGCCGTGCTCGATGGTGTCCACGCCCGCCACGAGCGCGGTGTCGAGGCCCGGTCCGCCGAGCGCGTGGCACATCACGCGCCGCCCGAGCGCGTGCGACTCGGTCACGAGCGCCCGCATCTCCTCGAGCGAGAAGGCGGCGTCGAGCGGGCCGTGCCCAGGCCGCGAGCTCGCGCCGCCCGTGGTCGCCGTCTTGATCACGTCCGCCCCGGCGCGCACCATCGTCCGCACCACGTCGCGGACCCCGTCGGGACCGTTGCCCACGCTGTTGGGGAGCAGCGGGTCGTAGACCGCGCAGCAGCTGTGGCCAGACGGGCTGACGCGGTCGCCGATGCCGCCCGTGGGCGAGACGATTTGGATGCCGAGCACGAGGCGCGGCCCCGGGATCAATCCCTGCTCGATCGCGAGCTTGAAGCCGCCATCGAGGCCGCCGCCGTCCCGGACGGTCGTGTAGCCCATGGCGAGCGTCTCGGCCAGCACGCGCGCGGTGCGGATGTGCGCGGTGCTGGCGGGCTCGTCGAGCCCGAAGCGCGTGGCCAGCCCGTAGCCGTGCGACGCCTTGTGGTCGTGGGCGTCGATGAGTCCGGGGATGACGGTGCGGCCGCGGACGTCGACGACCTCGGCGTCGTTCCGCCACGAGAGCGCGGCACGCGGGCCCGTCGCCGTGACGCGGTCACCGTCGATCACGACCGCGGCGTCCGGCACGGGCGCGGCGCCGGTACCGTCGATCAGCGTCGCGCCGGTCAGCACGCGGATCATCGGTCGCCCTCGAAGACTTCCCGGCGGCTCATCGCGCGCTGGAACTCGAGATGGCCCCGGCGTGTCATCGGCGGCTTCGCCTTCGCCACGACCTCCTTCCCGGCCGCGGCGCCGTCGGCGAGCAGGTCCACCACCATGGACGCGAGCACCTTCGCGTTGGTGAGGTAGACCAGCGACTGGTCGACGAGCTGCCAGTCCGCGCCGTGGGAGGTGCCGCTCGCGCCGCCCACGTACGGATGAATGACCGGCATCACCTGCGCGAGATCGCCCATGTCGGTGGAGCCGGTGCGGTGGGCGATCGTGCGCACGTGCTCGGCGCCGACGAGGCGCTCGGCGATGGGACGGAAGCGCTCGACCAGCGTGGGATCGCAGGGCATCGGCATGTAGCCGGGCAGCGTCTCGATCTCCACCGTCGCGCCGAGGGCGAGCGCGCCGGCGCGCAAGGCGCGATCCACCTTGCGGTCCGCGTCCGCAATGGCCTCGAGGGTCTTCGCCCGCACGAACGTCTCCAGGCGCACGTCGGCGGGGATCACGTTCACCTGCGACCCGCCGTGCGTCATGATCGGATGCACACGCACCGTGTCCTCGTCGCGGAACGTCTCGCGCACGGCGTTGATCGCCATGAGCCCGATTTGCGCGGCGTAGAGAGCGTTGATGCCCCGGTGGGGCATGCCGCCCGCGTGCGCCGCCCGCCTCACGTACCGGACCGTCTTCACGACGCATCCGTTGTTGGAGACGGGGACGGCGAGCTTGCCTTCCTCGGGCCGCGGCGTGGCGTGAATCATCATGGCCATGTCGACATCGTCGAGGTGGCCGAGGCGCAGCAGCTCGGGCTTGCCGCCGAGGAACTCGAGCTTGCCTTCCTTGCGCTGGCTCACGCGCCACGCGACGTCGCCGTACTCCTCGGCGGGGACGCCGATGAAGGCTACGCGGCCCGAGAGGTGCGCGAACGGGCCCGCGTCGAGCAGCCCCATCGCGGCCCCGAGCATGCCGGCGATCTGGGCGTTGTGTCCGCACGCGTGGGCGGCGCCGGTCTCCGGATCGGCGCCCGGGTGCCCGACGACGACGAGGCCGTCGAGCTCGCCGAGCAGCGCGACGGTCGGGCCTTCGCCGCGCTGGCCCACGGCATCCGCGCGGACGCCCGTCAGCGCGAGGCCCGTCTGGGGCTTGAGGCCCAGCTTCTCGAACGTCCGCGCCACGATGCGCGCCGTCCCGTATTCCTTGAAGCCGAGCTCGGGATGACGGCGGATCTCCTCGCCGACCCCGATGATGTCCGGCGCGCGGCGGTCGATCGCCTCGTAGACACTGGCCAGCAGCTCCGTCTTTTTCATGCTCAGCGGCCTCCCGTGGCGTGCAGCGTGACGCCGGTGATGTAGCTCGCCTCGTCGGATGCCAGGAAGAGCACGGTGTTCGCGATCTCGATCGGCTGTCCCAGGCGACGCATCGGGGTCATGTGGTTCGGGCTGTACTCGACGGTCTCGTTCATCTGCCTGAGCTTCGCGCCCGCGCGCTCGGTGTCAATGGGGCCCGGCGCGACCGCGTTGATGCGGATGCCGTACTCGGCGAGCTCGAGCGCCACGTCGCGGACGAAGCCGTGGATGCCGGCCTTCGCGGTGGAGTACGACGCGGCGCCCTCGTAGTACGCGCTCCACGGCGTGCCCTCGCGGGCGCCGGAGGAAAGGCAGACGATGCGACCGGCGCGCGCCTTCATCATGTGCTTGAGGGCGGCCCGCGTGCAGAGGAAGGCGGAGCGGAGATTCAGCCTGATGACGAAGTCCCACTGCTCGGCCGTCATCTCCCAGATCTTCGCGTTGCGGCTGCCGCCGACGTTGTTGACGAGGATATCGACGCCCCCGTAGTGCATCGCCGCATCGTCGATGAGCCGGGCCGCGGGCGCCTCGTCGGTCACGTCGCCGACGACGCCGAAGGCCTGGCCGCCCGCCTTCGTGACGTCCGAGACCGTTCGCTCGAGCCCGGCGCCGTCAATGTCGCCGAGCGCCATGCGCGCGCCCTCTTCGGCGAGGCGCAGCGCGATCGCCCGTCCGAGACCATGCGCCGCGCCGGTGACGACCGCGGCCTTGTCCTGTACACGACCCATCCGATTCGTTCTCCTTCGTCGAGAGTGAGCACGCGCGGACGCGAGTGCGGTGCGGAGGAAATCCGCGCACATTATCACCGCGCGCGCACGACCGCGCAAGGCGCGCACGGGGTACGCCGGAGGCGCGCGCACACCGCCGCGCTATACTCCACGACGGGCTCACCCCGTGCGAGACGAAACACGATCGGTGCGAGGCCTGACAGGTGTTGCACCTCGACAATAAGAAGAGACGGATGTGACACGATCGCTTCGCGTATCGGTCGACGGCGCGCGTTGCAGCTCGCGGCGGGCGCCGGCGCCGCCGCGCTCACCACCATGCTCGACGCGCGCCGCGCGCCCGCGCAGATCAAGCCCGACCCCGAGCTCGTCTTCGCCATGTCGTCCGACCCCGGCCATCTCGACCCGTGCGTCGAGGCCGGCACGCCCGGCTTCGCACTCCTCGCCCACATCCACGACGCGGCGGTGTGGCGCGACGAGCGCACCAACCCCATCCCGTGGCTCGTCACGAAGTGGGAACAGGTGGCCCCGAACGTCCTGCGCTGGCATCTGCGCAAGGGCGTGAAGTTCCACAACGGGAAGCGGTCGGCTTCAAGGTGACGTTCGAGAATCCGGTCTGGAGCACGTTCGCGGCCGAGATCGTGAAGTACGAGCGCGCGAAGTACGACGGCTACATGTTCGGCTGGGGCATCACCTCCGGCGAGCCAGACCAGGCGCTGGGCGATCATTTCCACTCCGGCGCCCCGAAGCGGACGATGTACCGCAACCCGGAGGTGGATCGCTACATCGCCGAGGAACGGGAGAGTTTCGACGAGGCCAAGGTGAAGCGGCGCTCCTCAAGGCGCAGGAGCTGATCTGGGACGACGCGCCGTGGATGTTCCTCTACGAGAACCCCGAGGTGAACGCGATCAACCGCCGGCTCCAGTGGACGGGCGGACGCCGCGACGAGTATCCGATGTTCACCGGGGCGTCGATCCTGGCTTAGGGAGTGCTTGGCTCCCTAGTCTGGCGGACGCTCCACTCGCTGCTGCTGCTCTGGCTCGTCACCGTGGTGGTCTTCGGGCTGCTCCACCTGACGCCCGGGGATCCCGCGACGCTCATGCTCGGTGAGCAGGCGACGCCGGAGCAGATCCGCGATCTGCGCCGGGCGCTGGGGCTCGACGAGCCGCTGCTCACGCAGTACCTCCGCTTTCTCGGCCACGCGGCGCGGGGCGACTTCGGCATGTCGATCCGCGCGCAGCGTCCGGCGCTCGAGGTGGTCCTCGAGCGGCTGCCCGCGACGCTCGTGCTGGCCGCCGGCGCGTTCACCTTCGCGCTGTCGCTCGGCATGCCGATCGGGGTGATCTCCGCCGTCAAGCGCCTCACCATCTGGGACCACGGCTCGATGGGGCTGGCGCTCCTCGGTCAGTCAATGCCCGTGTTCTGGCTGGGCCTCATGCTGATCGTCGTGTTCTCCGTGAACCTCCGCTGGCTGCCCGTGTCGGGCTGGGGCGGGCCGCAGCACCTCGTGCTGCCCGCGATCACCCTCGGGACGTTCCTCATCGGCCTCATCATCCGGCTCACCCGCTCGAGCATGCTGGACGTGCTGCGACAGGACTACGTGCGGACCGCGCGGGCGAAGGGCCTCGGCGAGCAGACCGTGATCCTGCGCCACGCACTGCGCAACGCGCTGATTCCCGTCGTGACGTTGCTCGGCCTGCAGCTCGGCATCCTCCTCGGCGGCGCCGTCATCACAGAGACGGTGTTCGCGTGGCCGGGCGTGGGCATGGTGACCGTCACGGCCATCCATCAGCGGGATTACCCGGTCGTGCAGTGCGCGGTCTTCGTCTCGGCGGTGCTGGTCGTGTCGATCAACTGGGTTGTCGACACGCTCTACAACGTACTCGACCCGCGCATCCGGGTCGCGGAGTAATGGCATGACGGCCGGCCGGCTGCGCCGCTGGTGGCGTCACCGCCTCGCCGTGGCGGGACTCCTGATTATGGTGAGCGTCGCCGGGCTCGCGCTCGCGGCGGACTACGTCGCGCCGCGGTCGCCGACCTCGCAGCAGATCCTACTGCGTCTCAAGCCGCCCGGGTTCCAGGACCCGCGCTCGGGGAAGGTGGCGTGGCTGGGCACCGACCATCTCGGCCGCGACATCCTGAGCCGGATCGTGTACGGAAGCCGCGTCTCGCTCGTCGTGAGCCTGCCCGCGGTCGCGGTGTCCGCGCTGCTCGGGATGACGCTGGGGCTGCTGGCCGGCTACTACCGGTCGGGCATCGAGACCGTGGTGATGCGGTGCGTGGACTTGCAGCTGGCGTTCCCGTTCATCCTGCTCGCGCTGAGCATCGTGGCGCTGATGGGGCCGTCGCTGCGCAACATCATCATCGTCTTCGCGATCACGACGTGGCCGGTGTATGCCCGCACCACGCGCGGGATCGTCCTCGCCCTGCGCGCCCAGGAGTTCGTGCAGGCGGCCCGGAGCCTGGGCGCCAGCAACCAGCGGATCCTGTGGCGGCACATCGCGCCGGGCGTCGTGAGCCCCGTGCTCGTGCTCGTCTCGTTCGAGGTCGCGCGCATGATCATCCTCGAGGCCTCGCTGGGGTTCCTCGGCCTCGGCGTGCCCCCGCCCACGCCCACGTGGGGGAGCATGCTCGCGGACGGCCGGGACTACCTGCGCGACGCCTGGTGGATCGCGCTCTTTCCCGGCCTCGCCATCATGCTGACCGCCGCCGGCTCCAACTTCCTCGGCGACGGCCTCCGCGACATGCTCGATCCCACGCTCCGCAACGTGGAGGGGTGACGGCTACGCGTCGAGCGACGCGTCCCAGAACATGAGGTACTCGTCGCGGCGTCCCACGAACCCCTTCAGCTTCTTGTTGGTCGCGGTGATGTCGGGCTGCTCGTACAGCCAGATCCACGGGCAGGCGCTCCAGAGGATCTCCTGCGCCTTCTGGTACGCGGCGCGCACCCGGGCGTCGTCGAAGCTCTCGCGCGCCTCCACGATGAGCCGGTCCACGTCCGGGTTGTTGTAGAGGGTGCGCCGGGCGTTCACGGAGTAGAAGTGCTCGCCCATGAGCTGGTCCGGCTCGGCGGTCACGATGCCCCAGCCGAACATGTAGCCGTCGTACTTGGCCTTCTCGAACTTGGTGACCTCGCTGAGGAACGTGCTCCACGACGGGTTCTCGAACGCCACCTTGAGGCCGACCGCGTCGAGATAGCCCGCGATCGCCTCGCCGACCTGCTTGTCGAGCAGGTACCGGCCGTTCGGCGCGCCGAGGTTGAAGGTGGCGCCGGTGGCGCCTGCCTCAGCGAGGAGCTTTTTCACGCGCTCCGGATCGTACGGGTACGGCGTGAGCCCGGTGTGGGCGGCGAAGACTCCGGACGGCAGGGGCGCCCGGGCGACCGGCGCCAGGCCCCCGAACAGGCCCTTGGATATCGCCTCGCGATCGATCGCGAAGTTCATCGCCTGGCGCACGCGCTTGTCGTTGAACGGCTTGCGGTCCGTGCGGAGCGCGATGAAGATCACGCGGTTCGACGGGATGGCGTTGACCTGCAGGCTCGGGTTGCCGCGCAGGCGCGCGATTTGGTCGGGCGGCACGTTGTTGATCATCATGACCTCGCCCGCCTCGAGGGCGGCGATGCGCGTGCCGTTCTCGGGGATGAACCGGATCCGCGTGCAGGCGAAGCTCGACTTTTTGCCCCAGTAGCCCGGGTTCGCCTCCATCAGGAGATGCTGGCCAGGGCGATACTCGACGAAGCGCATCTGGCCCGTGCCCACCGGATTCGTGGAGAACCGCTCGCCCAGCTCACGGAGCGCTTTGGGTGACAGCGCCATCGCCTGCGTGGCGTTGCGGAGCAACGGTCGGTTCGGCTTCTCCGTGACGAGGTCGATGGTGTGGGGGTCCACCATCCGGAACTGCGTCACGACGTTGAGCTGGCTGCGCCACGGCGAGCGCGAGTTCGTCGCGCAGTATTGCTCGAACGACGTCTTGACCGACTCGCCCGTGAAGTCCTCGCCGTTGTGGAACTTGACGCCCTTGCGCAGGTGCCACCGCAGCGTGGTCGGATTGGGCTGCTCCCACTTCGTCACGAGCCAGGGCACGGGGTTGATCTTCTCGTCGCGCCAGAGGAACGGGTCGTGGATGTTGTGGAACATCGACCACCCGGGCACGCCGGCCTCGACGCGCGGGTCCATGTGACCCGGGTCGATCGAGAAGCCGACCACCAGCTCGCGCCCCTGCGCGGCCACGCGCGGGACGATGCCGGATGCCATCCCTGCCGCTGCAGCGCCGGCCGCCCCCAGCTTCAGGAGCCGCCGCCGGGTCATCGTTCGTGCGTCCCGTCCGATTCGTCGATCCATCTCGTCTCCTATCGCGGCCCGATCCCGGGTCCGTAGAGTCGCTGCCGGTCGCGCTCCAGCTCGTCCAGATTGTGCAACCCACGCTGCCGTGCCCCGCCCTCGAGCTCCTTGACCTGGGTCACGAGGCGCTCGTTGAGCGGCATCGCCACGCCCCGCTTCCGCCCTTCGGCGATCACCCAGCCCACCATGTGGTCCACCTCGGTCGGGCGCTTGCGCACCGCCAGGTCGCGCCACGGTCCCGACCGCACCTTCACGTTGCCGCGGTTGTACGCCGCGAACCGGTCGAGCACCGCGCGCGCCTCGGCGACCTCCGCGTCGGTCCGCGGGCGCATGGCGAGAGGCTCGAAGCCGTCGAACCCCCGGGGTGTAACGCCCGCCGCCTGCGCGACCCCGACCGCCTCGCCGACCAGCGCGATGAGGAGCGGCTGATAGGTCGGGTTGCCGAACACGTCGGCCATGGTCTCATCGGTCACGGCCTGGGCGAAGAGCAGCGAGCAGTCGATCTGCTTGCCCCAGAGGTAGCTGAAGATGGTGTCGGTCGTGTGCACCGTCATCAGCTTGGAGAGCACGCTCTGGATCCGGCCGAGGCGCTCGGTCTTGCGGCCGTCGAGCTCGCCGACGTAGATCGCGCCCGGTCCGCCATGCTCGACGTGCCCGGGGCCCTCCCAGTCCGCGCCGAAGTTGATGAACGCCGCCACCACCTTCTCCGCGCCGAGCCGCTCCGCGATGCGCGGCGGGTTCATGCCGTTCTGCAGCGAGACGACGACCGTGTCGGGCCCGACCAGCGGGGCGATGACGTCGAGCGCGGCCTCGGTGTCCTGCGACTTCACGGCGAGAAACGTGAGCCCCAGCGGCCCGCGCAGCTGGTCCGACGTGCACGCCCGCGGCCGCGCGGTGAAGTCGGCGGCGCCGCTGATCCTGAGGCCGCCGGCGTTGATGGCGGCGACGTGCTCAGCGACCTTGTCGACCAGGAGCACGTCCTCGCCGCCCTTCGCGAGGTAGGCGCCGGTCAGGCCGCCGATGGCGCCGGCCCCGTAGATGTTGATGGTCATGGACGGCATCTCCTTCTCGTGTCGTGCGAGCCATTCTACGCACAGACCGATCCGCGGCGGATGGAACGGAGCCAGCGACGGAGTGGCATCATCTGGGATCGATCCACGAAATCAGCGAAACGCGCGCGCTCGGTGAGCATCTTATTGATCCTCGGCCGT
Organism: Candidatus Methylomirabilota bacterium; assembly: GCA_046726415.1. GTDB lineage: Bacteria > Methylomirabilota > Methylomirabilia > Rokubacteriales > CSP1-6 > CAVWFS01. The sequence continues at coordinate 13,967 of JBKPAK010000340.1, forward strand.
TGTGAAGTCTCACGAGATTAACCGCACGTAGACGCGTTACGGGCAGCTCAAGAAGATCGCTCCGTACACCTTCGGTCGACACCTTAAAACCGGGCAGTTGTGGACGGGGCGAAACCGGCCAGTGGGAGCTGGCCCCAGGCGCGAGTGTTCTACCGCATTCGATCGTGATCGAGCAAGTCCCTCGTGCCGGTCTTCCCGGCCGTACAGGGGATACCCAGATATGGCCTCGACGGAGCTCGCGACCTTCCTGCGCCAAAGCGCGATGCGTCATCGCGTGAAAGGCGGTCTGGAAGCGTTCCGCTCGCTCTGGAGCCGCGTGCGCCAGCTTCGAGGGCCGCAGGTCACGACATGAGCGTGGTGGAGTAGCCGATCGAGCATCGCGCTCACGGCGGCGGTGAACGCCAGCGAGCTTGAGCCAAGCCCAGCCGCCACCGTTCCGTCGCCTCATCTTCACCGCCTGCCAATCGTGCTGCCGATAACGTGGGTGTCATGGCAGATCGAAAGCGACCGAGCCGGGAGAGGCACCGTTGAGGACCTACGTCGCCATATGCGCGCGCTGCGAGTACGAACAGTGCTTCGTGAAACAGGCGGCAGCGAACGCTGCCCAGCAGTCGCATGCACGGGTCAATCCGACTCACGATGTGAGGGTCACAAGAGTAAGGCAAGGCAGTCCGAATCCCTCTCCAAAGGCATCGAACTAGCCCTTCCGCGCCGGGTCCGCTGCCCAAAATCTGGCCATCCTTCGACGGTGGCATTGAGTATCCGTCGTACGG
>JBKPAK010000341.1:0-18226 GCA_046726415.1 Candidatus Methylomirabilota bacterium
TCGGGAGAAGGCGCTACGGAGGTCCAGGGATGATGCAGCTCAGCAAGCGGCTGTTCTTCGCGGCCATAATGGGCGCCCTGCTGGTCGGCGGCACTCTGGGCGTCTACGCGACCGGACGACTGGAATCCCGGGGGGCGGGATCGGTGGCGGCTCCCCTGGTTCAGGCACCCCTCTTGCCCGTCCAGATGCCGCTCACCACCGGAACCTTCGCCAAGGTCGCCGAGGCCATCAAGCCTGCCGTCGTCAACATCACCACGACGGGCCGGGCCGGCGGGCCTATGCGGACCCCGTTCGAAGAATTCTTCGGGGAGGAGTTCTTCAAGCGCTTCTTCGGCGACGCTCCCGAGCGAATCCCCCAGCGCAGTCTCGGGTCGGGCGTCATCGTCGATGCGACGGGCATTGCGCTCACCAACGCCCACGTCGTGGAGAGCGCGCGCGACATCGAGGTGGTGACCCTGGACGGCAACAAGCACAAGGCCAAAGTGGTGGGCACGGACAAGAAGACGGACCTAGCGGTCCTCAAGCTCGACGATGGTAAGGGCGGCTTCAACCATGCGCGGCTCGGCGACTCGGACAAGATGCAGGTGGGGGACTGGGTGATCGCCGTGGGATCCCCGTTCGGGCTCCAGGCGACGGTCACGGCGGGGATCGTCAGCGCGAAGGCGCGCCAGCTCGGCCAAGGGCCGTTCGACGACTTCATCCAGACCGATGCGGCCATCAACCCCGGCAATTCCGGGGGGCCGCTGGTCAACATGCAGGGCGAGGTCATCGGGATCAATACGGCGATCGTGGCCGGCGGCACGGGTATCGGGTTCGCGATCCCCTCCAATCTAGCCAGGAAGATCTACACGGAGCTCAACGCGAAGGGAAAGGTTACCCGCGGCTGGCTGGGCGTCGCCATCCAGCCTCTCACCCCCGAACTGGCGAAGTCGTTCGGAACAAAGGACACAAAAGGCGTGCTGATCTCGGACGTCATCGCCGACAGCCCCGCCGCCAAGGCCGGCCTTCAGCCAGGCGACATCCTCCTCGAGTTCGATGGCAAAAAGATGGAAGTGCCCGGAGATTTGCAGCGGGCCGTAGGTTTCACGGCCCCGGGAGCCGGCGCCAAGATGAAGATCCTTCGCGAGAAAAGCGAGCGCACGGTGGAGGTCAAGATCGGGGAGGCCTCCGAGGAGCGCGAGATCGCTTCCCGACCCGGCCAGCGAGGGCCCACCAGCCTGGGCCTGGAAGTCCGGCCTGTCACGCCCGAGATTGCCCGTCAGCTCAATCTGCGCGCCGCCGAAGGTGTGGTGGTCGTGCGCGTCGACGACGAGAGCCCAGCGGCCGCGGCTGGCGTTCAGCGAGGCGACGTGGTTCGGGAGATCAACCGCCAGCGAATCCGTACTATAGAAGACTTCGAAAAGGCCACCAAGGACGCCAAGGAGGGAGACCGAATGACAGTCTTGCTCCAGCGCGGCCCGATGTCCCTCTACGTCGCCTTCACCGTCGGAAGGGGATAAGCAAGCCTGCGGGACACTGTCGGGGCGCCCCGACCACCGGGCGACCGCCTCGGTTTGGCTGCGCCCGAGTCCCTCGCTTCCCGCCCACCGGCTCTTCTTAGCGGCGATCACTCATATCATCTGCTAAACTCGATGTAGGTATGGCCATTGAGTTCAAAGACTATTACCGCATTCTAGGAGTCGATCGGAGAGCCGACCACAAGGCCATCAAGTCGGCTTACCGACGGCTGGCACGGAAGTATCACCCGGACGTCGCCAAGGGGAAGGAAAACGAGGAGAGGTTCAAGGAGGCCACCGAGGCCTACGAGGTTCTTTCCGATCCCGAGAAGCGGCGACGCTACGACAGCCTAGGACCCGACTGGCAGCGGTATGCGACGCGCGGTGCGCCGGGCGGGGGAACGAGTACGGGCTTTCGCGTGGAATATGGCGGGGCCGAAGACTTCTCAGACTTCTTCCGCACCATCTTCGGCGACCTCGGAGCCCGAAGCACGGGCGGCGCGGGACGGGGCCCAGTCGGCTTCACCTTCGAGGAACTTTTCGGCCCGGGCGTGCCCGCGGGCGCGAGGGGTCGAGGACGTGGCGGTGACGTCGAAGCGAGCATCGAGATCTCACTCGAAGAAGCGTACGCCGGTGCGCGCAAGACCCTGACCCTGGAATCCCAGGAACCGTGCGCGACGTGCCGCGGCTCCGGCCACGTCGACGGCAAGGCGTGCGGCAGTTGCCACGGCGGCGGCTGGCAACGGGCTCGCCGCGCGGTGGACGTCAAGATCCCCGCCGGAGTCAAGACGGGGCAGCGCGTGAGAGTGAGCGGAGAGGGCGGCGACGGAACGCAGCAGCGGGGGGATCTCTACCTGGTTGTCACGGTCGCCCCCCATCCGGTGTTCGAGCGCCGCGGGGACGATCTCCACGTGACCCTGCCGATCACCGCCCCCGAGGCGGCCCTGGGCGCGTCGGTGGAAGTGCCGACCTTGCGCGGAAAGGTCTCGATGCGAATTCCTCCCGGGACCTCGAGCGGGCGCACCTTCCGGCTGCCGGGATACGGGATGCCGCGCCTCAAGGGCGGCGGCGGCGGCGATCAGCTCGTGACCACGAAAATCGCGATGCCGGCCTCCCTCACGGACGCGGAGCAAGAGCTGTATCGAAAACTGAACGCCCTCCGGAGCGACAACCCGCGGGCGTACATGGGGTGACAGAGGCATGAGACTCGACAAATTCACGGTCAAGGCTCAGGAGGCGCTGCAGGCCGCGCAATCCATGTCCGATCAGATCAGCCATCAGGCGATCGAACCGGAGCACTTGCTCCTGGCGTTGATCCAGCAGCGCGAGGGCGTGGTGGGACCCCTCCTGGGCAAGCTCGGGGCGCGGTCCGACGCCATCCAGAGCGCGTTGAACGAGGAGCTGGCCCGGATGCCCAAGGTTCGGGGTGGGAGCGGCAAGTACCTCGGGGAGCGGCTGAATGCCGCGCTCGAACGCGCGCAGCGGGAAGCGGAGCGACTGCGCGACGAGTATGTCTCGACCGAACATCTGCTCCTGGCCATCGCCCAGGATCGCGACGGCGCGGCCGGACGGCTCCTGGCAGGCAATGGAGTGACCCCGGAGGGCATCTACAAAGCCCTGGTCGAAGTGCGCGGCACACAGCGGGTGACCGATCCCAACCCCGAGGACAAGTACCAGGCCCTTCAGCGCTACTCGCGCGACCTGACGGAAGCAGCCCGCAAGGGCAAGCTCGATCCCGTCATCGGGCGCGACGAGGAGATTCGTCGCGTCATCCAGGTCCTCTCGCGAAGGACCAAGAACAACCCCGTCCTCATCGGCGAGCCTGGCGTGGGCAAGACGGCCATCGTGGAAGGACTCGCCCAGCGCATCGTGGCCGGCGACGTCCCCGAGGGCCTCAAGGATAAACGCGTGGTGGCCCTGGACATCGGCGCGATGCTGGCCGGCTCCAAGTACCGCGGGGAGTTCGAGGACCGGCTCAAGGCCGTGCTGAAGGAAATCACGGAATCGGAGGGTCAGGTCATCTGCTTCATCGACGAGCTGCACACCCTGGTGGGTGCGGGGGCCGCCGAAGGCGCGGTGGACGCCGCCAACATGCTGAAGCCCGCCCTGGCCCGCGGAGAGCTGCGCTGCGTGGGCGCCACGACCCTCGACGAGTACCGCAAGCATGTCGAGAAGGATCCCGCGCTGGAGCGGCGCTTCCAGCCCGTCCTCGTCCGCGAGCCGTCGGTGGAAGACACCATCGGCATCCTGCGGGGCCTCAAAGACAAATACGAGGTGCACCACAAGGTGACCATCCGCGACTCGGCCTTGGTGGCGGCCGCGGTGCTGTCGCACCGGTACATCACCGACCGCTTTCTGCCCGACAAAGCCATCGACCTCGTCGACGAGGCGGCCGCGCGGATCCGCATGCAGATCGACTCCATGCCGCAGGAGATCGACGCGATCGAGCGCCGCATCATGCAGCTGCAGATCGAGCGGGTCTCGGTGGCGCGCGATGACGATCCGGTGTCGCGCGAGCGGCTGGCCAAAATCGACGCGGAGCTGGCCGAGCTAACCGAGAAGTCCACCGCTCTCAAGGCCAAGTGGCAGACGGAGAAAGAAGGCATCGCGCGCCTGGGCCGACTCAAGGAGGAAATCGACACCACCAAGCAGGCCATGGCCGAGGCCGAGCGCCGCGGAGACCTCAATCGCGCCGCCGAGCTGCGCTACGGCACCCTGCACGGGCTCGAGAAGCAGCGGGCGGAGCTGGAGACCCGACTCGGCGAGCAGGAGAAGGACGGACGGATGCTGCGCGAGGAGGTCACGGAGGAGGACATCGCGATCACCGTGGCCAAATGGACGGGTATTCCCGTCACGCGGCTCCTCGAGGGCGAGATGCAGAAGCTCCTCCAGATGGAGGCGCGCCTTGGCCAGCGCGTGGTTGGCCAGGACGAGGCCCTGGAAGCCGTGGCCAACGCCATCCGGCGAGCCCGCGCCGGGCTGTCCGATCCCCACCGGCCGATCGGCTCCTTCCTCTTCCTGGGGCCGACCGGTGTGGGCAAGACGGAGTTGGCGCGGGCGCTCGCAGAGTTCCTGTTCGACGACGAGCGCGCCATGATCCGCATCGACATGTCGGAGTACATGGAGAAGCACACCGTGGCGCGCCTCATCGGCGCCCCGCCCGGCTATGTGGGCTACGACGAGGGCGGCCAGCTCACCGAGGCCGTGCGGCGCCGGCCGTACGCCGTGGTGCTGTTCGACGAGATCGAGAAGGCGCACAGCGACGTCTTCAACGTCCTGCTACAGCTGCTCGACGATGGGCGCCTCACCGACGGCCACGGTCGGACCGTGGACTTCCGGAACGCGGTGGTCATCATGACCTCCAATCTCGGCAGCCATCTCTTCCGCGACTACACGGACCCGGGCAAGGTGCGACCGTTCATCCTGCAAGAGCTGCGCAACACGCTGCGTCCGGAATTCCTGAACCGCATCGATGAAATCGTGGTCTTCCGGGCGCTCGACCAGGAACATATCGCGAAGATCGTGGAGATCCAGCTCGAATCGCTGCGCCGCCGCCTGGCCGCCAAGCGCATGGCCCTGGAGGTGACGGAGGCGGCCAAGGCGGTGCTCGCTCATGAAGGCTACGATCCGACCTTCGGCGCGCGGCCCCTCAAGAGAACCATCCAGCGGCTCATCCAGGATCAGCTCGCCCTCAAGCTGCTGGAAGGCGAGTTCAGGGAGGGCGACACGGTCACCGTGGATGCGCACGGGCACGAGATCGTGTTCCTGCGCGGCGTGACGGCTGAAGTAGTCTCGTGAGATGAGGGGCCCGAACGAAGGGCCCCCTTCCCCCCGCTCGGAGCGCCCCGGCTGAGCCGTGGCGCTCCTCGATCCTCCGCTCCACCACACGCGCGCGCCTTGACGCCGGGCGCGCTTGCCAGTCTACGAATCCTCTGCCACCATCGTGCGCATCTCACATTCATGACCCCATTGCGTTCCCTCCATCCCGCCTGGATTGTGCTCGGCGCTCTCACAATTTGCATGATGGCCGCCTCGGGGCTGCGCGCCGGCTTCGGCGTGTACATCAAGCCGATGGAAGGGGAGTTCGGATGGAGCCGGGGCGGCCTCTCAGGGGCCGCCGCGCTCTCGCTGCTTGTGCTCGGCTCCGTGGGCCCGCTCGTCGGGCGCCTCGCTGACCGCTGGGGTCCGCGCCGGGTCATTGCCATCTCGCTCGTCGTGCTGAGTGCGGGCGCGATGGGCTCGGCGTACATCACTTCGCTCTGGCAGGTGTACGCCACCGTGGGCGTCCTGATGGCGATCGGGTCTGGCGGTCTGGCCCTGGCCACGGGATCGGCGGTCGTGGCCCGCTGGTTCGACACACGGCGTGGTCTGGTGATGGGCATCGCGGCCGGGGCGATGTCAGCGGGCCAACTCGTGGTGATTCCGCTCGCCGCGGCACTCACCCTCTGGTTCGGCTGGCGCGCTAGCTACTTCTGGCTCGGACTGAGCGTGCTCGCGGTCGCCCTCCCGCTGGGAGCGTGGCTCGTTCGCAACGACCCCGAGGAGATCGGGCGGCGCCCCTATGGGGCCACCGGTCCCACGAGGACGGTGGCGGAGGCCGCCGCCATTCAGCGCGCCGGGCGGGTCTCCCTGAGCGAAGCGGGCCGGTTCTCTCAATTCTGGCTGCTCATGGCCACCTTCTTCGTCTGCGGCTGGACGACGGGGGGCGTGGTCCTGACCCACTTCGTCCCCCATGCCCTCGAGCACAGCTTCACCGAGTTCCAGGCATCGGCCGCCCTCGGCGTCATGGGTGCGATGAACATCCTCGGCACAGTGAGCTCGGGGTGGCTCTGCGATCGCTTCGGCCGGCGGGGCCCTCTCGCCACGTATTACTTCGTGCGCGGGCTGTCGCTCCTCTTCCTGCTCTATGTATCGGACATGCCGTCCTTGCTGCTGTGGGCCGCCGTGTTCGGGCTCAACTTCATTTCCACGGTGCCCCCGACCACCACCCTCACCGCGAATATCTTCGGCCGCTACTCGGTGGGCGAGCTGTCGGGATGGATCTTCTTCGCTCACCAAGTGGGCGCGGCCCTCGGCGCCGCCGCAGCGGGATGGATTTTCGAATGGACGGGCAGCTATGCGAGCGCGTTCGTGTCCGCCGCGCTCCTGGCCCTCCTGGCCGCTGGCCTCACCCTGGCCATCCGCGAGGAACCCGTCATCTCGCGGCGAACACCGACCGGCGCACCGGCCGCGATCACTCCCTGAGCCCCGAAGGGCGCGTGATGCGGTACTTCGAGGACTTCAAACCGGGCGAGGTGATCGAACTGGGAAGCTGGACGATTGCCAAGGAGGAGATCATCGCCTTCGCGCGTCAGTTCGACCCCCAGGTCTTTCACGTCGATGAAGAGGCGGCGAGACAGACCATGTTCGGCGGGCTCATTGCCAGCGGCTGGCACACGGGCTCCCTCGTCATGCGACTGTTCTACGACGGCGTCATCAAGGACGCCGCCAGTCTGGGGTCCCCCGGCATCGACGAGATGCGCTGGATCAAACCCGTGCGGCCCGGCGATTCGCTGGCCGGCCGACTGACCGTCACCGAGTGCATTCCCTCCCGCAGCAAGCCCGATCGCGGGATCATTCGCACCCTGCTCGAGCTGCGCAACCAGCATGGCGACCTGGTAGTGAGCATCAAAGGCATGAACCTGATGGGTCGCCGACCGCCGGGCTAGACGCGGATGTCACACCTTCGTGGCGCGCCCCGCCCAGTAGGGATCGCGCAGGAGTCGCTTCACCAGCTTGCCGGCGCTGTCGCGCGGAAAGTCCCGCTCGAAGGAAATCTGCCGGGGGACCTTGTAACCGGCCAGGTGCGTGCGGGCAAAGGTCGCGATCTCGTCAGCGGCGAGGGTCTCGCCGGGGCGCAGCTGCACGGCGGCATGGACGCGCTCGCCCCACTCATCGTCCGGCACACCAAAGACGGCCACGTCCTGGATCTTGGGATGGCCATGCAGGACCCCCTCGATCTCGGCCGGATAGATGTTGACGCCGCCCGAGATGATCATGTCGCGCTTGCGGTCGCAGATGTAGACGAAGCCCTCCTCGTCGAGATAGGCCACGTCCCCGACCGAATACCAGTCGCCGCGGCGCATGTGCCGGGTGGCCTCCGGCTTGTTCCAGTACTCGTCGAACATGCCGGGGTGGCGCTTGACGTACAGCTCGCCCGGTTGGCCAGCTGGCACCGGCTGGCCGGCGTCGTCGAGGATGGCCAGCTCCACGTCAGAGGCCGGCCGGCCACAGGACCCGGGCTTCCGCAGCACGTCCTCGGGACGCAAGATCGTGTTCATGCCCAGCTCCGTCGAGCCATAGAACTCGTAGAGCACCGGCCCGAAGCACCGCATCGCCTCTTCCTTCACACGCATGGGACACGGCGCGGCGGCGACCACGATCACCCGCATGGACGAGACGTCATAGCGCGCGCGCACATCGGCGGGAAGATCCACGATCCGCTTGAGCAGGGTGGGGGCCATGAATGTGCTCGTGCAGCGAAAGCGCGCGATCGCCCGGAGCGCCGCCTCGGGCTCGAACCGCGGCATCACGACGACGGGACACCCGAAGAAATGGGCGTACATGGCGAATCCTGCCGGCGCCGAGTGGTACAACGGCCCTGCCACCAGGTGCACGTGAGACGAATCGGCGAGTTCGAAGTCGCGAAGTCGCTGCATGATGCTGGCCGGGTCGATGGCGCGGCGGAGAGCGCCTTTCGGCTTTCCCGTCGTCCCCGCGGTGTAGATCATCGAGCCGCCGCCCCCGGCCGCGGCGGGAGGCGCCGCGCTGCTCTCGTGAAGCAGGTCGTTCAGCGACCGCGCCCACCGTCGGCGCTCCTCGCCGACGAAGATCCAGTGGCGGACCGCCCGGATGGCGCCGCGCACCTCCTCGGCTATCGGCACGAATGAATCGCCGACGAATACGATGGCCGCGGCGGAGTCGTCGAGGATGTACCGCACCTCCTCCGCGGTGAGCCGGTGGTTCATGGGAATGGCCACCGCGCCCGCCGACCGGGCGCCACTGCTGGCGAGCAGATTCTCGACCGAATTGGCGGCGTAGACGATGGCGTGGTCGCCGGCTCGAAGCCCCATCGCGGTCAGGGCGTTAGCGAGTCGATTGCGCGCGTCGTGGAACTCGGCCCAGGAGAGTCGCCGGTCGTCCTGGATCACCGCTGGTCTGTCGGGAATTCGCCCCGCGTGAAGGGCGATGAGGTCTCCCGGCGCGGGGCGGTCCGCCTCGCTCATCGCGCTGCGAGGAGCATGGGGTCCGGGCGGCTAGCGAGCGATTGCGTGGGCACCGCGGCGCGGGTCGGCGCCGCCCCAGCGGGTGCCCTCGGGCCCGGCCAGCACCGCGCACACCGCGCCGGCGCGCCATTCCCACTCCGGCCACTCCGCCATCTCGTGGCCCATGACTGCGAGCGCTTCGCGCGTCTCACGCGGGATGCGGCGCTCCGCCTCGGCCTTCCCTGGCGCATAGGCGTGCGGCCAGAACGAGTCGGGGAAGCTGCGCGAAGCCACGCGCGGAGCCTCGATGGCCTGCTGCAGCGACATGCCGAACACTGTCACGTTCAGGAACACCTGCAGCAGGGCCTGTTGCTGTACGTCGCCGCCTGGAGTGCCGAAGGGCATGAAGAGCGCACCGTCCTTGAACGCCATCGCCGGGGCCGGGGTGAGACGTGGGCGCTTGCCCGGCGCCACCACCGAGGCGTGGGTGGGATCCAACCAGCCCTGCGAGCCTCGCGGCGACACCACGCAGCCCACGCCGGGCACCACCGGCGAATCGACGTTGGGATCGCTCGGGGTCGCCGAGAAACCGTTGCCCTGCTCGTCCATCACGGCGACATAGCTGGTGTCGAGCCCGTCGTCGGAGCCACCGGCCAGCGGGAGCACGCGGCGGTCGCGGATTGGAGCAGTCCCGGCGTCGCCAGCGGGCGGCATCTCCTTCCAGGCGCGCTCTGCGACGAGCGCGCGGCGCGCGTCGGCGTAGGCTTTCGAGAGCAGGCGTTCGGTCGGAATCTTCACAAACTTCGGGTCGCCGTAGAACGCATCGCGATCGGCAAAGGCGAGTTTCACCGTCTCGAGCAGGCGATGGAGATACGCCGACGAGTTGTGGCCGAGCCGAGCGAGATCGACGCCATCGAGCAGATTCAGCATCTGGAGCAGGGCCGGTCCCTGGCACCAGAAATCGCACGCGGCCACCTCGTACGCTCCGAAGCGCGTGCGGCGCACGGGGCCGACCTCAGCGCGGTACGCGGCGAGATCGTCATAGGCCAGCGGGCCGCCCTGCGCGCGGTGGAACTCGCTGATGCGCTTCGCCGTCTCGCCGCGGTAGAACTCGTCCACGGCGGCGCGGACGCCAGTCTCGCGCGAGCCGCCTACCTTCGCCTCGGCGCGCGCCATGCGCCTCAGCGTCTCCGCCAGCTCCGACTGCACCAGCCGCTCACCCATGCGGTAGGCGCGTCCATCGCGAAGATACAGGCTCGTCGATGTCGGCCAGCGGCGGTACTTGTCCGCGTTGGCGGCCATCTGATACGCCGAGAACGCCGACACGGGGAAACCCCGCTCGGCGTGCTCGATCGACGGCGCCGCCACATCGGCAAACGACATCGTTCCCCACCGCGCGAGGGCCTCGCCCCATGCGGCCGGCGCCGCGGGCACCACGGTCCGCGCCAGCCCCGGAGCGATCTGGTTGCCATGGCGTTCTCTGAAATACTCGACAGTGGACACGCGCGGGTAGGGTCCCACCCCCGACACTTCCCACGTCTCGCTCGTCCGGGCGATGTGCACGATGATGGGCGCCACGCCGGCCACACTGACCATGTCCGGATGAACAGTGCCGAGACAGATTCCGGCGGCAACGCCCGCGTCGATGGCATTACCCCCGGCGCTGAGGATCCTCGCGCCGGCTTCGGAGGCGAGCGTGTGGCCGGCGGCCACCGCCCAGCGCGTTCCGATCACCTGGGGAGCCGACGTGGGCGAATGGACGGGTGCTTTCTGCTGGGAGGAGATGGAGTCTAGGCTCATGGCCGGACATCATACGCTGCCCCTCCCCACCCCGCCAACCGGCCGATTCGGCCGCGGGCGACGCTCCGAGGGAGCCCCTCGCTCGACCAGCGCCGGCAGCTATGTGCTACGCTCTCGCCATGCGCGCCCCTCCCCTGATTGGCCTCACCACGTCGGAGACCATCGACGCGTATCCGGAGCGGGCCTATACCAACGCGGCCTACATCAACGCGGTTCAGCGGGTGGGCGGGGTCCCCGTGCTCTTGCCGCCGCAGCTCATGGGCACGGCGCGCGACGCGCTGTGGAGCCGCCTCGACGCCCTCCTCCTCACCGGTGGGGGCGACATCGATCCTGCGCGGTACGGACAGCCCGCCCATACCACGGTGTACGAGGTCTCCCCCGCGCGCGACGACCTGGAGTTGGACCTCACCTGCCGCGCGCTCGCCGAAGGCGTACCCCTCCTCGCGATCTGCCGCGGCATCCAGGTTCTGAACGTCGCCCGGGGCGGAACGCTCGTGCAGGACATTACCGCGGCCGGCAGCTCGCTCATTCAGCACAGCCAGAAGGACAAGCGCCACGTGGCGACCCACGGGGTGAAGATCGAGACGGGCTCCCGCCTCGCCGCGATCCTGGGCGGGATGGCGCTGGAGGTGAACAGCCTGCATCATCAGTCGATCGACGTTCCCGGCGATGGTGTTCGGATCGTCGCCCGGTCCCTCGACGGGATCGTCGAGGGAGCCGAGATACGGGAGCATCCGTTCGCCCTCGCCGTCCAGTGGCATCCGGAAGAGCTGGTCGGCCACGACCCCGCCGCGCGCAACCTCTTCCACGCGCTGGCCGAGGCCGCCCACCGTCGTTTCCGCGGTTGAGCACAAAATAGGGCAAGCCACCGCCGAGGCGTGGCCGGGCTCGTTTCTCAGACGAGCGACCAGCGCGGGGGCGCGTCGGGAGTGAGCACTTCGCGGACGCGCCCTTCCTTCAGTAGCTTCTTGAGGTGCGACTGGACGGACTGCGCGGCCATCGGGTGCAACGCCACCGGCACGTCGGCGTAGATGCGCGCCACCATCGCGGGGATCGACTCGAGGCGGTCGGCCAGGGCAGCCAGGATCTGGCGCTCGCGCTCCAGACGGTGATCGATGTACTCTCGGATTTTGGCGGGCGCGTCCTCGATGACCGGTCCGTGCGCGGGGTAGATCCGCTCGACTGCGAGCTCCTGGAGTCGGCGCAGCGAGGCGAGGTAGTCGGCGAGATCGCCATCCTCGGCGGGGATGACGGTGGTCGAGCCCCCGAGGATCACGTCGCCGGTGAAGAGCGCCCTCTCCTCACGCAAGTAGTAGCAGAGATGGTCGGACGCATGTCCCGGGGTGTGGACAGACACCAAGGTCGCGCCGTCACCCTCGATGACCTCGCCGTCGCTGATGCTGTCGATGTCCTCGGGCAGCCCGCTGTCGCGGTAGATCATCTTCGCGACGTGCATTCCCCTGAAGCGACGGCGGAGTGACTCGACGCCCCCGAGGTGATCGCGATGACGGTGCGTCAGGATGATGCGCGACGGTTGCCGCCAACCCCGCTCCGCCAGGTACTGCTCGAATAGCGCCAGGTACTCGGGCACGCCCGCGCCGGTATCGATCAGGATCGGATCGCGGCGGCCGACGAGATACGTGTTCGTTCCCGGCCCCGTCATGAGGCCGGGGTTCAGGCCGAGCACCCGACCCACCAGCGAGGTCGGCGTGGCCGTCTTCGGAAAGGCGGGATTGATCCAACTCATAAGACCCCCAGGCCGCACCGCGTGCCGCTCATGACACCCCGAGGAAGCGTCGCTTGATGTTCTCGTCCGCATCCAGTGCGGCCGGAGAGCCATGGTACACAATCTGTCCCTTGCTCATGATGTACACGCGGTCGGCTACGCGAAGGGCCAGCGGCACGTTCTGTTCCACCAGCAGGATGCTCAACCCTTCGCCCTTCAGGCGCGCGAGCACGCGGCCGATCTCGCGGACGATGATCGGCGCCAGTCCCTCGGAGGGTTCGTCGAGGAGGAGCAGGCGCGGATTGGTCATCAGGGCCCGGGCCACCGCTAACATCTGTTGCTCTCCACCGGACAGGGTGCCTCCGCTCTGGCCGGCGCGCTCGCGTAGGCGTGGGAAGATCGCGTAGACGCGGTCCAGCGTCCAACCGTCACCGGCACGGCGCGCTCCGAGGGTGAGATTTTCGATGACCGAGAGCGGCGCGAAGATTCGCCGGCCCTGAGGCACCAGCCCGATGCCCCGGCGGGCGATCTGGTACGCCGCCGCGCCCTGCAGTGCGTCGTCGCCGAAGCGCACGCGGCCTTCGCGAGGCGGCGTGAAGCCCACGATCGTCCGGATCAGGGTGGTCTTGCCTACCCCGTTGCGCCCGAGAATGGCCACCGCCTCGCCGGCGGCGACGGTCAGCGACACGCCGTGGAGGACATGGCTGTCCCCATAGTACGTGTGGACGTTTGCGACTTCGAGTCCGGGCTCCTTCATTCCTCGCCCGTGCCCAAGTAGACCTCGTACACTCGCGCGTCGGCGCGCACCTCGTCCGGCGTGCCCTCCGCCAGCACCTCGCCGTAGTGAAGCACAGTGATGCGGTCGGCCAGGGAGAACACCACGTCCATGTCGTGCTCGATGATGAGGAGCGTGACCGCGCGGGGCAGCCCGACCAGCAGTCGCGTCATGCGGTGGGTCTCCTCGGGCGACATCCCGGCGGTGGGCTCGTCGAGGAGGAGGAGGGTGGGCCCCGGCGCCAGGGCGATGCCCACCTCGAGTTGCCGCTGCTCGCCATACGAGAGCCGTCCCGCGGGGATGTCGAGACGCCCGGCCAGGCCGACGTCGTGCGCCACCTCGTGCGCGCGGGCCAGAGGCCGAGCCTGGCGCGTCACAGATCCGAGCAGGTCGTAGTTGCCGCGGTCGCGGGAGGCGGCGGCCAGGCGGAGATTCTCGAGCACGCTGAGGGTGGGGAACAGGTTGTTGCGCTGAAAGGAGCGCGACAGTCCGCGTCGCGCCACGGCGTGCGGCGGCAGGCCGTTGATGACATCCCCGTCGAAGACGATCCGCCCGGCGCTGGGCGCGAGGACCCCGGTGATCATGTTGAACAGCGTGGTCTTGCCAGCGCCGTTGGGTCCAATGAGGGCCCGGCGCTCCTCGCGAGGAACCGCGAACGAGACTCCGTTGACGGCGCCCAGGGCGCCGAAGTAGCGCATCAACGCCTCGACAGACAGCAGGGGCACGGCCGTCCTCACGCGCGCAGGCCGATCCGACCGCGCAGGACGCCAACGAGGCCGCCGGGGGCGAAGAGCACGAACATGATGAAGGCGATGCCGAGGATCAGCATCCAGCGGTCGGTGTATGCGCTGACGAGGCTCTGCAGGAGAATGAACGTCGCCGCCCCGAGCACGGCGCCGCCCAGGGTCCCCGTTCCCCCGATGATGACCATCAGCAGGGCCTCGCCGGACGTCGTCCAGAAGAAGGCATCCGGTGAGATGGAGCCATTGAGCTGGGTGTAGCAGGCACCCGCCATACCGGCCACCGTCCCCGCGATGACGAAGGCCAGCAGTTTATAGTTCCGCACGACGTAGCCGATGGCCTCCATGCGCGCCTCATTCTCGCGAATGCCCTGCAATACGTGACCGAACGGTGACCAGGCGATCCGCCAGAGGGTCAGGGCGGCCACGGCGAACACCAGGACGAGAAAGAGGTGAAAGCTGGCGGGCTCGGCGAGATTCACCCCGACGAGGGATGCGCGCGGCACGCCGATGATGCCATCCTCCGCCCCCAACCACGCGACTTGGAAGGTGTACGCGTAGAACATTTGCGAAAACGCGAGCGTCAACATGATGAAGTACACGCCACTGACGCGGATGGAGAAGAAGCCGATGAACAGGGCGGCCAGCGCCGTGGCCAGGCCCGGCCACACGAGCGCGGCCAGCAGCCCCGGCGCGCCTTTGAGGGCCAGCGCCGCCACGTAGCCGCCGAGGCCGAAGAAGGCCGAGTGGCCGAAAGAAACCAGGCCAACCCGCCCCATGAGGAAATCGAGGCTCATGGCGAAGATGCCCCAGATCAAGATCTCCTGAAGAAGCTTGACGGGATAGTTTCCCGCCACCACCGGGAAGAGCGCCGCCAGCACGAGGGCCGTGGCGAAGCCGGCTAGCGCCAGCCGCTTCATTGGAGCGGGTGCCGCGGGGCCGGCATGTGACCTGCCCGGGGTGCCTGGAGCTTCATTTTAGAGGACGCCCGAAAAGTCCCTGCGGCCGGAGCAGGACGACGAGCGCCATGACCACGTAGATAATCAGCATGGCGACCTCGGGCAGCCACGCCTTCCCGAAAGTCTCCGCCTGGCCGATGATCAGGCTGCCGGCCAGCGAGCCCTTCAGGCTGCCCAGCCCGCCGACCACCACCACGATGAGGGCGGGGATCAGGATCCCCACGCCCATGGCGGGAAATGCCGACTGAATGGGGCCCGCAATCACCCCCGACAGCCCGGCGAGGGCGGCGCCGACGGCGAAGACGCCGGTGAACACGCGATGGATGTTGATGCCCAGCCCGGCGGTCATCTCGGCGTCGTAGACGCCCGCGCGGATGATCGATCCCAGCCGGGTCCGTTCGAGGAGAAGCCAGAGACCCACCGCCACGGTGAGCCCGAAGGCAATCACGAACAATCGGTACGAGGGATAGGTGAAGTCGCCCACCGTCACCGAACTCGCGAAGAGCGCCGGGGCGGGGATCGACCGGATCTTGCCCCCGAAGATCGCCTTGATCAAGTCCTCGAAGAGATAGATGAACCCGAAAGTGAGCAGCACCTGGTCGAGGGGTGGACGGCGATAAAGTGGGCGCAAGCACACGCGCTCGATGCCCATCCCCACGAGGCCCACCGCCAGCGGGGCAGCCAGGAGCGCGAGCCAAAAACTGCCGGTGGCACTGATCATGACCAGCCCCGCGTAGGCCCCCAGCATGTAGAAGGAGCCGTGCGCGAGATTGACGACGTCAAGCATGCCGAAGATCAACGTCAGCCCCACCGCGAGCAAGAACAGCAACGCGCCGTAGGCCAAGCCGTTGAGGGTCTGGGCCGCGAGGTCGGCGAAGACGAGCACGCGCGGGTGACAGGGCCGGCGTGCACCCGGCCCCGCGACGCCTCCTACGCGGGCAAAGTGCAGCCGGTGCCGGGATCCCTGACGTCGGCGATCCGGTCGATCACCACGTTGTTGAGGCCGCCGGCGACCTCCTTCACCTCGCGGACATAGATATAGGGTTGGATCACGTTCTGCGTCTTGGGATCAAAGCGAAAGCGCCCCCGCGGGCTGTCGAACTCCACCTTGCCGATGACGTCGACCAGCTTCGCCTTATCCTGCGTGTTGCCATTGACCGCCTTGAGCGCGCGCAGGATGACCTCGGCCGTGTCGTACCCCTGACAGGCGAAGCCGTCGGGCATCTTGCCGCCGAACTTCTCGCGGAAGTCCTTCACGAAGCGCTGGTTGGTGGGGTTGTCGAGCAGCGGCGTATAGAAGTGTCCGGTAATGATCCCCAGCGCCGACGGGCCCTGGGCCGGGAGAACGTCCGGTTCGGTGAGGAATCCGGCACCGGTCAGCTTCACGGCGCCCTTCAGACCGAACTGGTCGTACTGCTTCACGAAGTTGACCGCATCGGAACCCGAGAAGAAAGCGAAGACGGTTTTGGCGCCTGACTGCTTGATCTTCGTGAGGTAAGGCGCGTAGTCCGTCTCGCCGAGCTTGGGATAATCCTCGGCGAGGACCTTGCCCCCGGCGGGAACAAACGTCTCGCGGAACGCCGCCATCATGTCCTTCCCCGCCTGGTAGTTGGGCGCGATCTGGAACACGTCCTTGGCGACGTGCTTGGCCACCCAACCTCCCATCGGCTGACAGGGCTGCCAGTTGGAAAATGATGCGCGAAAGATCCACCGCGAGCACCGTCCCCGGCTGATGTCATCGGCCCCCGCGTTGGAGACGATGAGGATCGTCTTGGTGCTGTGCACCTTGTCTCGGATTCCCGCCAGGACACCACTGTGGACGGGGCCGGTCAGGATGTCCACCTTGTCGGCCTCGATCAGCTTCTCCGCCTTGCGAATCCCCACCGGGGGCTTCGACTCGTCGTCCTCCTTTATCATTTCGATCTTGCGCCCGGCCACCGTCCAGCTCTCGCGGGCGAAGACGAGCTCCATGCCTTGGGTGATGCTCTCCCCGAGCACGGCGTAGACGCCAGAATATGGCAGCAGGACGCCGACCTTGATCGGCGCTCCCTGGGCATGACCGCGACGGACCCATGGCCCCACCGCCGCACTGGCAGCCGTCGCGGCCCCTCCCGCGAGCAGTGTTCGACGTGTCAGCGTCCTCATGGTGATTCCTCCTCCGCGAGGTTGGCGCCCGGAGAGCGCTCCAAGACTACACGAACGTTTCCGATCACGGAACCCGGCGCCGGCCCGGGAGATCCCCGCGGCGGCCCGGGGCAGCGCGGCGCTCCTTCTCCTCGGTCATCGAGAAGTCCCGACGGCGAGGCAGGCGACGCCCTCTACCTCGCGGTCAGCGAGAGGACATAGTTACCGGTTCCCGACGAGGGCCCATACGCGTGAGCGAGAGCGGTGAACCGCCCTCCGGATTCCATGAGGACCCCAAGCACCATCGCCAGATGCCGGCCGCCCATTTCGGGTTCGGCTTCCTTCGCGTACTCGGGGAGCCACGCCCAGGCGCCCGGGTAATCGCCCGCCGCCAGCATTCGCACCAGCCGATGGTCCAGTTCCTGGTCGCGCGCGCTTGGCCACCTTTCTGGTCCGCGCACGAGTTTATGCGACACGCTCCCGCTGGCCACGAAGGCGGCCCGCCGTCCGGTCTCTCGAATCGCCGTGGCGATGTGGCGGCCCCACCGGAAGCTCTCGTCGAGATCGCTGAGCAGGCAGACGGAGACCGGGACCACGGGCGTTCGCTGCGCCGTGTCGAGATAACATACGAGTGGCATCACGGTCCCATAGTCGAGGGGATAGTGAATGTCATTGGCCAGGGTGCAAGCGTTCACCGGCGGCCCGGCCTCGCTCTATCATGGCCGAGGCCAGGACATAGTCGCCAGGAAAGTCGTACTCCACGCCGTGGATCAACTCGGGCGCCTCCTGAGCGGTGAGCACCCCGCGGTGTCGCGGGGTACCGTCCACCACGACGGGAAACGTCGTGATGAGATGGCATGAATTGATGATGATCACGTCGGACCGCCCGTCCGCGAGAAGGCGCCCCTGCTCGACCATTCCGTCGCGCACCGGCCCGAAGTCGGGGTGGGCGAGCTTCCGCGCGAAGGCCGCCTCCAGGGTGCAGTAGCGCGGAGTGTGGACGGACAGATAGGCCCCCGTCACGCAACCCCGGTTCATCGGATCACTCCCGTCCTCGCGACCTCACCTGCACCAGCTCGCTCCAGGTTCTCTCGTCAGGGCTCCCGCAGCCGCGCCGCCACTTCGTGGGGGATCGGACGGCTGCACAGAGGCGCGCTCGGCATCGTGGGCACGCCCACCCACGCGCGCACCTCGAAGCCTCGCGCGCAGAGCCGATCGCCAACGGCAATCTCGTGCTCGACGCGGAAGACTTTCTCGCCCACCCACGCCACGACGGTGTGGATGGTGACGATGTCGCCGTAGCGGACCGGCGCCATGAAGCGCGAGCCCGACTCCACGATGGGCACCCCCACGATGCCGTAC
>JBKPAK010000342.1:0-8692 GCA_046726415.1 Candidatus Methylomirabilota bacterium
TTCGCGGTGGGTCGCGGAGTCTACAACGCCTGCGATCACTACTTCCTGTACCTGCTGCATCGGCTGTCGCCCATGCAGATCCTGGAGCACTTGCTCGAGGTCGCCATCCCGAAAAACCAGTTGGACGACCACTATTTCCTATTCCCGGTGTTCACGTGGCGGGCCCTCGAGTATTTCGGCTGGGAGTACGCGCAGTACATAGGACGGGCGCCCGTCCGGTACATCACGCGGCCCACCGCCCCGGCATCTCTCGACGAGGTCGATCGGCTCATCGACTCGTACGACCTGCTCGACCGCCAGCTGCGCTTCGAGACCGGTCACGACGAGACGGCCGCCATCACCGCCCTCGCCGACGAGATCGGCCGGTGCAACGATTTCGCCGAGGTTCCGGGTATGCTCGCGCACGCGCTGGCTGATGGCCTGTCCCTGGAAGGGGTCGGCGAGGGTCTCTCGGTCGGCGGCTCAACCCTCTTCCTGCGCTCGCAGACAGGCAATCCCATGGACGTGCATATCAATACCGGCGCCAATACCCGTCGCTACCTGCTCCGGCAGTCGGAGCTGTCGCGGCGCACCAAGCTGCGGGCCCTGCTGGTGTGGCACACGGGGCCCGAGGTTCGCATGGCGCAGCGCATGCTGGCCTCGGAAGTCCAGCCCGCGCGCGAGCGCGTGGCGGCGCTCCCCTCGCGCACGCAGCCCGAGCTCCTCGACGTGATCGAGGCCCTCATCGGTCGCCTCCCCGTGGGCGAGCGGCTGCCCCAGGCGAACCTGGCGACGTGGCGGTCGACCGATGAAGTGAAACAGGCTGCGGCGCTGGCCCAGCAATACGCCGATTGCGGGTACGCTCCCGAGCCCCTGATCGCCAGACTCGGGGCGATTGCCTGCCGGGACAACTTCACCGAGATGCACGCCTTCAAGCACCATCAGGCGACATATGAGGAATTCCACGCCACTCGTCCGTCGCTGCGGTGGCGCCACCTCGTGGCTGCCGTGCAGGCGGCGGCCATCTCCCACGGCCGCATCCAGGACGTCTACGAGCACGCCGCTGAGGTGATGCACTTCTAACCGGTTCCGATCGTGAGCGGGGGCCCCGACGCGCTCAGCATCGCGGAGGCCACGCAGCCTCGCGAGCGCGGACGAGAGGCGCCGCCTTGGCGGCGGGCGGCAGGGGTGGCAGTGCCGTCGAATGCCCACCGCGGAGTCGGTTGAAGACGGCCCGGCGGTGGCGGACGAGCCACGGACGCGCCGTGTGGCCAAGCCAGCCGCCCAGAGCGAACACGGCCACGACGGTGGCCATGGACGCGAGCGCGACGGCGATCAATCCCAGGAGAAAAAGCACGCGAAGCTCAACCATGACCGTGACCCCCTCACTCGGTACGACCCCAGGCGAAGGCGGTTGTGAAACCCGCCGCGGGGCTACCGCAGAGGAGCTCGCGGCGTCGGCGACTCCGACCTTCCGAGCGTGGGCGCGGCCGGGAGCCCGCGCGGCGTGCCCTGGGCCCCGAGAGCGGAGCGGGCGGCGGCGATCCAGGACCGAACCTCGGGGTTGTCCAGTTCGATGAGACTGTGCGGCGTCACCTCGGGAAGGCCGGCGGTCCCGAAGCTCCTCAGCATGCGCGCATTCTCGGCGTGAGTGTCGAGGTAGAGCGCCCGCGGCGCGGAGAACTCGAGCGAAAGCCGGTCGTCCGTGTTCACCGCGGAGCCCGCGGCGTAGCGCGCAGCGTCTTCGTCGCCGAGCACGAAGTATCCGAGCACGCCTGACCAGCCGCGCAGCCCGATCCGCTCGAGATCCCGCCGGACGGCCGGGTACGTCTCGTAGCGGGATTTGATGATGTGGAGGTCGATCGGCGCGCGATCGGGGCGACCCAGGAGGAGAAAATCGCCAGAGGCGACCTGCCAGATACTCGTGGCTGGAAAGACGGTCCTGAATGTCTCCACGACCATCCGGAGATCGTCGGGCATCAGGCTATAGGCATGGATCCACTGGAGCATGATTCCGCCCGGCTGCAGGTGCTCGCGCGCGAGCCGGAAGAACTCGACGGAAAACAGGGAGGCGATTCCACCGATCCACGGGTTCGAGGGTTCGGACGTGATGACGTCGTAGCGGCTGGGCGTGGTCAGGAGGAAGCTGCGAGCATCCCCCACCACCGTCCGCACGCGCGGATCCCGGAGGACGTCTCCGTGCTCGCCCCCGAAGAACCTCGAGGCCTCGATGACCCCCGGCTCGATCTCAATGACGTCGAGGCGCTGCACGGGGTGGCGGGCCACGGCGCCGGTGGTAATGCCGCTGCCCAAGCCGATGACGAGGACCGTGCGGGGCGCGGGATGGAGCAGGAGGGGCAGGTGGCCGAGCAAGAGCTGAGTGGACATGTCGGCCGGGGCCGTAGACGCGTCGGCCTTGCCGTTGACGAGCAGCGCCACGGAGTTCGCCGAGCGCTCCACCGCGACGGTCGCACTGGGCCCGTCGCGGTAGAACAGAATCTCGCGGGCCTGCATGGCATCGCCGAGCCGTGCCCGCTCGGCGCCGAGATAGCGTTGGGCGTACACGGCGGGCCCGCTCGACATCGTCCGCAGATCCCAGATCGGAAGGAACAGGACGCCGACTCCGGCCAGGCCGGCGGCGGCCGCGGCCGAGCGCCTCAGCGCGGAGGCTGGACGGGGCCTCGCCAGCAAGGCCGCCGCGACGCTGAAGTTGATGGCGGCGCCGATCGCGATGGAGGAGTGCATGCCGACCGCGGGGACGAGGGCGAAGCCCCCCAGGACGGCCCCGCCGATCGCGCCCAAGGTGTTGGCCGCGTAGAGGTGTCCGACCCGCCGGCCGGCGCCGGTCAGGTCGCGGCCCACCACACCGGCGGCGCAGGGAAAGGTGGCCCCGATCAGCAAGGTCGAGGGCAGGAGCGCGACCGCACTGATCGCGAGCTGCACGGTCTGGACGAAGCGAGGCGAGTCCGACCATCTCATGCCGAGGAGGAACAGCTCCGGCATGCGCTCGAACGCCACCAGCGCGATGACCACCGCGACGCCGATCGCGATCTGCAGGGCCGCGAACGCGCCCAGCGTCGCGCGGCGTCTTCCCCAGAGCCATGAGTAGAGCGCGGCGCCCCCTGCGATCCCGATCAGGAAGGCCAGCAGCATGGCCGTGAAGGCGTAGGTGGAGCTACCGATCACGAGGCTCAGCGCTCGGGTCCAGGCCACTTCATAGATCATGGACGCGGCGCCCGAGACGCCGAGGGCCACCACCGGCCAGGACACGGCGCTGCGCTCGTCGGCGGAAGCGCTCTCCGAAGCGGCACGTGCGGGAGCTTTCGCGGCCGGCGATCGGGTCTTCAGAGCATAGAGCACGGCCACCACGCCGACCACCGCGTTCGCCGCCGCCGCGGCCATCAGGGTGGTTCGGTTTCCGAGCCAGGGCAGGAGGGAGTAACCAGCGAGCGCTACCCCGAGCATCGCGCCAAAGGTGTTGATGGCGTACAGCAGACCGACCGGGCGGGCCATCGCCTCTCCCCGAGCCACCACCGCCTGGCTCAGGAGCGGCAGCGTCCCACCCATGAGGGTCGTGGGGACCAGGAGGAGCGAGAAGACGAGCGCAAACTGCACGACGCTGAACGCGTTGTACGAGAGATCGAGCGCGCGGTGAAGATCGACGTAGAGGGACGAGACCAGGCGGAGCAGCCACGGGGTCAGCGCCGCGTAGAGGGCGATCCCGATCTCCAGGAGCCCGTAGGTGCGAATGGGGTCGCGGAAACGCGCGGCCCGCCGCCCGAAGAGGAGGCTTCCCAGCCCTAGCCCGGCCATGAACGCGGCCAAGACGGTGGTCGCGGCGTAGACGGTATGGCCGAACACGAGGCCGAGCATCCGAAGCCACACGACCTCGTAGACAAGGGCCGTTGCCCCGGAGAGAAAGAAGCAGGCAAAGAGGAGGCCGAAGGCCGACCGGGGAAAGGCCATCGGTCCTCGAATTATAGTGGGCATGCACCTCCGTCACGACTGGCTATTGCGACGGCCTCGCCATCGACTACCATGGGATTTCAGCACCGCCCGGGCAAGGCGTCATCGAGCGCGAGACGTCGGGAGGACAGGATGGAGATCAGGGCAGCCGTTTGCAGGCGGGCGCACGCGCCCCTGACGATCGAGTCCATCGAGATCGACGCGCCGTCGGACCGCGAGGTGCTCGTGCGCACCGCCGCGACGGGAGTCTGCCACAGCGACCTCCACGTCGTCGATGGACATTCCAGGTTTTCCCTGGATCGCCCGCTCGTTCTTGGCCACGAGGGCGCGGGCGTGGTGGAGGCGGTCGGCCCCGGTGTGAGCACGGTGCGTCCCGGCGATCACGTGGTGGCCTGTCTCTCCGGCTTCTGCGGGAGCTGCGCCCAGTGTCTCAGCGGGCACCCCAACCTCTGCGTCGGCGGTCTCGTCACCCGCAGCGAGTCTGGTCCGCCGCGACTGTCGCAGAAGGGGCAGGCCCTGGGGCAGTTCATCGGGATCGCGAGCTACGCCGAGCGCATGCTGCTCCACGAGAACTCGGTGGTGAAGATCGACCCCGACCTGCCGCTCGACCGGGCCGCGCTCGTAGGCTGCGGCGTTCTCACGGGCGTCGGGGCCGCGCTGCGAACCTCGGGGCTGGAGGCCGGGCAGACCGTGGCCGTCTTCGGCTGCGGCGGGGTCGGGCTGTCGATTGTCCAGGGAGCGCGCATCGGCGGGGCCGGCCAGATCATCGCGCTCGACATCTTCGAGTCCAAGCTGGAGACGGCCAAGCGCGTCGGCGCGACTCACGTCGTCAACACCTCGAACGAGGATCCGGTCAATGCCGTCCGCAAGCTCACCCGGGGCGTCGGTGTGGACCACGCCTTCGAGGCCGTTGGGAACTCCACGTTGGTGCGACAGGCCATCGAGAGCCTGGCCATTCGGGGGACGGCCACGATCGTCGGCGTCCTGCCCCCGGACGCGATGATCGAGTTCCCCTGGATGGCCATCCGGCCGGAGTGCCGTGTGCAGACGTCGCGGATGGGCTCGAACCGCTTCCGCGTCGACATTCCGCGCTACCTCGAGTTCTATCGCCAGGGCCGGCTGCTGCTGGATGAGATGGTCAGCCGCCGAGGGAGCCTGGACGACATTAACGACGCGTTTCGAGCCATGAAGGCGGGTGAAGTCGCGCGCACCGTGCTGACCTTCGATTGACCGGGGCACCAGCCCTCAATCACACCACGGGACGCCTCACAGATTTGGGGTGTTCTGATCGATCCAGTCCCGGGCCACCTGAATGCCGAAGTCTCGCGCTTCGTGCTCTGAGGGAAAGCGGCGGTCCGGGACCGGCACTGGAAAGACGTCGTTGGCCGTGGGCGTCTGGTGTACGGCACGCGCGACGACCGCCCACTGGCCATCCTGCATCCGCTCCGTGGTGACTGCGATGGTGTAGTCGCGATACTCGGTCGTCTCGCGCTTGACGTCGTCAGGAGCGTTCATGACGTCCTCCCATCGAGCCGATCATGAAGACAGTGGCCGGCGGCCCAGCCAGCCCGGCGCGGCCCGGCGCAGCTGATCGGTCAGAGAACAGCCTCGAATCCGGCACTACACAGGAATGAGAGCAGTATACATGCTCCGGCCGACGGGCTTCTCGCGGAGCCGCGCGGGCAAACCGTCGCCGGTCAGCGGCCGGGGCCCTCGACCGCGAGGTCGGCGCCCGGTCGGCCTGCGCCATCAGTGGCCGTGTCGATGATGGGAGTCGGGGTAGTGAGGATGACCGTGGCGAGCCGCCTCATGCGTGTGCCGGTGCGCATGCGGCTCGGTGACCGGCGAATCCAGCTGGTGGTCATGCTGATGGTGGTCGTCGTGCCAGTGAAGATGATCGTGCTCGAGGAGCGCATGGACATGGTCGTGGGCGTGATGCTCGGTCACATGCAACCAGACGCCCGCGGTCATGAGCGCCGCGGCCATGAGGAGCTGCGGGGTGAGCGGTTCGCCGAGCGCAAGGAGGCCGCCGGCCGCTCCGACGAAAGGCGCCGTGGAAAAGTAGGCGCCCGCTCGCGCGGTTCCGAGATGGCGCAAGGCGATCACGAACAGCACCAGGCTCATGCCGTAGCCGACCAGTCCCACAAGTCCGGCGAGGAGCGTCGCGCCCGGCCCCGGCCACTGAGCGCCGCGCGCGATCGCCAGCAGCACGTTGACCGATCCGGCGACGGCGCCCTTGAGGGTCGCGATCTGCACGGGGTCGTTGGCCGAGACCTTGCGCGTCAGGTTGTTGTCGATGGCCCACGCCAGGCAGGCACCGGCGACCAGCACCGCCGACCAGTCGAGCGCCACGTGTCCGGAGGGCTGCCAGGCAAGGCTCATCGCCCCGGCGGTGATGGCGAGCATCCCCGTCGCAATTCGAAGGTTGACGTGCTCGCGGAAAACGAGCCACGCCACGAGGGCCGTGAAGACGCCCTCGAGATTCAGCAGGAGGGCGGACTGGGTGGCCGGACCGGAGGCCAGGCCCAGCATGAGGAGCACCGGACCGACGACACCGCCCACGACAATGGCGCCGCCGAGCCACGGCAGGTCGCGCAGGCCGAGTCGAGCCGCGCGTCGGGGTCGGCCGCTGACTCGGCGCGTGAGGAGGTAGGCGCCGAGGCCCGCCCCGGACCCTAGATAGAGCAGTCCGGCGAGCAACCACGGATCGACGATTCCGATCAGGCCCTTCGCGGCGGGCGCGCTGAGCCCGAACAGAACGGCCGCGCCAAGCGCGAGACCCGGTCCGGTTCGTCCTGCCGTCATCGCCGTACGTTGCGCACGTATCCCACCGACGCGCGTCCATGATAGGCCACGCCGGCCATGGCCACGCCCACGGCCGCTGGTGAGGGCGAGGCTGGACCGCGACCGACCGCCATGCCCGACGCTCGGGAGGGCCCCGACCCGCGCTCGGCGATCCTATTGTTGACATGATATCTACAGAGATGTAAAGTACGCTACACATGAAACAGACAACCGGCTGGCTCGAGCTGATCACCAGCCTCCCCACGGAGAACGCCACCGAACGCATGCGCCTGTGGCGAGCTCTCAAGGCGATCGGCGCGGCCGTACTCCGTGACGGTGTGTACGTGCTTCCCGAGCGCGCCGATCTCGAGGAAGTACTCGCGCGGCTCGCCGGGGAGATCGACGAGGCGGGGGGGAGCGCCCACCTCCTGCGCGTGGAGGCCATCGACACCGGCCAGAACGGCGCGCTGCGGGCCCTCTTCGATCGGACGAAGGAGTACGCGGAGCTGGCCCGCGAGATCACCGGGATTCGAGCGGCACTGTCCGGTCAGGAGGCCGCCCCCCTGCGGCGCCAGATCAGGACGCTCCGGCGCCAGTTCGAGGCACTCGGCGCCATCGATTTCTTTCCCGGACAGGCCAAGGCCCAGGTGGAGGCTGCGCTCGACGAGACGGAGATCGCCGCCCAGGACATCCTCAGTCCCGGGGAGCCCCGCGAGGCGAAGGGACCCATCCCTCGCCTCGATCGGGCGACGTATCGCAAGCGCGTCTGGGCCACGCGCAAGGCGCCCTGGGTGGACCGGCTCGCCTGCGCCTGGCTCATCAAGCGCCATATCGACCCCGAGGCGTCGTTCGTCTGGCTCGACAAGCCGACAAACTTGCCGAAGAACGCGGTGGGGTTCGACTTCGACGGCGCCCCGTTCACCCACGTCGAGAACCGCGTGACGTTCGAGGTCATGCTGAAGAGTTTCGGGCTCGACGGAAACCCCGCGCTCCAGAAACTGGCCGAGGTCGTCCACTATCTCGACGTCGGCGGGATCCCGGTCAGCGACGCTCCGGGATTCGGGACGCTCCTCGCGGGCGCCAAGCAGCGCAGCCGAGACGATGACCACTTCCTGAAGCACGCGCTGGCCCTCTTCGACTTCGCGTATGCCGCGTATACCGAGCCAGACACCGACTGATGGCGCTGGCGAAGGGCAGAGAGCCATGACCCCTCTCAGCCGACCGAGCACCGCGCAGTTGCTGCGCTACTTCCTCTACCTCGGCAGCCTCGGGTTCGGGGGTCCGGTCGCCCTCGTGGGCTACATGCAGCGCGATCTGGTGGAGCAGCGCGGCTGGTTCACCAAGGCCGAGTACACGAAATCGCTCGCCCTCTCGCAGCTAGCGCCGGGGCCGCTGGCCGCGCAGCTCGCCATTTGCCTTGGCTACGTTCACTCGAAGGTGCGAGGCGCCACCGTGGTCGCCCTGGCTTTCGTCCTGCCGTCGTTTGTGATGACGGTGGCCATCAGCTGGCTCTACGTGCGGTTCGGCGGGCTCTCGTGGATGCAGGCGGCCTTCTACGGCGTCGGGGCCACGGTCATCGGCATCATTACCCTGGCCGCCTACAAGCTCGCCAAGCTGACCATGGCCAAGGACCGCCTGCAGTGGACGATCTTCGCGATCATGGCCCTCACCACGGCGTGGACCGAGTCCGAGATCGTCTGGCTGTTTCTCCTGTGTGGGGTCGTCGCCCTGGTCGTGCAGGCGCCGCCGGCGTTCCTGCGCCGGCCCAGCGCGGCATGCCTGGTGGTCGCCGTCACCCCGGAGATCCTCGGACAGATCCTCTGGTTCTTCACCAAGGCCGGTGCCTTCGTGTTCGGGAGTGGTCTCGCCATCGTGCCGTTCCTCTATGGCGGGGTCGTCCAGCAGCACGGATGGCTGAATGACAAGCAATTCCTGGACGCGGTGGCGGTGGCCATGCTAACGC
>JBKPAK010000343.1:0-20798 GCA_046726415.1 Candidatus Methylomirabilota bacterium
GGCCCCGGGCAATCTGACCCTCTACTGCAGCCCGCAGATCGAGTGGTGCCAGCTCGTGATCGCGGAGTTCACCAAGGCCACCGGGATCAAGGTAGCGATGACCCGGAAAAGCTCGGGCGAAACTTTCGCCCAGATCAAGGCGGAGGCGAGCAACCCCAAAGGCGACGTCTGGTGGGGCGGGACCGGCGATCCCCACCTGCAGGCGGCCGAGGAGGGGCTCACCCTGGAATATCGGTCGCCGCGGCTGGGTGAGCTGCAGGAGTGGGCGACCGGCCAGGCGAAGGCCGCCAAGTACCGCACGGTGGGCATCTACGCGGGCGCCCTGGGGTTCGGCTACAACACGGAGCTGCTCGCGAAGAAGAAGCTGCCAGAGCCTAAGTGCTGGAAGGACCTGGCCCGGCCCGAGTACAAGGGCGAGGTCCAGGTCGCCGATCCCAATGCCTCAGGCACCTCATACACGATGCTCGCCACGATGGTTCAGCTCTTCGGCGAGGGCGAAGCGTTCGACTACTTAAAGAAGCTCCACCGCAACGTCAACCAGTACACCAAGTCAGGCTCGACACCGATCAAGGCCGCCGCCCAGGGTGAGACCACCATCGGCATCGTCTTCATGCACGACGCGGTGACGATGGCGGTCCGGGGGTCACCCATCAAGGTCGTCGCCCCGTGCGAGGGAACCGGCTACGAGATCGGCTCGATGAGCATCATCAAGGGCGCCCGCAACCTGGACGCGGCCAAGAAGTTCTACGACTGGGCCCTGAGTGCGCGTGCGCAAGATCTAGGGGCCCAGGCCGAGTCCTTCCAGGTGCCGTCCAACAAGAGCGCGGCGACTCCGCCGCAGGCCCCGAAGCTTACCGAGATCAAGCTCATCGACTACGACTTCGCCAAGTACGGCTCGTCCCCCGAGCGCAAGCGCCTGCTCGACAAGTGGAGCAAAGAGGTCAAGTCGCTTCCGAACTGAGGAGATGGGGGGTCTCGACATGGCCCCCCAAGCACCCCACGCTCGGGGCGCCCCGGGGGACCCGGGGTGCCCCTCGATGCCGCGCGTGGTCCTAGGGCCTGCGCGGCGAGCCTGAGCGATGGATCGCACCGCCGTGCGCTGGGCCATCGTCGGCGGGGTCGCGTATCTGCTCCTGCCCTGGTACGCGATCGAGGACGGGTTCTTCGCCGTCTCCTGGCTCCGCCGGTATCCCGCCGATAGTGCCGTCGCTCCGGGGCTCCTCCAGGCGCTCTTCCATCAGCGCCTCTGGCTCCTTCCCGTGGGCGCCTTCGTGCTGGCGCCGCTGGCGGTAGCCGGCGCCGTGCGTGAGCGTGCTCGGGCCGCGCTGCTGCTCGCCGCCGGTGGGGGCGGTATGGTCTGGGTCGGGCTTCAGGGGTTCGCGGTCGGCGGCCAGCCCGCGATGGGCATCGGAGGTGGCGTCGTCTTCGCGGCGCTCTTGATGATCATCTGCGCTGGCCTGGCCGCGAGGGGTGCCTTCAACGGCGACCGCTTCGTGACCGGCGGGATCGGCGCGGTGATCGCGCTGGTCGTCATCTTCGTCTTCTTCCCCGTCTCGCGCGTCGTCGTCGGAGCCGTGCAAGACAACGCCGGCGCGTTCGCGCCCGGCGAGTTCTGGTCGAAGCTCGGGAGCCGCGAGGTGTGGGGGCTCGACTGCCTGGCTTCTTCGGTGGGCTGTGGGGTGGCGTGGAACACGCTCTTCCTCGGCATCCTGGTGGGAGCGAGTACGACGGCCCTCGGCATCGCCTTCGCGCTGATCGTCACCCGGACGGAGTTCCGCGCCAAACAGACGCTGCGCGTATTGACCGTGTTGCCCATCATCACGCCGCCCTTCGTCATCGGCCTCGCCGGGATCCTCCTCTTCGGCCGCGCGGGCGCCGTCACCACGTTCATGGAGTGGGCATTCGGGATTCCGCCCTCGCGCTGGATCTACGGACTGCCCGGGGTCTGGCTCGCGCAGATGCTGGCCTTCACCCCGATCGCCTTCCTCGTGCTCATGGGCGTCGTGGAGGGTATCAGTCCGTCGATAGAAGAAGCGGCGCAGACCTTGCGCGCGGGCCACTGGCAGACGTTCGCCACCGTGTCACTCCCGCTCATGCGCCCCGGGCTCGCCAACGCGTTCCTGCTCGGTTTCATCGAGAGCCTCGCCGACTTCGGCAACCCGCTCGTCCTCGGCGGCAACTATCAGGTGCTGTCGGTCTCCGTCTTCTTCGCCGTGGTGGGGGCTCAGCACGACCGCGGGCGGGCCGCCGTGCTCTCGGTGGTGCTCCTCGCGTTCGCGCTGGCCGCTTTCTGGGCCCAGCGGCGCTGGCTGGGACAGCGGTCGTACGCCACGCTTACCGGCAAGGGCGACGCGGGTTTGCATCCGCCGCTGCCCCGGGCGGTCCGGCGGCTGATTTACGCGGCGGCGGTCCCGTGGGCGCTCTTCACGGCCCTGATCTATTTGATGATCCTGTTCGGCGGGTTCGTGGAGACCTGGGGACGAGACCACCGATTCTCGCTGCGTCACTACGTCGCGGCTTTCGGCATCGACATCACCGAGTTCGGCGTGCGATGGAAGGGAGCGGCCCGGAACTCCTTCTGGACGACGCTGGAGATCTCGGCGATCGCGGCGCCGCTGACCGCCGCGCTGGGCCTGCTGACGGCCTACCTACTCGTGCGCCAGCGCTTCCGGGGACGGGGGGCCTTCGAGTTCGGGACCATGCTGAGCTTCGCCATTCCCGGCGCCGTGATCGGGATCAGCTACATCCTGGCCTTCAACACGCCGCCGATCGAGCTGACGGGAACCGGGATGATCCTGGTCATCTGCTTCGTCTTCCGGAATATGCCCGTGGGCGTCCGCGCCGGCATCGCGGCGATGAGCCAGATCGATCGGAGCCTGGACGAGGCATCCCTCACCCTCGGAGCGCGCAGCTTCACCACCATCCGCCGGGTGATTCTCCCCCTCCTGCGCCCGGCCATCGTCGCCGCGCTGGTCTTCAGCTTCGTGCGCGCCATGACCGCGATCAGCGCCGTCATTTTCCTGGTCAGCGCCAACTACGACATGGCCACCTCGTACATCGTGGGCCGGGTGGAGAACGGCGACTACGGCCTGGCCATCGCGTACTGCTCGGTGCTGATCGTGTGCATGATCGCGGCGGTGCTGCTCATCCAAGTTCTGGTGGGCCGGCGGCGCCTCGGCCGGCGTGCGGCGGTCGCGGTGAGCGTCGAAGGGGTCCCCGCATGAGCCTGGAGACGCGCTCGGCCTCGGTCGAGTTCCGCCACGTCACCAAGGCATATGGCGGGGTGGTGGCCGTCCGCGACGTCTCCTTCACCGTCGAGGCGGCCACGCTCGTCACCCTTCTGGGGCCGTCGGGGTGCGGCAAGACCACCACCCTCAGACTGATCGCGGGCCTCGAGATGACGAGCAGTGGGCAGATCCTCATCGGCGGCGCTGACGTCACCCGTCGGCCGGCCACCGACCGCGACGTGAGCATGGTGTTCCAGTCCTATGCGCTGTTCCCGCACATGACCGTGCTGGAGAACGTCTGCTATGGGCTGCGGGTCAGCGGCCAGCCGCGGGATCGCGCGATTGCCACCGCTCGTGAGGGGCTCGCCCTGCTCGGCTTGGCCGGGTTCGATGGCCGTCTGCCCAGCGAGCTATCGGGCGGGCAGCAGCAGCGGGTGGCGGTGGCGCGCGCGCTGGTACTCGAGCCCCGGGTGTTGCTGTTCGACGAGCCGCTCTCGAACCTGGACGCAAAGCTGCGCCGTCGGGTGCGCGAGGACATCCGGGAGCTGCAGCAGAAGCTCCGCCTGACGGTGGTCTACGTCACCCACGATCAGGAGGAAGCGCTGGCCGTATCGGACGCGATCATCGTCATGGACCACGCGGTGATCGCTCAGCAAGGCACGCCGGCCGAGCTGTACCGGGAGCCCACCAGCCGGTTCGTGGCGGACTTCATCGGCGACGCCAACCTGGTCGCGGGTACACTGCGCCGGCTCGACGAGCGCCTGGGCTGCATCGTCCTGGGTGGCCTGGAGCTGTCGCTGCCCCACCATGGGGTGGCCGCGGGCGCGGTCGACGTCGCAATCCGTCCCGAGGCGGTGCGACTCACGCCGGACGACGGAGGCGCCCCGGCACTCGCGGGGACAATCCTCAAGTGCGCCTACCTGGGAAGCCACATGGAATACACGGTCGGCTCGGTCATCGGCGAGCTGTTCGTCGTCGACCCCGGGGTGGCGACGCCCCTGGCCGTGGGCGCGAGAGTCGCGATCAGCTTCGCAGACCACGGCGTCACCGTCATCCGACCGTGAGGCTTGGGAGTCATCGCGCGCTTGGGAGGTCATCGCGCGCTCGGGCCGGCTCACAGCTGCGCGGCGGCGATGGCGCGGCTCAGGTTCGTGAAGCCGAGGCGCGCGTAGGTGGCCGGGTGGGCGACGGCCGGGTCCTGCTCAGCTTCGACGACCAGCCAGCCGGAATACTCCGCAGATTTCAGGATCGTCAGCAGCGCGGCGTAGTCGATGGCGCCGTCGCCGGGGACGGTGAACACACCGGCGAGGACGGCCTCGAGGAAGCTCCGATCATCCCGGCGCACTTCGGCGAGCACCGACGGGCGCACGTCCTTGCAGTGTATGTGAACCAGCCGCCTGGCGTGACGCCGGGCCACCCGGGGCACGTCACCGCCCGCGTATGCTAGGTGGCCCGTGTCGAGGAGTAGCCCGACGGCCTCGCCAGAGGCCTCCATCAACCGATCGATCTCCTCCTCGGTCTGCACGACCGTGCCCATGTGATGGTGATATGCGAGGCGGAGGCCCCGGGCGCGGAGGTGCTCGGCGACCTCGGTCAGACGCTCGCCGAACCGCAACCACTCGTCGCGCCCGAGGGCGGGCCGGCGCGACAGCGGGACCTCCCGTCGGGCGTGAACACTGCCGCTCTCCTCGGCAAAGATCACGACGCCGCAGCCCATCGCCGTCAGCAGCTCGGCGTGAGCCTGCATCGCCGCGATCTCCTCCGGCGCCGAGCGACCGAGCAGGCGCGCGCCGTACCAGCCTGAGGCGAGACACAGGCCATGGCGCGCGAGGAGCGGCCGAAGCTCGTCGGGGCGACGCGGGAATTTGCTGCCGAGCTCGATGCCCGCGTACCCCGCCTGGCGCGCCTCGCTCAGGCACACCTCGAGCGGGGTGTCCGCGCCGAGCTCGGGCATGTCGTCGTTGGTCCAGCCGATGGGATTGATCCCCAGCCGGACTGGCACGCTACCGTCCGGGCCGCTGTCGCCGTCGAGCCTCGACGTATGCCGCTCGGGCGTCCCACACTTCGGGACGCGCCGACTCCGCAGGCACGGGGACGTCCCACCACGCCCCGCCCGCCGACGTCGAGGCCGAGGGGTCGGTCTCGATGGCGATCACCGACGTGCGCGAGGCGGCTCGTGCCCGTTCGAGCGCGGCCTCGAGGTCGGCGATGCTCTTCACCTGCTCCGCCCTGGCGCCGAGGCTGCGCGCGTGAGCGGCGAAGTCGATCGCAGGTGGGCCGCCGGTGACCGGGTCGGCGAGCAGGTTGCCGAAGGGGGCGCCGCCGCACGCCTGCTGCAGCCTGTTGATGCAGCCGAACCCGTGGTTGTCCAGGACCACGATCACGAGCGGCAGACCCATCGACACCGAGGTGGCAATCTCCGAGTTCATCATGAGGTAGCTGCCGTCCCCCACCATCACGAACACCTCGCGGTCGGGCAGCGCCATCTTCGCGCCGAGGCCCCCCGCGATCTCGTAGCCCATGCAGGAGTACCCGTACTCGAGGTGATAGCCCTGGGGATCGCGAGCGCGCCAGAGCTTGTGCAACTCGCCGGGCAAGCCGCCCGCGGCGCAGACGACGACGCCGCGCGGCCCGGCGGCGCGGTTGACAGCACCGATCACCTGCGCGTCGGTCGGCGGCAACGTCGCGCCCGGCCTCGTGGCGTCATCGACGGCGCGGTTCCACTCGGCCATCCGCCGACGCGCGGCAGTGATCCACTCACGGGGCGCGCGCCACTCACCGAGCGCTGCGCCCAGTTCGGCGAGACCCCGGCGCGCATCGGCAACGAGCGGCAGCGCGCCGTGCTTGGCGGCGTCGAAGGGCACGACGTTGAGCCCGATCAGCGTCAGGTCGGGATGCTGGAAGAGCGCGCGCGAGCCGGTGGTGAAGTCGGACAGCCGCGTGCCCACGACCAGGACGATGTCGGCCTCGGCGGCGAGCGCGTTCGCCGCGCTCGACCCCGTCACGCCGATCGCCCCCATCGCGGACGCGTGGTCCCAGGGCAGCGCGCCCTTGCCGGCCTGGGTCTCGGCCACCGGCAGGTCGTGGTGCTCGGCAAAGCGCCGCAAGTCCGCCTCGGCGAGCGCGTAGTTGACGCCGCCCCCCGCGATGACGAGCGGCCGGCGCGCGTGTCGGAGGCGCTCGACGGCCAGCGCGAGCTGGTCGGGGTCGGGTCCGGGCCGCCGGCGGCGGTGCAGGCGAGGGCGAAAGAAGCTCTCGGGGAACTCGCCGACCTCGGTCTGGACGTCTTGAGGCAGCGCGAGCGTCACCGGCCCGCAGCTCGCAGCGTCGGTGAGGACGTCGAGCGCGGCGGGCAGGCTGGCCATGAGCTGCTCGGGACGCATGATCCGGTCCCAGTAGCGCGAGATGGGACGGAAGCAGTCGTTGGCGGTCACCGTGGGGTCGCCGAAGTCTTCGACCTGCTGGAGCACGGGATCGGGCTGACGGCCCGCGAAGACGTCGCCCGGCAGCAGCAGCACGGGCAGACGGTTGACGTGGGCGACCGCCGCCGCCGTCACCATGTTGGTGGCCCCCGGTCCGATCGACGTCGTGCAGGCCAGCAGTCGCCGACGGCGGTGGGCCTTGGCGAAGGCGATGGCCGCGTGGGCCATGGCCTGCTCGTTGTGGGCCCGAAACGTAGACAACTCGCCGCGGGCGGCGTAGAGCGCCTCGCCAAGCCCGGCGACGTTGCCGTGGCCGAAGATGGCGAACACGCCCGCCACGAGCGGCAGCTCGACGCCGTCGATTTCTGACCGCTGGGCGCAGAGGTGTCGCACGAGGGCCTGGGCCATCGTCAGTCGGAGCGTCTCCGTCGTCGGACCTCCCTGGCGGATTCCGCATACTATAACAACGCGGCGAAATGGAGGAGATCGAGGAGCACCGTATGTTCCCCGGGGCGCTCCGAGGATTGGGGGGAAATAAGGGGCCATTTCGGGGCCACTAAGTCAATGTCCGCCCGGGCGCGCATCAGGATCGGTGTGGTGGGCTGCGGGTTGATCGCCCAGATGATGCACCTTCCCCATCTGCGGGAGCTGGCCGACACCTACGAGGTGGTCGCGGTGTGCGACGTGTCGCCGGCGACCCTCAACTACGTGGCGGACCGCTACGACGTCCGCGCGCGCCACGACGACTACCGCGATCTTTTGGAGGAGGACATCGACGCCGTGGCGGTCCTCAGCGCCGACTCGCACGGTCGGGTCATCGCCGACGCGCTCCGGGCCGGCAAGCACGTCTTCACCGAGAAGCCACTGTGCTACACGCTGCGCGAGGCGGACGAGATCGTGGCCGCCCACGCCCGGGCGGGCACCGTCTGCATGGTCGCCTACATGAAGCGATACGATCCGGGCTTCCGGTACGCCGCACCGCTCGTCCGGCAACTACCGGATCTGCAGGCGATCCACGTCACCGTGCTGCATCCCTCGGAGGCCAACCAGGTGGGCCACCACGACCTTCACCGGTTCGCCGACGTCCCCACCGAGACGACGGCGCACCTGCGCGCCGAGCAGGATCGTTTGATCCGCGAGGCGATCGGCGAGTTCACGCCGCTCGAGCGCCGGGTCTTTGCCGGAAACCTGCTTTCGACGCTGGTCCACGACATCAACGCCCTGCGCAACCTGTCGGGAGATCCGGTCGACGTCGTGTACACCGACGTGTGGGCCGGGGGCAATAGCATGGTGACGGGGCTGCGCTACGGCTCGGGCGTGCGCGCCATCGTCAGCCTCCACTATCTGGCGGACCTCGCCGACTACGAGGAGACGGTGCTGTATCTCGGGCAGGCCGACCGGATCCGCCTGGTGTTTCCCTCGCCGTTCTTCCGCAACGTGCCGACGGAGGTCTTCGTCGAGGGGATGGAGGACGGCAAGCCGTTCGAGAAGCGCGTGACCGCGTCCATGAAGGAGGCGTTCAAGGAGGAGCTCGTGCACTTCGCCGAGTGCGTCGCCACCGGCCGCGAGCCCGAGACCACGCCGGCCGAGGCGCGGGGCGACGTCGCGCTCCTGCACCGGATCTTCGGCGCGATCCGACGCCCGCTGGCAGGATGACGCACAGCGACGACGGCGCGGGACAACCATGGCGCCGCACAATTTCTCGATGCCGCGCAAAGAGGGCGACCATCCCGCCGTCGCGCGCATCTCGCGCGAACGCGTGCTGCGCTGTTTCAAGTCGATGTAGCCCTTCTGGCGGGCCGCGCGAATCGATCCAGCGGGCGACATCGCCGGGACAAATGCCGCCGAGCGCGTACACCGCTCCCGCGGCGCCTCATGATGCGCGACAGAGACTAGAGGCGGGAGCGGGAGTCGCGGCCGTGCGACTCCGCGCGAGGAAAGGAGACACCATCGTGGTCAGATCAAGCACATCGCCATCCGCACGCCGGACCCCGAGAAGACCGCGACGTTTTACAAGGACGTGTTCGGCCTGAAGGAGGTCGGCCAGGCCCGGACCGGCTACTACCTCTCCGATGGGTATCTCAACCTGGCGATTCTCAAGTCCCGGGACGAGGGGACCGATGAAAGTCCTCGCGACCTGCCGGGGGTATGCCGGCATCCACCACCTCGGCTTCATGGTGGACGACGTGGACGAGATCTGCCAAAGGCTGGACGCGGCGGGGGCAACGCCCATGACGGGCCGCACCGACGTCCGTCACGCGGCGACGTCGGGCGCGCGCTCCTACTACAAGATCAAATACCGCGGCCCCGACAACCAGGAGTTCGACGTCACCGAGAGCGGCTGGATCGGCACGTGGGTCGCCGCCGGCAGGTCGGCCGAACAGGGCCCGAGCGGCGAAACCTGGATCTTCAGCGCGCCGACGTGCCTGGCCGTGTCTACTATTGGGCGGCGCTGAATACCTGACGGGGCCTCGCCACAATTGACCGCTCTCCAGTCGGGGTGCTAGTGTCCCCGCGCGGGCCCCCGGCGGCGCTGGCGGGGACCGCGTCGGGCGGAAGAACCACGTCGGCACGCGAGACCCTGGAGGACACCGTGACCACACTCGGCGCGGGAGCGCAGGCGCTGGCGGTGCCCGCCGTGCATACCCGTCGCAGGGTCCGGCGGTCGACGCTCTGGCTGGCCGCGGCGCTGCTCGCTCCGACGCTCGTGTTCCTGCTTGTCTTCACGTACTGGCCGCTCCTCGTCTCCATCATGGGCTCCTTCCAACGCTGGAGTCCGACCGGGACAGCTCCGCGCTGGGTGGGCGTCGCGAACTACCGGGACCTCTGGAGCGACGCCCTGTTCCGCCAGGTGCTCGCCAACACCGGCCTCTACGTCCTGGCCGAGGGCCCGCTCGCCGTCCTCCTCGGCCTCGTCGCCGCGATCGCCGTGGACGGCCACCGGCGGATCCGTCTCTTCGCGCGGACGCTCATCTTCCATCCGGTCCTGCTGCCCACGGTCGCGATCGCCGCGATCTGGCTCTTCCTGCTGAATCCCGTGTCCGGCCCGGCCGTCGATCTGCTGAGCCGGCTGCTCGGCCGCGCTCCGGGCCTCCTCGAGGAGCCGGCGACGGCCCTCCTCACCGTCGCCCTCGTCGCCGTCTACAAGAACTGCGGCCTCTACATGCTGTTCTTCCTGGCTGGCCTCCAAGCCATCCCGCAGGATCTCCAAGATAGCGCCCGCGTCGAGGGCGCCGGGGAGTGGCAGGTCTTCCGCCATGTCACCTGGCCGCTCCTGGGCCCGGTGAGCTTCTACGTGGCCGTCACGGCCGTGCTCGACGCGCTGCGAAACGTGGACCACATCTTCGTCCTCACGCGTGGCGGGCCAGCGAACGCGACCAACGTGCTCCTCTACGAGACCTACCTGAAGGCCTTCGAGTTCTGGGACACTGGCAAGGCCTCCGCCCTCACCGTTCTGATGGTCGCGGCGCTGCTCGCCCTGGCCCTCCTCGCGATGCCGCGCCTGGAGAGGGGGGTCCACTACGAGGCGTGACTGGCCGGCCATGCTCCTCTGCCTGCCCTTCCTCGGGTCGGTGGCCTTCCTGCTTATGGCGGCGCTCACGCCGTCGCGGGAGTTCAGTCAGGGCCGCTACTGGAGCTTCCCGCCCACGGGGGAGAACTTCGCGCTGGCATGGCAGTCGGCGGCGTTCGTCGTCTACTACCGCAACACCCTCCTCTACACGCTAGGCCTCCTGGCCATCCAGCTGGTCACCGTCACGCTCGCCGGCTACTCGCTGGCCCGGCTGCCGTTCCCGGGGCGCCAGGGCGTGTTCTACCTCGTGCTGATCCAGCTCTTCCTGCCACCTGTGGTCCTGATCCTGCCCAACTTCCTGACGTTGCGCGCCATCGGTCTCGGCGACACCCTGGTGGGCCTCGCGATGCCCTATGTTGCGAGCGCCTACGGGATCTTCCTCCTCCGCCAGGGGTTCCGGAGCATTCCCCGGGAGTACGACGAGGCGGCGATGCTCGACGGGGCCGGTCGGGTGCGAATCCTGTGGCATGTCCTTGTCCCGATGGTCCGCCCGCACCTGGCCGCCTTCTCCGTCGTCAGCGTCATCTATCACTGGAACGAGTTCCTGTGGCCCCT
This sequence comes from Candidatus Methylomirabilota bacterium, assembly GCA_046726415.1. Classification (GTDB taxonomy): domain Bacteria; phylum Methylomirabilota; class Methylomirabilia; order Rokubacteriales; family CSP1-6; genus CAVWFS01. The sequence goes on from JBKPAK010000343.1 coordinate 10,776, forward strand.
GGTGGCGACGTCGAGCAACTCGGTCAGAGTGCTCGCTGTGGGTCTCCAGTCCTTTACCCGCGCCTCCGAATCCGGCGCGGAGTGGGGGCTCGTCGCTGCCGGCACCCTGATCGTCATTGCGCCTCTGATGCTCCTGTTCGTCCTATTCCAGCGGCTCTTCATCCAGTCGTTCACCCAGTCGGGTCTGAAGGGCTAAGTCCCCCGACTCGAGAGAGGGAGGCGCTCATGAAGCTGCGCGCGCTGATCGCGGCGGTCATCCTCGTGCTCATCGCCGAGCTGGCCCTCCCGGCCGCGGCCCAGGTGAAGCTCCAGTTCTACTACCCGGTCGGGGTCGCCGGACCGCTCGCCCGGATCATCGAGGGATACGTGAAGGAGTGGAACCAGAGCCACCCCCAGATCCAGGTCGAGGCGGTGTTCGCCGGCGGGTACACCGAGGCCTACGCGAAGACGCTCGCGGCCATCCGGGCCGGGACCCCTCCCGACGTGGCCATCATGCTCTCGCAGAATCTGAACGACATCCTGGGCCAGGACATCGTGATCCCGCTGGACGAGCTTCTCGCCGCCGACGCGGCCGAGGTCAAGATCGACGACTTCTTCCCTGCCTTCATGCTGAACTCCCGGCAGGGCGGGAAGGTCTGGTCGATGCCCTTCCAGCGGTCGACGCCAGTCATGTACTACAACAAGGAGGCGTTCAAGGAGGCCGGGCTGGACGCCGACAAGCCCCCGCAGACGCAGGCCGAGCTCGTGGTCGCCGCGAAGAAGCTGACGAAGCAGGAGGGCGGGCGAGTCACACGCTGGGGCCTCCTGATCCCTTCGAGCGGCGGGGTCGACACGTGGCTCCTCGAGGCTCTCGTCATCGATGCGGGCGGTGTCCTGTACGACCCGAACAACTCCTGTTGCAAGGTGCTCCTGTCGAGCCCGGCGACCGAGGCGGCCGTCCAGTTCCTGCGGGATCTCGGGGCGAAGGACAAGGTTAGCCCGGAGGGACCAATCAACTGGGGCACGACGGCGAACGATTTCGTCGCCGGCAAGGCGGCGATGATGTACTACACCACCGGAGGGCTCGGCTTCGTCCGCAACAACGCGAAGTTCGAGTTCGGCACCGCTTTCCTGCCGAAGGGCCAGCGCTTCGGTGCCCCCACCGGAGGTGGGAATTTCTACCTCTTCAAGGGGAGTCCACCCGACCGCCGCAAGGCGGCCTGGCAGTTCACCAAGTGGATGACCTCGACGGAGATGCTGGCGCGGTGGTCGATCGACTCCGGCTACGTCGCACCCCGGAAGTCCTCGTGGGAGACGGCGCGAATGAAGGAGTACACGGGCAAGTACCCGCAGGCCCTCACCGCGCGCGAGCAGCTCCAGTACGCGCTGGCAGAGCTGCCCGTGAAGAACATCATCGAGGTGAAGCGGGCAATTACGACCGCGCTCCAGACGGCGCTGACCACCAGCCAGCCCATCGCGCCGATCCTCGCCGAGGGGCAGAAGCGCGTGGACGACATTCTCAAGTAGCCCGTCAGGCGGACTCGGCATCTCGAGCCCCGCCGCCGGTCGGCGCGGGTTCCATGCTATGGTTCCGCGCAGAAAGGAGCGCGGCATGTTGATCGCTCAGATCTCCGACATGCACGTCCTGCGAGCCGGGACTCGACTGTTCGGCGCTCTCGACACCTTCGGCTCGCTCGCGCGATGCGTGGAGCACGTCAACCGGCTTCCGACGCGCCCGGACGCCATCCTCGTCACTGGCGACATGACCAACGACGGCGAGGCTGCCGACTATGAGGCCCTCGTGCGGCTGCTCGATCGGCTGGCCATGCCCTACTATCCGATTCCGGGCAATCACGACGATCGCGAGCGTATGCGGTGGGCGTTCCGGCACTTGGGCCTCCTGCCGACGACGGGGCCGCTCCATTACACAGTGGAGCATCTCCCGATCCGCCTGATCGCACTCGACACGGTGATCCCCGGGCAGACCCATGGGCATCTCGGTGCGGCGCAGCTCGACTGGCTCGAGGCGACGCTCCGGGCCGCCCCGGACCGCCCCACCATCGTCTTCTTGCACCATCCACCCTTCCCGACCGGGATCGACCACATGGACGCGATCCGGCTCACCGATTCCGACGCGCTCCGTGCGGTGATCACCGGCCATGCCCAAGTGGAGCGTGTGGCGTGCGGGCACCTCCATCGCGCCATACAGGTCAGATGGGCCGGTACGGTGGCGGTGACCGCGCCGAGCACGGCGCACCAGGTGGCACTCACGCTGGCCCCGGGGGATGCCGCGCGTTGGATCGCCGAGCCGCCCGCTGCGCTCCTCCACCTCTGGCAGGAGGGCGTGGGACTTGTGACTCACGTGAGCTACGTCGGCGACTACGGCGCGCTCCGGCCGTTCAAGGAGCCGCACGAACTCGCTGGCGCTTCCTGACACCGCGCTGGTCGCCGTGCCCGGATCACGTTCGTCTGGGCCGCGCCACCCTCGGGGCCACGCCGGCGGCTCGCTGGCCTTTGATCCACGCGCACATCTGTGTGGGCATGCCGTCGCGGTTGGCACGCGTGATCTCCCAGAACCTCCCGCAGGTGCGTGAAGGTGCGGTCGGTGTAGCCCAGGGGAAGAAGGGCGTGACGGAGCAGAAAGCGTAGGTCGATCTCCTGCTCGGTCCTTCCGGCTCCGGCGGGCAGGTGATGTAGTGGGTCCAGCGCCTGCTCGAGATACTGCACGGCCTCCCGGTTGGCCGAGCGCCCGAACATGTGGATGTCGGCCTGGAGCAGGTAGCCGACCCCTTTTCGCCAGACCTCGCCTCGCAGGGCGTGCGGGGCCAGCGTCTCGACCTGCTCGGCCAGCCGGTCCTCGTGCAGACGCCCGAGCTCCTCGACGATGCGGGCGTGGAGCGCGCGACGGCGTTCCAGGAGGAGGCCCCCGTAGCCGCCGTACTCGATGAGCCCGACCCGGTCCTTCCGCGCCAGGTACGCGGCGGCCAGGGAAGCCGCGGCCCGGATGCTCCCGTCGAGCGTGGTGGCGGATGGCGCGCCGACCGAGGCGAGGGTATCGAGCATCAGGACGACGTCGGCGTTGCGCTCGCAGCAATGCTGGATGACGTAGAGCGTGCCGAGTCGGAGGGAGGCGCGCCAGTTCACCTGCTTGACGCGGTCGCCCTGGACGAAGGGTTGGATGTCCCCGGGCTCGATGCCGTCGCCCAGCTCCGCACGCAGGAAGCGGCGCACGCGTGTCAGTGCACGCTGCGCGTCTACCCGCGCACCGTGCCCCTGCGGAGCTTACCGCGGCCCTGCCGCACGCAGACCTCCGTCGGCGACTACGTCTCGCCGCGGCCCCAGACGCGGACGAACACGTCGCCGATCTCGAACTCCCCACGGCCCGGGCACCGGACGTCGAAGCTCAATCGGGCTCGCTGCCCAGCCGCGAGCCTCACCACGGCGCGCTCGACGCCCGACACCGGCTCGAGGCCTGACGGGAGTCTCGAGCGCCGCGGCATCCGTGGCCGGTCAAAGCCGGCGGCGATGACCACCACGCTGGCCGCGACGGATCCGAGGATAGCGATGCTGTGCCGGGCGGCAGCCAGAGCTGCCCGCGTCAGGATGCTGGAGGGGCTGTCGTGAGTGTAGTCGGATGCGGGCAAGCAGGGCGTTGTCGAAGATGGCAGCTTCAACGAGAATCTGCATGCGGTCCGAGGGCAGCGTCGCGCGGCGAGCCGACCGGGGAGCGGCGGTCGCGGCAACCCTCCGACACTTGCCACCGTTGAGGAGGGCTCCATGATCAGCGAGATGCGCAGGCGTCGCACGTCAGGCCGGTGGCTGTCGATCCTGACGTTGGTGGTCGTGCTCGGAGTAGCCGCGCCAGTCCGGGCCCAGGATCCGCCGGCCAGCGACTTGCTCAACGCCGTCCTCTGGATGCAGCGGTCGGTCGAATACAAGGCCGCGGCGCTCACAGCGTTCGCCCTGGCGCGGATTCGCCTCGACCAGGCGCTGGCCGATCCGAATTGGACCGGTGCCCCCAAGGAACAGACCGGCGCCTACCAGTTGCTCCCCCCGGCCATCATTCTCGACGTCGATGAGACGATCCTCGACAACTCGGGCTACCAGGCCTGGATGGTCCTCAAGGGCACGAACTTCGATCCCAAGACCTGGAACGCGTACGTTAACACGGTGACGTCGCTGCCGATCCCGGGTGCCCTCGAGTTCGCCAAGTACGCCGACTCGAAGGGCGTCAAGATCTTCTACATCTCCAACCGCACAGCCGAGGAAGAGCCGTCCACGCGCAAGAACCTCGAGAAGTTCGACTTTCCGATGGGCGGCACCGTCGACACCATGCTGATGGCCCGCAAGCATCCTGAGTGGGGCTCGGCCAAGGGGACCCGCCGCGCTTACGTCGCCAAGACCTACCGCGTCCTCCTCAACATCGGCGACAACTTCGGCGATTTCGTCGACGAGTACCGCGGCAGCGAAGGCGAACGCCAGCAGGTCTTCGACCAGAACGGGAATCGCTGGGGCCGCGAATGGATCATGATCGCCAACCCGGCCTACGGCTCCTTCGAGTCCGCCCCCTTCGCCCACGATTTCAAGCGGTCCGACGGGGACAAGCGCAAGGCGAAACGCAGCGTGCTGGACGCCTGGCAGGGCCCCTGAGCGACTCGTCAGAGAGCGTAGGCCCTGCCGCAGGAGGGAGGGCCGCGCCGGGCGATTCCTTGGCCGAGCAGCTGCCGCTCCTGGTTCCGCCTCGGATTCCTCCTCAGTGGCCATGGCCTAGCAGGGCCTCGCCCTTCGCCATGGCGAGATGGTGCGGCCCGTGGTGTGCGCCCTCGGTGAGGAATCCGATGAAGCCGAGGCCGCGGAGGCGCGCGACGGCTCTGGGATCGTCGGGCGCCTTCACGGTCACCGTCAGCCGCACGCCACCGGGGATGAGCTCGGTCCGCGCTGCATACGAGGGCATCCGATCAAGCTCGACGGCATGGGGCACGACCATTGCCCGGATCGCCTGCTCCGTTCGACCAGCGCCGGTGACGTCCATCACGAGACCACCCAGCACAGGGTTCTGCTTCACCTGCGCATGCAACACGACCTCGTTCATGTCGATCAGGTGCTGCCGAAGGCGCTCGAGATCGACCTTGCTCCAGTCGGTCTTCGGATCGGCCTCGAGGATCTTCACGACTTCCGCCATCGCACCAAAGGCGTCCTGACCGGGCAGCGTGGGTGCTCCCGTGGCCATTCCATGCATCGCCCGCATGTGTTGGGCGTGTATGTCGGACCCGTGCGACGGCATCGAGCCGTGGTTGGACGGCTGATTCGCCCCGAAGCCGGGCGCACTCTGAGCAAGGACGGTGTGCGCCAGCACCGCCCCCACAAGGGCGACGCCGAGCACGATGGCTGCGGCTGGTCTCCACATGATTCCCTCCTGTCGGAACCGATCACCAGCCAGTCTGGGGAGCAGGAAGTCGCCGAATCTATGACTTACGTCACACCGCCCCGGGCCAGGACCGCCAGGCGGATCGGATCGCGAATCACGATGCGCCCCCGCTTTCGCGCGATGACACCGCTGTCCGCGAGCTGAAAGAGCGCCCGGGCCACCAGCTCGCGCACCGTCCCCAGCCGCGCAGCGAGCTGGGCTTGGGTCAGCCTGAGGTCCAGTTCTGCCCCCGCGGCGACGGGATGGCTGACGGCGGCGTCGCCGATGTAGCGGGCGAGTCGCTCGAGGATGGGCCGGAACGCGAGGTCGCTCGCCAGGCTGGCGAAGCGGCGAACGCGTTGCGCCATCACCTCGAGGATCGCCAGGGCGACGGCCGGTCGGCGCCGACAGAGATCGAAGACGTGCGCGCGCGGCAAGAAGAGGGCCCGCGTGGGAGCGATGGCGACGGCCGGGCGACTTTCACAGGAGGGTCGAACGGTGCATCATGACGTCGGGTTGGTCCGTGGTCTACTGCGGCTGTGCCTGGTGCAGCCGGAGGGTTTCTTCCGGCTCGAACATCGCACGACTCCCGGGGTAGCCCCCCTGGTAGAGGGGAGAATCGAGAAGGGCGGGTCTGACACGGCAGGGACGTTGCGCAAGGGCTGCTGACACCCGGCAGAACCACGTGCGCTGCTTCAGGAAGTGATGTGGTATGTGGACGATTCTGGGTACCGTGATCGGGTTCACCGTCTTCGCTCTCTACGCGGGTCTCTTCGAGTACGTGTTCCATCGGTGGGTGCTGCATCGGCCATCTCGCGCGCTCGCGTTCCCCTATCGGATGCACACGGCAGTGCATCACCATGTGTTCGGCGCCGGCAAGACCTATCAGGTCCAGCGCCCGGAGGACCATGGTCTGATCCTGTTCGAGTGGTGGCAGCCGGTCTTGTTGCTTGCTGGGCACGCACCGCTGGTGTGGGGGCTGCAAGTCGCGACCGGCCTTCTGGTCTTCGGAGGAGCAATGGCGGCGCTCGCCGGGTACTACGGGCTCTACGAGTACGGGCACTGGTGCATGCATAACCCCGGAGGCCGGCTGATCGAGCGGACGCGGGTGTTTCGCTTTCTCGACGCTCACCATCGCCTGCACCACGAAGTGTGGGGGGTGAACTTCAATGTGGTGCTGCCTATCGGTGATCTCGTCTTCGCGACCCTTCGGCCGTCGAGATCAGCGAATCGCGCCGCACGATAGAATCAGGCGCAACGCGAACGGTCGCTAGAGCGGGCGGTAGGGTCCGCTCGCGCGCCCGATTGATGCTATCCCGGTGAGGGAGGTCTTCCCCATGAAGGTCGAGTCGATCCTCAGAGCCAAGGGCTCGAGCGTCACCACGACGACGCCCGACGCGACTATCGCGACTATCGTCCGGATCCTGAAAGACAAGAACATCGGCGCGCTGGTCGTGAGCGAGGACAGCAGCACCGTGCTAGGCCTCATCGCCGAGCGGGACATCGTCCACGGCCTCTGCCATTACGGCGCCCGGGTGCTAGACCTGCGCGTCTCCGACCTCATGACTCGGACGGTCATCACCTGCGCGCCGGACGACAGCCTCACCCGGGTCATGGCCCAGATGACCCGCTACCGCGTCCGCCAGCTGCCTGTGGTCGAGGCTGGCAAGCTCCAGGGCGTCGTCAGCATTGGCGACGTGGTGAAGTACCGCCTGGACGAACTCGAGGCGGAGGCGAACATCCTGCGCGACGCCTTCCTCGCGCGGCACTGACGCGCGGGGTCGGGCAGGTAAAGCGCGCTGACCCCGTCAGCTGGGTCGGGCGATCACCGTCAGCGGCGTCAGGTGCTCGAGTGTCTCATGTTCAGCGAACCCATTCCCGGGCGCCAGCGGCTTGGGCAGGGGGCTTTCCGGCTGCTGATTGCACCGGCATGAAGAGCCGGGGCAGCACGTGAAGCGCCCCCCCGGCAAGCCTCTTGATTACGGTTAGCCTCTGAACGTGGCGCCCACCGCGCGGGCACCGGCCCAGTAGTTGTGCTGCACGACGACGCGGGGCCGCCAGACCTTGTATGCGCACGCGACGTCGGGGTACGGGGGAACCTTGGGACGGCGAAAAGGCGTAGGGGCTCAGATCGCGAATGAGAAGCGTCGTCTCGCCCTCTGCCCGTGTCGGTTGATGCTCGCGCTACACGATGACCATTTCCTGCCCAAGTGCTCGAGATACTGGGCAGCCAAGCACTTCGACTAGAGTGGCCCGGGGCGGGGAAAGGGAGTTCCCCACCACGCAGTGATCCGCGCCTGAAGCGAAGATGCCCGTGCCGCGCCCGTTTCGGTTCGGTGTGGTGTGCCGGCGCCACCCGCACCATCCGCCGGAACGCGGGCCTGAGGGGCGGGTCTTCATCGTCATCGCCTCGGTCTGCTCCCTCCGAGCATCATGAAGACCAAGGACAGTATCGGTGCGGCTTGGTATAGAACCTCATTCCCATCTCCTCCTCCCTCCCGGTGGGAGGGTGGTTGTTTGGCCGCACTCACCGTACCCCGCCGGGTGGTGAGGAGGAGGCCTGGATGAGAGTCAACGCGCTGCAGCCGGCGCGAACCGTCCTACAGTGCGATCCGCCTCTCGCGGAGCACGCCTACGTCGTTCGCGGGGTCTCCGTGGTCCACGTGGTGGGCCGGTCTGAGGGTGCCGAGGCCAGTTCGGAAACGCGTCCACGGTCCTCCCCACCGTGTCGCTGGGTCTGTCGCAAGATATAGGCGGTCGCGACGCGAGCCGGATCGGGTTGTGGCGAAGGACAGGTCGTTTGACGGCAGGAGCACTGACCACGGGTAAGCCTCGGCGATCTTAGCCTCGGCCGTAGCGATCTGATCTGCGATCGCCCACCTCCACGTGGCGTACCCACCGTATAGAAGTGCTACGAACGCCGCGAGAGCCGAGACCAGAATCCCGAGAACTATCAACAGAATTGGCGCCCCAAGGCGCTGTCAGCTTGCCAGTCGCATGGAGGCTGAGGATGCCCGCGGAGAACCCCAGTAGCCACGTGGTGATCTGGACCATTCGATCCTTGTCGGCTCGGCCGACCGAGGCATGGTACTTCCAGACATCGAAGGCCAGTGCCTGATCCCTCCGGGTTGGACTGGCAGCGTGTTCCATGGGTGGCTCCTCGTACCTGTCTAACGCGGTGCCGAGGGTGGCGCAGTCGAGGGCGGGACGACCGTCATCCAGCCCCTCGGACACTCTCGGACGTAGGGATAGTACGCGCTGGAGTCCTGGCAGTAGTACCAGTACTGGGGAGCGGGCGCCTGTGGCGCCGGAGCCTGGTATGGCGCTCCCGGAGGGGCCTGCTCGATGTACACCGGAGGAGCCTGCGGCACGACCACTGTCGACGCATACGGGTAGGGATAGTAGCCGTACCCGTAGGGATAGCCGTACCACCCTGGTCCCCACCAGCCTGGCCCCCACCATCCGGGGCCCCACCAAACCCTGCCGCCCCAGCCCCAACGGGGGCCACCCCAACCATGCCCGCGCCAGTTCCCGCCGTGACCACGCCAGTTCCCGCCGCCACCACCTCCGCGTCCCCCGGACCATTGAGGGCCCGACCGTGCAGCAGCAGGCTCACTGAAGCCCCCGATGAGCACGGCGGCGGCTGCAATGAGAAGCGCGCACGTGACCTTCCTCATCCTCCTATCTTGCCCCCTGAGACGAGTAGCCTCACAGCCAAAACTGTACTCCCGTTGACCGATGAAGGGGTACGGTCGTTATCGGGGCAATCTAGATTCAGGACCGACGCTCAGACCGGCGAACACCTTCCCGGCCTTGATCGGATCGGCAGCATCGGGGCTGGGACTGCCCGTCTCACTTCCTCGGATCAATGCTCTCCGGCCAGTAGTGGTAGGTGATGGCGAACCCTTCACGTTGCGGGACGGTGAAGCCTACTCCGTCGTCCATCGCCGTCACGGTGTACCCGGCTCGCTGCAAAGCTGCGGCCTGTTCACCCTTGAGCCCTTCGATGGCCGCCCGTCGTCCCAACTCACACTCCGTCCGGTCAGCGGCCGGTCGCACCCGTGCCCAGGCCGTCCGCACCTGTGGCTCAGGCCCCTTTGAGAGATCGACGTTGTCGGTTCGACTCCACAAGACCCACACCCCGCTCGTCGGGGCGCTCTCGGTCTTGGGTGGGGCCATCGGCCGAGCGCTGCTCGTGACGGCGGCAGGCCGGGCCGCCCTGGAGACCCTGAGGCAGGAGTGGGGCTCCACGATCCTGGCCGAGGTCGGCCCCACTGCCGCGACCTTTCCGTCCGCGGGCCAGCTCGCGGCCTGGGGGGGCGCCTGCCCCGGCGAGAACGAGAGCGCGGAGGTGAACTACCGTCACCGGTCCCCGAAGGGCAACCGTCAGATGCGGCGCCTGCTCAACCAGGCGGCCCACGCCGCGGGGAAATCGAAAGGGACGATCTTCGAGATCCTCTATCGCCGCTATGTCCCGCGGCTCGGGCACCCCCAAAGATCGGCGTGATTGCCCACCGGCTGTGCCGCCTGATCTGGAAGATCCGGCATCAGGGCGTCCGGTACGAGGAACGAGGCCCAGCCCTGAGCCAAAAGTCCAAGCGACACCGGACGGCCAGAATGATCCGCGCACTCCGAAG
>JBKPAK010000344.1:0-8926 GCA_046726415.1 Candidatus Methylomirabilota bacterium
TCCTTGCTCTGGAGCTTGAGAGCCTTCGCACGCTCCGTGAAGGCGGATCGGTACACCCCTGGACACTGCTCCTCGAAATGGCAGTTGACACCTCGGTACCACAGCCTGCTGAGGAATCCGTCATCACTTCCCGGGGAGAACTTCTTCTGCCACTGCCCGACGCGCGAGAGGAAATCCCCCATGTTTTTGACGGGAGCCCCGAATGCGGCGGCGGGCGAACGAATGACCGGGATGGAACTCAGCAGAGAGCTTGTAGAGGAGGTTCTCTGGTTCCCCGTCTTATCCACGAAAGGCGTCCTCCAGGGTCGGTGGCTGCCACGACCACGCGGTCGGCACAGTCCCCTTGGGCACGGTGGCCTCCTCGTCCTCCGGCTCGTTGACGTCGTCGGTGAAGGGCATCAGTCCTCCACCTCTCGGAACCCGCATGCTGGGCAGCGCGGCGCCAGCTCGCGCGTCACGAGGTCGGTATCACATCCATCGGAGGCAGCGCCACTTCTTCGGAGGTTCCCAATCCCACGCCACGTTCCATCCTGCGTATTCCGGCCATCCTGATCGCGTAGTCCGGGCCGTCTTGATCACGCGTTCCGGTGATCGTGATCGCTCATCGGAGCGTCAGCGACGATCGCGATTCTCTCTTCAGCTCCTCCTTCTCACAAGTGCCTCGGTCGGCCTCGACTCTGGTCGGGGGGTATCAGGATAGCGCCCCCACCGGAGATCGCCCGTCCTGAGGCTCCTACGCGATTGCCGTTCTCGCCAGCGGGACCCTCATTGGCGCTTTCGTGGTCGTGGTGGCGTGGGTGCAGGCGGCGGTGGTGCCTCGGGCGGCGCCGCCTCGCCCTCCGGTGCTGTGGCTCCGCGCGCGCTGCTCGCGGGAGCACGCAGGGAGGGCCCGTCCAGCGTGATGACGTAGGCGTTGTGGACGAGGCGATCGCAGATGGCGTCGGCGAGCGTCGGCTCCCCGATCACCTCGTGCCAGCTCTTGACCGGCACCTGGCTCGTGATCACCGTCGAGGCGCGCTCGGTGCGGTCCTCGAGGAGTTCCAACAGGTCGTGCCGCTCGGTGCTCGTCAGCGGGGCCAGTTCCAGATCGTCAATAACCACGAGATCGATCTTGGCCAGCCGCGCGAGCACCCGCAGGTACGAGCCGTCACCGCGCGCGACGTGGAGCTCGCGGAAGAGCCACGGCGCCCGCACACAGTAGGCGGAGTACCCCGTCCGGCAGGCGCGCTCGGCGAAGGCTTCGCCGAGCCACGACTTGCCGATGCCGGTGGGGCCGATCAGGAGCAGATTGCGAAGCTGGGCGATCCAGGCGCAGGTTCCGAGCGCCTGGACCAGCGCGCGGTCCAGCCCGCGCCGCGGACTGTGCCAGGCGATGTCCTCCAGCGAGGCCTGCCGGCGGAGGTTCGCGGTCTGCAGGCGGCGCTGCAGCTTGCGGTGTTCGCGGTGCGTCCACTCCGCATCGACGAGCAGGCCGAGACGATCCTCGAAGCTCAGCGCGGGGAACTCGGGGTTGCCGAGCTGCCGCTGGACGCCCTCGGCCATGGCGGGGAGCCGGAGCGCGGTCAGTTTGTCGACGGTGGCGTGAGCGAGCATAGGGCGAGCTCCTTCTGCGTGTAGTAGGCACTGCCACGGATGTTCGGGTGGGGGCGGGCAGCGGCGGCGCGGGCGCGCTCTCGGCCGGGACGCGATCGACGCTGCTGGCCAGGATGTTCTGCACCGTGCGGTAGCTCGGCGCGGCCAGATGCAGGGCGCGCGTGCAGACGGCGTCCACGCGCGCGGGCCCGTAGCGCTTGCCCAAGCGCCTGATGCCCAGGCAGGCGCGAGAGCCTTGTTCGGGGTGGGGCTTGGTCGCGAGGATGGCGGCGACGAGCGCGGCCGTCGCGGGGCCGGTCGTCTCGGCCCACGCGATCAGCCGCGAGGGCGTCCAGTCAGGCGTGGGCGCGGTGGGCGTGGGGCATGTGGGCGGGGTCGGTCGCGTACTGCCCCCGGCCCCAGAGCCGCCGATACGAGGCCACGCGCCGCCCCTTGAGAATGAGCTCGACGGTGGTCCCGGTGAGCCGCGCCTCGACGCGCTGGCGCAGAAGCTGGTAGGGGACAGAGTAGTAGTTGTGCTCGACGGCGACGTGGTAATCGATGTTGACGGTGGCGTCGCGCCACTCGGCGAGTTCGTAGGGGTGAGGGGCAGGGGCCGCAGCGCGGGCCGATCCAGGCGCTCGAAGAGCTCGCGCCGCGAGACGCCAAGCTGCTTCCGGGGGCGGGTGTTGAGCCCGACCAGGAGCTCCTGGATGGCGGCGTTGAGCTCAGCGAGGCTGAAGAAGCGCCGGTGGCGCAGGGCCGCCAGGATCACGCGCTGGGCCATGAGCACGTTGGCCTCGACCACCGCCTTGTCCCGGGCGTGCCCCTTGCGGGCAGGCACCACGGCGGCGCCGTAGTGTTGAGCGAAGGCGCAATACGTGCGATTGATGATCGGCTCGTAGCGGTACGCCTTGGTCACGCCGCTCCACAAGTTGTCGGGCACGAAGATCGCCGGCGCGCCGCCGAAGTACTCCACCATCCGCACGTGGGCCGCGATCCACGCGGGCAATTCCTGGGAGGCACAGGCTTCGGCGTACACGTAACTACTCGCGCCCAGGGCGCCCACGAAGAGCTCGACCGGCGTGAGCTCGCCGGTGGCGACGTCGATGATCGAGGGCTTCTTCCCCGAGAAGTCGACGAAGACCTTCTCGCCGGCGCGGTGGACCTGCCGCATCGTGGACGCCAGGGTCCGCGCCCAGCGATGGTAGTGCAGGCAAAACTGGCTATAGCGATAGCCGGCGGGCTGCCGCTCGAGGTACTCCAGCCAGAGGCGCTGCAGCGTCACGCCGGGGCGCTTGAGCTCCTGGTGGACCCAGGCCAGATCCGGCTGCGGCGGGGCCCGCCGACCACGTCGCCGACCCGCTGGAAGAGACGGGCTTCGAGGTGCCCGTCGTCCCAGTCCTCTGGCAAGGGCCACGTCAGGCCGGCGTCGCGAGCGCGACGACAGTACTCAGACACCGTGCCCAGGCCCACGTTGCACGCCCGAGCGATGGCGCGGTGGGGCAACTGCTGTTCGTACTTCAGCCGCAGGATCTCCCGCACCTATCTCATCAGCAGCCTCTCCGTCGTCATGTCGGTACGGCCCTCCTTCCTGGGAGGGACCGTACCGGACGCCGCTGACTACCAACGACCGATCACGGCCGGAACCGGCGATCGGGATCCCCGGAATCGGTGATCACGATGCGTTGGAATCGGCGATCAGGATGGATCGGAACGAGCGATCAGGATGCGTCGGAAATCGCGATCAGCATAGGCCGGAATACGCACCTATCGGATTGGCGCCGTAAGTCACCCAGCCCTGATGTAGCGGAAGGCCCGGTAGCCACCGCGGACCCGGCGCCCCGGATCGTCCACGGATTCGGGGCGCCGAGCACCGCGGGCGAGACCACAACGTCGGTGGTTGTCACGACCAGGCGGTTGACATGATCACCACAGGTGAGGCGGCGGCCGGCTCGTTTACGTCGGCGGTGAAAGAGCGGTCAGATCCCTTGTTCAAAGCGGACCGGACAAATCACTTGATGTCATAAGGGGGCGTCGGCGGGGCAGACAGCGCCACTATGCAGGGCGAAGACGTGATGCTGCACCACAGGAGGCCGGCTGATGCTTCATGTTGGAGTCTATTTGCACAAGCGCGTGTCGCAGATCGCGGTGCTGACAGGAGATGGCGCCATCAACCAGTATCGAGTCCCCAATGACGCTACGAGACTGGAGCAGGTTTTTCGCCACGCTGCCTGCGGCCCGGGTCGCGATCGAGGCCACCGGGACATGGTGGTGGTTGGTGGACCTCGTCGAGCGGGCCAGCCATCTTGTCGAATCCGAAGCAGACGAAGGCCATCGCGGCCGCGCGCCTGAAGAACGACCGCGTCGACGCGGAGCGGCTCGCCCTGCTCCTCCGCGCCGATCTGCTCCCCAGGTCTGGATCCCGCCCGCCGAGCTCCGCGAGGCCCGCGAACTCTTGCGCTACCGGCTGAGCCTGGTCAGCATCCGTACCATCGTGAAGAATCGCCTGACCGCGCTCCTGGCGCGCCGTAACCTGCAGCCCCACGATGGCAAGCGGTGGACGACGGGCGGCGGCCTCCGCGAATTGCAGGCTCTCGCGCTCGCCCCCACCCCGGACACCATCCGGCACTATTGTCTGACCGCGCTCACGCTCCTGGATGAACAGATCCGCACGCTGGACCGCCAACTGCTCGACCGCTGGAGCCTCGATCCGCGTGTGCAACGGCTCACTACCATCATCCCGGGCGTCGGCCCGCTCATCGCCATCATTTTGGTGCTCGAGCTCGGCAACGTGCAGCGGTTCCCGAGCGCGAAACACCTGGCCAGCTACGTCGGTCTCACACCACGCGTCCGAGCCAGCGGCGACCGCCTGCGAACGGGGCACATCAGCAAGGAAGGCAACGCGATCCTGCGCTGGGCCGCGGTGGTTGCCGCCACTCAGGCCGCGCGGCGCCCCGGCCCGCTCCGCCTGGTACCGGACGGTTCAGCAGCGGCGCGGCGCGAAAATCGCCCGGGTGGCGTTGGGCCGGCGTTTGGTCGAGATCGCTTATCACATCTGGAAGGAGGAATGGACTTCTTTACCGTCCTGCAGCGCGGCGACGTGCGGGGTGAGCCCGTTTGTTGGCATGGTCTTCGGACGATCACTTGATTGGGCAGCCCTCTCCACCGTGAGGTGGTAGCGGCAACGTCATCATGAGCGTCCCCCGAGACGCTCGAAGACGCATCGATGCAGGGCTGAAGGTTCCGGAGGAACACGGAGGACTTGACCGCCCCAAGAGATGCTAACAACAGGTTCCCGTTAGGACGCGCTGTCGTCTCTCAGACGGGACACCCGAAGGGTGGTCCTACCGATCGCACCGCAGGCCACCGGCGTCCAGCCACGGGGCGACGAGTGGCGGCGGCCCAGTCTGAGGGTCTCTTCGAGCTGCTCAGGTTTCCGCCATCAATCACCAGCACCCGATCAGCGAACAATCGAAGAACCTATTGTTTTCCTTGCGCACCGCTATGGCATACGCGTTGCTCAATCCCAGCCAGACGCTGAGACGCTGGACGGTTAACAGGCCGGCCAAGTCAGAAAAGGAAGGCACACAATGAGCACCAGTCATTCGGGTCAAATCAGTCGGCGGACGTTCCTCCGTGCAATCGGCACCGCGACGGCAGTGGCCAGCACTTCGAGCCTTCTGCCGGCCCGTCACGCTCAGGCGCAGATCCGCCCTCGCCGCTTCGTCATCCGCGAAGACCGATTCGGCCGTATGTTCCCGGAGCTCCCTCCTTTTGCGAACGCCGGTCCTGCGCTCGAGCAGGCTTTGCGGGACATCGGCAAACCTGGGGGCATGCTCGATGCCAAGGACAATCTGGCGGCCGGCCCAGTGGCCCTCATCGCCGATCTCGCGCTCAGCGAGAACAACCCGAACAGCTCCACGCACACCGCCGGGGCGACCTTCATGGGCCAGTTCATGGATCACGACATGACGTTCGACCTGACGTCCCGGCTCGGCGTGCCAACGGACCCCCAGGCCTCGCCCAACTCCCGCACGCCGGGCCTCGACCTCGACTCCGTGTATGGTGGCGGGCCGCTCGCTGATCCGGAGCTCTACGTGCGGCCGGGAGGACGCCGCTTCCACCATCACCCCACCCGGTTCAAGATCGAGAGCGGCGGCCTCTTCGAGGACGTGCCTCGCGACCGCCATGGCACGGCGATCATCGCCGACCCGCGGAACGACGAGAACCTCGTCATCAGCGGCCTCCAGGCCGCCTTCCTCAGCTTCCACAACCACGCCGTGGACCACGTGGCGAGGCTCGACCGTCACGAAACGGGGCACGAAGTGTTCCGCCAGGCGCGCCGGCTCACCACATGGCATTACCAGTGGATGATCGTTCATGAATTCCTGCCGCTCTTCATCGGCGAGGCGATGGTCGAGGACATCCTCCGCCACGGACGGAGGTTCTACCGGCCCAGCGTGGCGCAGATCCCCGTAGAGTTCCAGGGCGCCGCGTACCGCTTCGGCCATACGCTGGTGCGGCCGTCCTACCGGGCGAACTTGGCCGGTGACGGCGGCCAGCCGTTCTTCGGAATGATCTTCGACCCGGCGGGGGAAGGCGCCGGCGACCCCGTCGATCTGCGGGGTGGCGCGCGGGCCCCCCGACGCTTCATCGGCTGGCAGACGTTCTTCAATTTCGGCGGAATTCCTCGACCGGGCGGCCAGCCAGGCACCCTCGGGGAAGACGTGAGGCCGAACAAGTTGATCGACGCGAGGATTTCCACACCGCTGTTCAACCTTCCGCTTGGCGCGATCGCGTCCGGCGACCCTCCCACCGCGCTCCCCCAGCGCAACCTACTCCGTCACATCACCTGGCAGCTCCCCTCAGGCCAGAGCATCGCGCAGGCCATGGGCGTAGCGGTGCTCTCCAAAGCGGACCTGAATGAGCTGAGCGGCTATGGCCTGGGTCTCGATGAGTCCACGCCCCTCTGGCTGTACATCCTCAAGGAAGGCCACGTCATGGAAGGTGGCGAGCGTCTCGGACCGGTCGGTGGTCGCATCGTCGGCGAGGTCATCATCGGGCTCCTGCAGCTCGACCCCGATTCCTATATGTGGGCTCATCCGCGCTGGCGACCGCAGCTGCCGACGACCGGCGGCCGTGTGACCGGAGACTTCCGGATGATCGATTTCCTCACCTTTGCCGGCGTCGATCCCACACGGCGTGGGCAGTGAACAGGAAATGCATCCGAACTGGCGCGGTCCTGATCACGGCCTACGCGCTCGCGCTGGGCGTCCTGCTGGGCATGGCCACGGAACGCCTCCGCTTCGATCACCAGCGGGCCGTCGTCCTCCGCGAGTACTCGGGCAGGCGAATTTCTTCGGCGTCGTCTTTGCATCGACGGCTTCGTTTTCGGGCTCTTCCGGGTTTCGGGTGGCTGAATTCATGAGCGTGCGGCGAGCGGCTCAGGGAGAGGTCGAGCCCACCGAGATGGAAATAGATCGCGTGTCTGAAGCGCTCTCGGTTGCGAAAGCCGCGGGCCAGCACCTTGAGCTTCTGGATCTTCGAGTTCATGCTTTCGGCGCCCGCATTGGTGATCCGCTGCGTGAAAAACGTTCGGATGTTGGGCCAGTGGCGCTTGAGCATCCGCGCGACCCGCGTCATCGGCTCCAGCTGGCTGCGAATTGCCCACTGATACCAGGCCGTGAAATGCCGCTCCGCCGCCCCCGGGTAGAGATAGTCCCAGAGGGTCATCAGCATCTCCTTCAAGGCCCAAGCGCGCCCGGTCTTGAGCTTCGTCCGCCGCGCGAACCCGACGAACTTGCGCCACGTGGCCAGCGTGAACCGGTCGGGATGCCGGAGCCAGTCGTGCTTCGTCCCGACCAGCCAGGGTTTGCCTTCAGCCTCGAGCGCCCGGAGCTCCCGCCGGCGGACCTGGTCGACCGCGTGGTGGGCGTGCTGGGCGATGTGGAACTTGTCAAAGACGATCTTCCCCTCGGCGCCCGGCAGATGCGCCCGAGTCGAGCCGAGGTACGGCTCCCACATGTCCATGGCCACCGCCGCGATGGCCGCGCGATGCTCCGCGGGCCACTGCGCCCAGAAGCCGTCGAGGCTCTCCCGCCGGCGGTCATCCGCCACGTAGAGCACGCGCGAGCGCTCCAGATCGGTGACCACGGTGACGTATTCGTGGCGGCGCTGGAAGGCCGTCTCGTCGACTCCCAGATACCGCGCGGGCGCCGCCTGCCGGCGTTGCAGCCCGCGGCGTACGGCCCGCGCCTGAATCCCCGCCGCCTCATCCCAGCTCAGCTGCAGCTGCTCCGCGACTGTGGCGATGGCCGCCTGCTTCATCCAGTCGATCGCCAACGCTTCGAAGAGCGCGGTAAACCGCCCGCCCGCCTCGGCCCAGGGCACTCGCACCTGCCGCGTGCCGTGGGTGGGGCACGCCAGCCGCGGCACCTGGGCATGCACGAGTGTCCGGTACTGACAGGTGTCCAGGTGGCGCCAGACGCGCTCGCGGTGGTCGTGGATCGACGCGGCGGCATGGCACTCGGGGCAGACCCACAGGGTCTCCTTCGGCAACGCCACCCAGATGTGCACCTCCCCCTGAGCCAAGCGCAGTTCCACCTTCTCGACGCTCCACGGTTCTTTCACGCCCAGGATCACCGCATACAGGCTCTTGTCGTCCACGTCGCGTCCTCCCCCAGGGCCGCCGCCCGCAGGGAAGGTACCATCGCTCGCCGACTCAGCAGATCAGCGCATGCCCGCGGCCACCCGAAACCCGGAAGAGCCTGTATATTAATCCAGTCGGTGGCGTCTGGCGATAGAAACACATATTGGGTGTATAAGAGACGGCACCACCACAGTAAATCTGCCCGAAATCGATGGCAGTGCACCCTCCACTAATTGCTCACGCTTGGTGCGCGACCCGCCACAGATCTTCCATCCGGGCAATGACATCATCGCCCGTCTCCACGCCCGGCGAAAATTGCGCGTCAAGAACCATCTCCGCGGCGCCGAGTTTTTCCGTGGCCTTGATATCATCGGCGATCTGCTCAAGGCTGCCAGTAAAATCGACGCGCTCTTTCTCAATGGGAATGTCATGAATCTCCACGTTGGCGCGGACGATCAATGCCAATGTGGACGGATCGCGGTCGGCGTTCTTCGCCATCTGCTTGATCCCCTCGAATATTGAGCCGATGCCACTCAGTGGAATGCCAACGAAGACAGTGGAAGTGATGACCGGCAGCCAGCCGTCAGCTTCCAGTGCCACTCGCTTCAACGCAGCAGGCGCATGGGCCGCCATGTAGATCGGTGGATGCGGTTTCTGCACGGGCTTGGGACCGATGACGGATTCGGCGACCCGATAATATTT
>JBKPAK010000345.1:0-11673 GCA_046726415.1 Candidatus Methylomirabilota bacterium
GCCAGCTATGCCGCGATCGCGAAGGCGGCTGGCAACCCGAAGGCGGTTCGCGCTGCGGGCAGCGCGTGCGCCAACAACCCCCTGCCCGTCGTGGTGCCCTGCCACCGCGTCGTGCGCAGCGACGGAACGATCGGAGAGTACCTCGGTGGCGTCGACGCGAAGCGAGCCCTGCTAACGCTGGAGGGCGCGGCATGACCGCCAGGACGTACACGCTGCTGGGCCCGGAGCGGCAACCCTACCAGAGCGCAACCCGCGGCGCGCTCGGCGGCCACCGGCCAGGCCGAAAATACGGCAGGCTCGCCTGCCCGGCCGCGCTCCGGGCCATCGCTCGCGGCGGGTACGTCAGGAATCGCGTGTTCTTCGCCGACGAGCAGACCGCCGTCGCGGCCTGGTACCGGCCACGCGCCGCCTGCCTGCCCGACGAGTACGCGCAATGGAAGGCACGGCCGTCCTGACGGTGCGTGGGCTCGACCTTCACCTTGCCGCTGGGCTACGCCGACAAAATCAATTCCTGGGTGAAGTCTGGGTAAACGAAAGGGGTCAGCGGCTCTTGCGTCCGCTAACCCCTCGTCGTCGATGGTTGCGGGGGTCGGATTTGAACCGACGACCTTTGGGTTATGAGCCCTTTTCAAATCGAGACTGTGGCCAACGCGCCACAAAGAACACATCGAAAATTAGCGCTTCTGACGTCTTCGGTTTTGGGCCTCTTTGGCTCTCGTTGGGAGCAACTTCCTGGGTAATTCCTGGGTGAAGCGACGGCGTTCCAAAGGTCCGAATAGTTCCGCAGTGGGGGATTTGCCTGGACGTTGACGACCTGCTGACCCGCGGGCCACTGTCTGGGCAAGCTCCCGGACCGTTCGGTGGAGGCCCGATATGCTGTGCCCCCGCCCCGGAGCTCGCTTCTGCAACTCATGTGGTGCCGGTCTTGAGCTCACCCTGTCCGTCGTGCCGCCACAGTAATCCGGCTGGAAGCCTGGTCTGTGACTGCGGGTATGCCCGGTTTCGCGCCCCGCGGTGCGCAAGCTAGGCTATCTCAGCTCTCAGCGTAGGGCAGTGTCCTCGCGATCCGCAGGGCGATGTGCAACACTACCGTCTGCTCGCATGTGAGGGCGCAGAGACACATCATGGAGAGCATAGGCGCGATAAAGGGCCTGTCCCCTCTCCAGAGACAGACTGCCACTCTCCACGCGTTGGGCGCGAGCGCGTTCCCGACGCAGAGATAGCTCAGCTCCGGCCGCGGGTTGGCGCGACCGCAATGGCGCGCCTGCAGTGGGCGCTCAACCTTGCGCGTCGCGATCTCGACACGCTGACCGTTGGTGACTGGGCCAACCTCCAGCGAGAGTTCCTCGCCTTTTGGGCCGCCGAGAATGCCCTGGCCCGCGAGCTGACCAAGCGCGGTGCCGTGGGCATCGCCGCCTACAGCATTCTCGGCGACGTCGATCCCAAAGACGAAGCGAAGATCAAGGAGGGTTTCGAGAAGGCGGGCGCCGTGGGAGTGGTCGTGCTCCGCCCTGTCGGCAAGGAAAAGGAAGTCTACTCGACGCCGTCCGTCTATGCGGGCCCCTATGGCACGTTCTGGGGTGGATACTACCCGGGCGCCTGGAGCGGCGCGCAGGTGCACACCAACACGATCGTGATCGTTGAAACCCTCGTCTATTCGCTGCGGCAGAACAAGCTCGTGTGGGCGGGGGAGAGCCGGACGACGAACCCCACGAACGTGGACGCGTTCGTTCATTCAAGAGCTGGTGGCGGAGGCGGCCGCGGCGATGAAGAAACAAGGGGTGATTGCCAACTGAGCATCGGCATGTGGTGAGGCGGCTAGCGGCCGACCACGTTCACCTCGGCGCTGTCCGCGTGGATCTCCAACCCCTCGCCATGGTCGAAAGCCAGGGCGAGGAAGAGCACGTAGTATCCGGCGGCGGCGGGGCCGCTGTGAATCTCGAGGTGCGCGACCTGTTGAACCGGCCCGACGTGCGTGGGGCGGCTCGGGAGGTCGAAGGGTCTGGTCGCCGGCGTCCACGCCCAGGTGCCGTTATCTTGCAGAAGGTAGTAGACGGCGCCCGTGTCTGCGCCCTGGTGGGGGTAGACCACCACGCCGACATACCAGTTGGCCATCAGGCCTTCGAAGTGGCCTGCCAGGAGACTGATGTGGGCCTCGAGGTGGTCGGACGTCGTCGCCTGGACCACCTCGGAGTTCGCGCTGTCCTGCGCCCGGGCGGCAGTACCCGCGGTCTGGGTGGTCCGGGTGGTCCGGGTGGTCACCAGCACTTCCGCGTCGGGCTTCGTGAACAGCGAGTGGATCACGTCATACGCCGCGCGGGGTACGAGAGTGTCTGCCGGCCACGGCTGATTGGCCGACAGGTTGTAGTTCTGGTCGAGGGGTCGAGTCGGGTCCTTGATCAGCGAGTGGATGCCGAACCACTCCTCGTCGTGCCATCTGCCGGGAAATTCGAGGCTCGGGCCGCTGGCGGTGCCGTCCTGCTTCGACGGCGAGCACGTCGGGCATCCCTGCTTGTCCCACTGGTCAGCCCACATGAAGAGCGCGCCGCCCGAGGACACCCCGCGGTTAAGGGTGGAGTAATTGACCATGTCGTTGTAGTGATTGCGAATATAGGTGGCCTGGTCTTGCGCCCGGTTGGGCAACTCGGTCGGCACGCCGGTCGGGTACGCGGCGTCGGGAACGTGTTGCGAGGCCGGGGCACCCCATTCCGTCATGAGGAGCGGCTTCTTGGCCTTCGCCTGGTAATCCGTCCAGAATTCGGGGGTGAACCCGATGTCGATGCGGCCGCGGTAGTTGTTGATCCCCCACACGTCCAGGTGAGGCATGACATTGGCGGGGGCACCCGGGGCGTGAGCGTTGGCGCCGTCGATGGACCTGAACCCGTCGTCGACGAGGGCCATCGTGGTGAGCTTGTCCGGGGCGATCTCCTTGATGATTCCGGCGAGCCGGTCGATCCACTGCCAGAACTGCGGATTGGTGCGGGTCCCTTCAGCGTTGAGCTCGTTGCCGACCATGAAACCCATCACGGCCGGGTGGTCCTTCAACTCAGTCGCGAGCTGGCGGTACACGTCCTCGATCTGGGCCTGATAGGCCGAGTCGGCCCAGCGACCCGATTCGATGAACACGTTGACGAGGACGTACATGGGGCGGGTCCCGCTGTTGTAGGCCAAGTCCAGGAAGCCTTGGTGGCTGAGGGTCCGGGTCTTGTTCCCGTTGAGCGGCGACACGACAAAATCGGCATCCGCCCAGGCCCACATGGAGTAGAGCCGGACGAGGTTCACGCCCGCGGCGCGCATCAGAGGCAGGTCGCGATCGAGGTACAGCCCCCACACGGGGTCCTGGTCCGGGAAGTTGTAGAAGTAGTCACCGTAGGGGGGCTTGCCGCTCTCGTTTCCCAGGGGGAGCGGGAAGTAGCAGACACCCTTGGCGAAGAAGGGCTGACCGTTGAGCAGAATCTTGTATCCATCAACGGTCCACCTGGTCGTTTGGGCCTGACCGGAGTCTGCCGTGGCGAGCAGGAAGGCCAGGACGGCGGTGAGCACGACGAGGACAGTACGAGTGCGAGTCAGGTGCGTCACGCATCACCTCCGCGGTGGGTTGGGAAAGGAAAGAATGCACACGCGCAGCCGGGATGATACATCATGTCCGCCAGTAGTGTGGAGGGAGTAATCGGCAGGACCAGGAAGGATCAGCTGGGTCGAAAAATCGGGCCGCGGGCCGCGTCGACGGTGACGAGGGTCAGCCCCTGGCCAGCGCTCAGGTGCTCGGGCGCGCCCGCCACACGCGCGGTGAGACGCACGCCCTCGTGAAGCTCGACGAGACCGACTGCATAGGGCGCTTCCGCCGCGTAGCGAGCGGAAGCCACGCGGATCACTGTCCAGGACACCAGCCGGCCCCGCCCGGAAAGGCTCAAGGATTCCCCGCCTTCCGCCCCGCAGTATCGGCAAGCGGCGGCGTTCACCGACACCTTGCCGCACTCGACGCAGCGCCGGGCCGGAAGCATCAGATCCTCCGTATCGTCACCGCCGACCCAGGATGGTGACCGTGCTGACCACGCCGGTACCGCCCAGATTGTGGGCGAGGCCGATCTCGCAGTTTCGGACCTGGTTGGCGGCTTCGCCCCGGAGCTGCCGGACCAGCTCGTAGACCTGCGCGCATCCGGTGGCACCCACGGGATGCCCCTTCGCGATCAGCCCGCCCGACGGGTTGACGGCCACCTTCCCGTCGAGCGCGCTCCAGCCTTCCTCCACCGCCCGTCCGCCCTGACCGCGCGGAAAGAGTCCGAGATCCTCGGTGGCCACGATCTCGGCGGTGGTGAAGCAATCGTGCAGCTCCGCGACATCCACGTCGGCGGCCGAGATCCCCGCCGCCGTGTACGCCTCATGCACCGCCCGGACCGTGGCGGGGAAGGTGGTGATGTCGTCCATTTCCCAGAGCGTTGCGGGCCCGGTCGCATGACCGGTCCCCATCACGCGCACGGGCTTGTCGTGAAACTCGCGCGCGCGGTCCGCCGGGCAGAGGACGATGGCGGCGGCGCCGTCCGAGATCGGGGGGCAATCGAAGAGCCGGAGCGGATCGGCGATGAGCCGGGAGGCGAGCACCTCGTCCAGTGTGACCGGTTTGCGGAACTGCGCCTTGGGATTCGCCGTGCCCAGCCCGTGATTCTTCACGGACACGAGGCCGATCTGCTCGCGCGTGGTCCCGTAACGACCCATGTGGGCGCGGGTGACGATGCCGAAGGAGCCCGGAAAGGTCAGGCCCGAGCGCATCTCCGCTTCCTCGTCCCCGGCGGTGGCCAGGCCGGCTGTCACCTCGGCCGTCGGCGTGGAGGTCATCTTCTCGGCGCCCGCCGCCAGCACGAAGTCGTAGAGCCCGAGGGCGACGCCGAGCACACCGAGACGCAGGGCGATCCCGCCGGACGCACACGCGCCCTCCGTCTTCGTGGCCGGAATGCCGCCGAGCCCGAGCCGGTTGGCCACCATGCCCGCGATCGCCCCCTGGTTGGCCAGACGCTCGCCGATGAAGTTCCCGACGAAGAGGGCCTGGATCTTCTCGCGCGGCACTCGCGCGTCGGCTAGGGCCTCCCGACACGCGGCGACCGCGATGTCGATGAGTCCCCGTCCTTCGAGCTTTCCAAATGCCGTCGAGCCAACGCCGATGATGGCCACGTCGCGCATGTCATTGCCCCCGCTGGACCTTGGGAGACGCCGTGTGACCGCATCGTACCAAAGTCCAGCCGCCCGCCCCCGGACGGCGGGTTGCCTACCGCACGGCCGACGGACGCGCGACACCCGCTCCCGTGGGGCCGAGCACGCGCCGAGCAAGCGCGACGAGGCGAGCGAACAGCAGCGCGTACAGAGGTGGGCGCGATGGTCGCCGCGACTGCAGCAACCGCTCCCGCGCGACCGCCGCGCGCGCCTCGGCGAGCCGCTCGGCGACCAGCATCTCCATGACCAACAGGTTGCCGTCCATCTCGACACCTCCCTATCAGGCGGCGCGTTGGGGGATCACCACGATCTGGATGTCTCGCGCCCGCCGCCGCGACGGGGAGCGTAGCCGAACACGCCCCTCGTCCCGGCATTCCCTCGCCGGATCCGGACCTCTCGCCGTCGTCTGCCTCCCGTCTTCCTTCTGGCTCTGGCCGCTCCCGGCTTCTTCTCTACGAGGGCACGGTTCTCGACGGATCGCCGCCCTTCTGAGCACCGCCGAGGGTCATCGCCCTTCCCGGACGCTTGACTTCGCCCTCCGGGGCACGATCGTGGCCTGTGACAGGGGGTAAGGGGGAAAGGTTGGCGGCAGCGAACGGGCTTTGGAATTCTTATGCTCTACCGCAGCCATCCGGCCGTCTCCTCGGCTGAGCGCGGCCGGCCCTCCGGATACAGATGCTGCGCGACTTCGGGGAGCGCGTGGATGCGCGTGAAGAATGGCAGATCGTCCGGCGCGATGCGCCGCAGCACCAGACGATCCGACTCCAGCCGGTCTGTGCCGTGGGCCAGGGTCATTGCGAAGACGTCTCCGCGTCCCTGCTGCTGCCGCCCCGGTCCTCTCTCACTGCCGATTGCTCCCCGCGTGGCAGAGCGGGCTCGTTCGGGGCGGGCCGCCAGCGCCACTCGGACTGGGGCACCTCGCGGAGCCGCTGGTGGACGAAACGCCAGCGGTGGCCCTCGGGGTCGAGCGCCTCGTAGGCGCTCACCTCCGCGCCATGGCCGCGCGGCTCCTTGGCGATCCGCGCACCCGCGGCGCGCGCGCGCTGGTAGTGCGCCTCGACGTCCGCGACGGCCACGCTGAGGTACTGGCTCTCGATGCCGCCGCGCTTCGGGCTGACCGCGCCGTGGGCGCCCTGCGTTCCGATTCCGATCACGCCGTCGCCGAACTCGACGATCGCGTAGTGGATCACCCCGTCGGCGCCCTCCATCCGCGAGGTCGGAATCTCGCGGAACCCGAACGCGCGCTCCAGGAACGAGAGCGCGGCCCGGATGTCCGCATACGGGAGCTGGGGAATGATCGTCGGTCGACGCCTGGGCTCGACCTCTTGCCGGATCGCCGCCATGAGTGCTTCCTTTCCCCGGTCGAGCGCTGACGGCTTGAATGCGGGGTCGCGCCGCAGCTTCCTCGCCAGATCGACCGGCCTCATTGCGACCTCACCCTTCCTTTCCCGTTCGACTCAAGCAGTTGGCGCAGGCGCGCGCGGGCGCGGTTCAGCCGCGAGCGCACCGTGCCAACCGGCAGCTCGAGCGCGTCGGCCACGCTCTGGTACGAGAGCTCCTCCCACACAAAGAGCAGGAGCGCCTCGCGCTCGCCGTCCGGCAGCGCCTCGATCGCGTCGGCCGCGCGCGAGAACAGCACGCGCGCGTCGAGCGCCGCGGTGCTCGCCCGTCGATCAGCCCCCTCGCGTCCCGCTGCCATCCGCGCGCTCGCTCGCAGCCGCCGCGCCTCGCCGCGCCGGTGCTTCAGCAACAGGTTCGAGCCGATTCCGTACAGCCACGGCAGGGCGCTCGCGCGCGACGCGTCGAAGGCCTTGCGCCGCTCGAAGGCGATGCGGAACACCTCGCCGACCAGACCCTCCGCGACTCGGGCGCCCGCCCGGCGGCCCAGGAACCGCAGCAGGGTCGCCGCGTGGCGGTCGTAGATCAGCCCGAACGCCTCGGGCTCGCTCAGCGAGCGGCCGATCACCTCCGCGTCCGCCGGAGAGTCCATCGCCTACTCTTTCCCGATCGAGAGTCGTGGTTCGCGGGGCGGCAGCAGATCTTTGCCGCGGCGGCCTCACGCGGTCATCGCCGGCTGACAGGCGGTTCGCCGATGCAGCTAGCCCATGGAGAAGAGCTTCTGGGCCTTCTTGCTGCGCGAGGACACCTGCCGTCCTCCCGCCAGTGCGCGGGGCTTCGGCCGCATCGACACCGACAAGCGCAACTTCAAGCTCACCATGCGCTGACCGGGCGAGAGTCACCGCGGAGCGCAGGTTGCCGTCGCGGGGGATTCCGCCCTGAACCGAACGGTCAGTCGCGCCCCAGCAACCGGCCGATGGCTTCGAGATCCGAGCGCCGGGCGCGGATGATCAGGGAATTCGTGCGACGGTCCGCCGAGATCACCGGCGGGCGGGCCAGCCCGGCTCCCAGGAAGATGTGGTTCAGGATACCGGCCACGTCGCCGGCATCTGCGTAGTGGAGGCGGAAAATGTGCAGCTCGTCCGCCGCGAGCTCCACGTCGAGCTGCCCGACGACCTCGGCGACCCTGGCGATGTTGGCAGCGGTGTCGGTGACGATGAGCACGTTGGCTGGCGGATGCGCAATGATGCTTCCCCGGCTCGACACCAGAGGGCGGAGGACAAGGGTCAGCATCGCCGCCGCGGCGAAGCGCGGGGCGAGGATCTGGGTCACGACCTGATCCGGCGGCAGGGACGTACCGGCCGGCGGTTCGGCCGCTGCCCCCGGTCGGGGCGGGTCGATCAACGTCGGAATCGCCCGCTCGCGCGCCGTCTCGATCCGCACGATCTTGTAGACGTTCCCCGCCCGCACCGCGGTGAACCCATGCACCTCGAGGACGGACAGGAAGATGGGAAACACGTCCTCGCTACGGATGGCGCCCCTCGTCCGGATCGTCACCTTGCCGCGGACATCGGGGGCCAAGGTGTAGCTGAACCCCACGATCTCACTCACGGCCCTCGTCACAGCCTCGATGTCCGCATCCTCGAAGAGCAGGGCGATCCCGCTCCCACGCGCCGCGGTGGACCCCGGTGGAGTGGCGATGGATGTTGAGGTCGGGTCGGCCGGCGCATCGGACCCCAGCGCCAGGATCGGGAAGGCGAACGCCGTCGGCGGCGGCGCGGCACAGCTCACGAGGAGCGCGAGGGCGATTGCGGTCGGGGGCATCCCGGGCATCTACGGTCGCCTCGGTGCCCTTGTACCACACCCACGGGCGTCTTGCAGTCGTGCCGCCCGTGCAGCATCTGGCGACTCGATCGGGGCCTCGAGGTTGACGACCACTCCGGACGGTGGTCTCGTGGTCTCGTCGAACATCTCCCGCAGGAGAGCGTAGGCAACATGAACGCGTAGGCAACATGAACGCCCTCCGCCGCCCTCGCTCACCCACTGTTGGGCCCCGTCCCCATTGATGTCAGCCCCAGCGCCGAGCTAGGCACAGCGCCGCCCGCTGGAGCTCCCAGTAGGCACAGCTCCCCCTATCGAGGGGGCCCAGTGGGTCCGCCAGGGGGACGGCGGAAGCACCTTGGGCGTTGAGTGAGGCGGAGGGACGACCGTCTTCCCGAGCGACGCCAAGCGAACGTGCGGCTCAAGTAGCCCGCTACGCTTCGCGCCCGTTCGACGAGACTCGGAATCTGGATTCCTGAACCGCCTGGCACATCAGGCATCCAAGAGTCACCTGCCACTCGCGCCCTCGCCGAGATTCCAGGACCGTGTCCACGAGCGCGGCGCGCTCGTGGTGCTCTTCGCAGAGGGCCGTCATCCCCAGGAAGACAGGCCGATCAGCCATCAGAGCGCCGCGACGGATGACCCCACCCGAGGCTGTGAAGTCGCCGACTGTGTAGGGTGAGTTCTCGTATACCCTCAGCGGCTCGCCCGTGTCCTTGCGGAGCACGATCGGTGGGCCGCGTTCGACATGCTGAGGCGCGAGACCGCGTGACCGCCGCTGACTTGCTGAACGGCCCTGACCCGCTGGCCTTCTGGATCAGGCTCGACCTCATCACCCGCCGCGTCGTCGGGCGGCGCATGAACCGTGGCGCGACACCCGAGAGCGACGAGATGCTCGACAGGCTCATAGTTTTGAGGACGCGGGTGGCGAGGAGGCTCGCGGACTGACATCTCCCGGTTGACGCACGAGGGCACGACCGAGGAGAATGCTTCTTCGAGTGAGCCCCTCCGAGACCGAGGCCGACACCTGTAGGAGGCTGGTCTTCCCACGGCTGCAGGGGAGCGGCCGGGACGAATCGAACTGGCGGGAGATCCTGACATACTTCGAGCCCGCCTACCAGCTCGGCATGACCGCCACACCGCTCCGCGACGACAACCGCGACACGTACCTCTATTTCGGCAATCCTATCTATCAGTACAGCCTTCGCCAGGGGATCGACGACGGCTTCCTCACGCCCTACCGCGTCCACCGGGTCGTGACCGAGTGGGATGCTGCCGGCTGGCGGCCGGGCAAGAGCGACCTCGACCGCTACGGGCGTCCCATCCCCGACGACGAGTACCAAACCAGGGACTTTGAGCGGGTCGTCGCCCTTCGCGCCCGCACCGGAGCCATCGCGAGGCACCTGACCGACTTCCTCGGTAGAACGGACCGATTCGCCAAAACCATCGTGTTCTGCGTCGACCAGGAGCATGCGGACGAGATGCGGCGCTCCCTGAACAATCTCAACGCCGACCTCGTGCGCGACCATCCGAACTACGTCTGTCGGGTCACAGCCGATGAGGGCGACGTTGGCCGTGGTCATCTTGGCCGCTTCCAGGACGTAGAGACCCGGACGCCGACCATCCTCACTATCTCCCAGCTATTGACCACTGGCGTGGATGCCCCAACCTGCAAGAACGTCGTGCTTGCTCGCGTCGTCGGCTCCATGACGGACTTCAAGCAGATCATCGGCCGTGGCACGCGCGTGCGCGACGACTACGGCAAGCTGTGGTTCAACATCGTGGACTACACCGGCTCCGCGACACGCATGTTCGCCGACCCAGAGTTCGATGGTGACCCGGCCCTGCTCACCGAGGAGGAACTTGACGGCGGGCCACAGAAGGTCCTGAGGGAGGCGGAGGCTGCGGAGCCGCCTCCCGATCGCGAAGCTCAGCTCGTTGAGCCCCTGACGGACGAGCGCCGGAAGTTCTATTTCGATGGGGGCCAGGTCGAGATCGCTGCCCACCTCGTGTACGAGCTGGACCCCAGCGGCAAGCAACTCCGCGTGGTCCGTTACACCGAGTACGCGGCCGATAGCGTCCGAACGCTCTGCCCGTCGGCGCCCGAGCTACGCGCCAGGTGGGCTGACCCAAGCGAGCGGAACGAGATCATCGAACGTCTTACCGAACGGGGTGTGAGCTTCGAGGAGCTTGCTGATGCTACCGGCTCGCCAGAAGCCGACCCCTTCGAATTGCTCTGCCACCTCGCCTTCAACGCTCCCCTGCGAACTCGCCGCGAGCGAGCCCAGAGGCTGCGGGACGAACGCAAGGACTTCTTCGATAAGTACGGCCCCGAGGCCCGAGTGATCCTGGAGGAGCTGTTGGAAAAGTACGCTGAGCACGGTGCGGCCCAGTTCGTGATCCCCGACGTGCTGAGGGTCCCTCCGGTCTCCGCCCACGGCAACGTCGGTGAGATCATTCAGGTCTTCGGTGGTCCCGACCGGATCCGGAGTGCGGTGAGCGAGCTCCAGAGGCTCCCGTATGCCGCGTCAGACTGCGACACCTGCCGTCGCTCGCACCACGGCTCAGTCGCTCGGAAGCCTGCTCAAGTCGGACCTCGACCGGTTGCCCCTGCTCACCTGGATCATGTTTCTCAAGTTCCTTGATGATCTGGAGCTGCAGCGTGAGCAGGAGGCTGCTCTCGCAGGCAAGAGGTTCCGGTGGGCCATCGAGGCGCCCTACCGCTGGCGCGATTGGGCTGCCAGCCCACAGGGAGTTACCGGCGACGAGTTGCTGGCGTTCATCAGCCAGGACGAGTGCGTCCGCCCAGACGGGACGAAGGGGGCGGGCCTGTTCGCGTACCTGCGCCAGCTGACGAGCGCGAACGGCGACGACCGCCGTGACGTGATTGCCACGGTGTTTCGGGGTGTCGACAATCGAATGCGGAGTGGGTACCTGTTGCGGGACGTGATCAACAAGGTGTCCGGTATCCACTTCACGTCAAGCGAAGAGCTGCACACCCTAGGCACCCTCTACGAATCCCTTCTGCGCGAGATGCGCTACGCGGCTGGCCCTTTGTGCCAATGATGGTGAGACACCGAGCTTCCCCCGAAATTACTGTAGAGGGCGGAGAGAGTGGGTGTCGCAGTCATGGCGACTACCAAGAAGGCGAAAGTCGTGCGGCGGGCGGGCCAGGCCGGCCAGGAGGAGAAAGCCGATGCTCCGAGCCCTGCGGTGGTGAGCGGCGCGGCGCCGCTGCGCGTAGTGCCCCCGCCGGTTGTCCCCGACCCCGAGGTCCGCGAGAGGGCGTCGCGGCGGCGGTTCACC
>JBKPAK010000346.1:0-9097 GCA_046726415.1 Candidatus Methylomirabilota bacterium
GGCCTTGACGAGCGCCTTGAATGCGCCCGCGTCGACCTGGGTCCCTTCGTGGATGTCTATCGCCCTTCGGGTGTTGCCTTCCAGGCTGGAATTGAAGAGGCGCGATGGGTCCGGGAGGCTGGCGCCCCGAGCAAACGTGAGATTCACGACCTTCTTGTATACCTCCCCGGTGCAGACGATCCCGTGGTGCGACCAGACCGGGACCCCTGCCATCCTATTCGACGGCTTCCTCCATTTCCGCTCCTCGATCATCTCGGGATCGGCCTCCAGGATCAGCCCCCGCATGCGGGCCAGCGTCTCCTCCCGCCAATCCCCCAAGCCGGGGCTTTGCTGCTCGATGGGCCGGGAAGCGGGTCTCCCGGTCGCTCGTTCACGGCTCTTCATACTCGGCACCCCCCTGAGTCTTAGTTGCGCGTCAGTTGCGTCACCTGGATGAGATTGCCGCAGGGGTCGTTCAACCTGGCGATCTTCGAGCCGGTCACCGCCGTCGGCGGCATCGTGAACTTGGCGCCACGCGCTTTCATCCGCTCGTACTCGGCCTGCAGGTCGTCAGTGAAGAACATGGCCGCGGGCTGGCCCTGCTGAAAGATCGCCTGCTGGTAGGCCTTGGCCGCGGGGTTGTCATTCAGCGCCAGCTGGAGCTCGGAGCCGTTGGGCTCCTCAGGCGAGGCGACCGTCAGCCAGCGAAACGGTCCCTGACTGAAGTCGGCCTTCTTCACAAAGCCCAGCACGTCCGTGTAGAAGCGCAGGGCCTTTTCCTGGTCGTCGACATAGACATACGTCAGCTTGATCTTCATGGGTTTGCTCCTCCGGTCATGATGGAGCGTCGGCCGCTGCGCCACTTGGTGGCATACGGCAGCACGAACATGTACAAGCCCGTAAACAGGAGCAGGCCGAGCGGGAGCAGCGGCGAGTAGGTCACCCAGGCCGGAGGTTGCCCCTGCGTCATTGCCACGAAGTTGGCGATGACCGTCAACGTAAAGGCAATGGCCACCCAGCGGTGGATCTGCCGGATCCATTGGTTCCAGTTCATGAGATCCTCGCGAGCAGCTCGACCAGCTTCCCGCCCATCTTCTTCCAGCCGTAGCGCGCGCCGCCGGATTCCCGCTTCTGGTCCGGCTTGAAGCCCGACTGCACGAGCGAGAGGCGCGTGCCCGACGCCGTGGGCGTGAGCGTGAAGGTCACGACGGTGTCCAGGAAGGGGACGGCCCACGTGTAGCTGAGCTTCCGCTGCGGTTCGATCTCGAGGAACCGGCAATTCACGGTGCCGTCCCAATCGGGATACGCCTGCGTCTTGAAGGTGAACGCCGCCCCCGGCTGGAGCTTGAGACCGATGACGGGTAGGAGCCATTCCGCGAGCAGTGGGGGGTCGGTGAGCGCGCGCCACACCTTCTCGGGCGAATGCTGCAGATCGAAATCGAACGAGATGGATTCCGTCTGCGATCGTGCGGTCGTGTCGGTGAGCGTCATTGGTCCATTTTCTCCAGCAGTCGTTCAAGGCGATCGACGTGCTCCGTCCAGAAGGCGCGGTAGTGCGCGATCCAGTCGATGAGCGGCTTCATCCCGCGCGGCTCCACCCGGTAGTAGACCGAGCGCCCCTCGCGCCGGCCGTTCACCAGGCCGGCGTCTTTCAAGATGGCTAGGTGCTGCGAGACCGCTGGCTGCGAGATGTCGAAGCGCGCCGTGAGGTCCTTCACCGCCGTTTCGCCCCGCGTCAGCGACTCGAAGATCCCCCGGCGGCTGGGGTCCGCCAGCGCCTGGAAGATCTTGTCTTCGGCCACGACCGCGCGCTGCATCGATAACATATAAGCCGATACTTATTGATTGTCAAGGGTGAGGCCGGGGAGAGTTCGTGGGGCCCTTGTGGAGTACACGGTGGAATCCAGCGACAGCCGTTGGACGTCCGTTCTTAGGGGAGCCGGGACCGCCGGGGGCAGATACTACCTGAACGGCACGCCGTCTCTCAGAGGTTTCGGGCATTCGGATGACCGATACCAGAGATCACGTCCTGGTGGCTCTATGACGCATGGGAACAGGCGCCGGTGTGCGTCCATCGCCGCGGTGGTGGGGATGGCCATCGCATGCGGCGGAACATCGCGGGAGCGAGATGTCCTCGCCGAGGCCGCTGCCGCGATGGGAGGTCGAGCCCGGATCAGTGGCGTGAGGGCCCTCGCGATCGAGGGCGAGGGAACGGTCTACGCGCTGGGCCAGAACCGCATCCAGCTCGACATGTCGAATTTCACCATCCGCACCATCGTTTCACCGGCCCGCTTCCCATCCGGATCCGTCATGAGCGTGGCAAACGCCCCGCATTGCTCGGGCGTCCCTCCGTCCGGTCCGGGGCAGGTCGCGCGCTGGGGTCAGGCGCGGGAGCTTGACGGACGGACCTAACAGCGTTAGGTTAGTTCCCATGGTTACGAGCTTCGAGCCCGGTCATGGGTAGCGCTGAGCGCCGCACGCGCGAACGAGTGGAGACGCGCCAGCGCATTCTGGCGGCCGCCCGTGAGATGTTCGTCGAGGAAGGCTACGATGCGACCACCATGCGAGCCATCGCGGATCGCATCGAGTACACGCCCACGGCGATCTACCATCACTTCCAGAACAAGGAAGCGTTGCTCGCGGAGCTCTGCGCCCTCGATTTCCAGGCGCTCGCCGCCGCCTTCCAGAAGCTCGGTCGCATCGCCGATCCGATCGAGCGTCTCCGCCGCTGCGGCCGGACGTACGTCGAGTTCGGCCTCCAACACCCGATGCAATACCAGCTCATGTTCATGACCAGCAAGCCACCAGAAGTGGTAAAGGCGATTCACGGTCCCGACCCCAGCGAGAACGCCTATGAGTTCCTGCGCATGACGTGCGCGGAAGTCATCGCCACGGGGCGCGTGCGGCCCGAATACAGAAATGTCGACGAGCTGGCGGTGATGTCATGGTCCGCGGTCCACGGCCTGCTCTCGCTGTACATCGCCAAGGAGAAGGACGTTTGGATCAAGTGGAAAGACCCTCGCGGCATCGCGGACCGGATCTCCAACGCCATGCTGGTGGGGGTGCTGCGTGAGTCGTCAGACTGATTTTTTTGGCCCTTGACTTAACGGTGTTAAGAATGATGACTTCGTTAAACCGCGTCATTCTCTCGTCGCTAGCCGGAGTGTTCCTCGTCGCGCCAGCGGCTGCACAGTCTCCGACGCAGCTCGACGGCATCGTCGCCGAGGCGCTACGCAACAACCTAGGCCTCGCACAGGAGAGTCTCGCCGTCGAGCGCGTCGAGGCCGACGTCCGCGAGGCGCGCGGCCGCTTCCTTCCCGAGCTGTCGCTCGGTACACGCTACAGCGAGCAGAGCGGGACTCTCGACCTCGGCAGCCTGGTAAACCCCGCATACGAGGCGCTGAACCAGATCACCGGCAGCTCCCGCTTCCCGACTGACCTCGATCTCACCTTCCCCATGCGCCACGAGACCCGCATGCGGCTCTCGCAGCCGCTGTTCGACGCCTCGGTGCTTGCGGGCCACGCGTTCACGCGCCACACGCGCGACGGCCAGCGGCTCGAGCACGGCGCGGCGGCCAGGCGGCTCGCCGCGGAGGCGCAGGCGGCCTACCTCGAGGTCGGGGCCGCCCGGAGGGCTCGGCGCACCTGGGAGG
Source organism: Candidatus Methylomirabilota bacterium (assembly GCA_046726415.1). Taxonomy (GTDB): domain Bacteria; phylum Methylomirabilota; class Methylomirabilia; order Rokubacteriales; family CSP1-6; genus CAVWFS01. Next base: position 3,633 of record JBKPAK010000346.1, read on the forward strand.
CGACGCTCGAGCTGGTGACGGAGAGCGAGCGGGTCGCCCGACGGTTGGTCGATGCCGGGCGGGCCACGCCCGACCAGGTGCTCCGCGCCGAGGCGGATCGGAGCGACGTGCGCCAGCAGCTGGACGAGGCCCGGCGCACGGAAGACGCGGCGGTGCGTGCGCTCAATCGGATCCTGCGTCGCCCGCTCGACGAGCCCGTGACCGAGCTGCCCGATTCCCTGCTCCGCTTCGAGATCACGCTTTCCGAGGAACAGGCGGTCGCCAGTGCCCTCGCCCGACGCGAGGAGCTGCCTCGCACTGAGGCCGCCATCCGCGCCGCGGAAGCAGGAGTTCGCCTCGCCACGGCGGCGTACCTACCCACGCTGAGCGTTGCGGTGGACTACGGCTTCCAGGGCTCCGACGTGGGCTTCGGCAGCGACCAGGACTTCGCCGTTGCCTCGCTCGTGCTCGGCTGGCGCTTCTCCCTGGGTGGAAGCGACGCCGCCCGCCGAAGCGCGGCCCAGGCAGACGCCGAGCGGCTGCGGCTACGCCGGGCGGAGCTGGAGGACCTGGTGCGGCTCGACGTGCGGCAGGCCTACGACGCCGCGGTCGTCGCGCGCGATGCGATCGCGACGGCGGAGGCACGGCTGGCCGCGGCGCGGCGCAGCTTCGAGCTGGTGCGCCGCCGCTATGAGGAGGGACTCGCCACCCAGGTCGAATACCTCGACGCCCGCACCGCGTTCACCACCGCGGAGCTTAACCGCAGCGCGACCATCTACCGATACGCGATCCGGTACGTGGACCTCGAGCGTGCCGCGGCGCTTCGCGACCTCACATGACACCGGACCGAACCATGCGCATGACGCTCAGCCATTCCCTCGCCCTACTCGCCGTGCTTTCGACCATGACGATGCCGGGCTGCGCTCCCAGCCGCGCCGAAGCGCCGTCTCGCAGGCACGCACCTGCCGCGGTCGTCCGCGCTGTTCCCGTCGTGGACACCATACTCGCTCGACCGATCGTCGCCGCAGGCACCGTGACTCCCGCCGACGAAGCGGCGCTCGGCTTCAAGATCGGCGGTGTGATCCGGCGGATCGCGGTGGACGAAGGCGATCCGATCCGTGCCGGCCAGACGCTGGCGGTGCTCGACCTCCGCGAGATCGACGCCGGCCTCGCCAAGGCGCGCAGCGGCGCCGAGAAGTCGACCCGGGACCTCGCCCGGATGCGCCGCCTTTATCGGGATAGCGTGGTCACGCTGGCGCAGCTCCAGGACGCGGAGACGGCAGACGAGATGGCCCGCGCGGATCTGGAGACGGCAGCGGTGGACCGGCGCTACGCGGTAATCGTCGCGCCGGCGGCCGGCGTCGTGCTCCGCCGCAGCGCGGAGCCGGGCGAGAACATCGCAGCCGGCGCACCGGTGTTGGTCGTGGGCACACGGGGCGGCGGCAAAGCCAACATCGTGGAGATCGGGCTCGCGGATCGCGACGTCGTGGCGGTCGAGCGAGGTGACCCTGCCGTCGCGCGGTTCGACGCGCTGCCGGGGCGCAGGTTCACCGGCCGCGTCACACGAATCGGCGCAGCGGCTGACCCGACGACCGGCACGTACCTGATCGAGGTCACACTGGACGAGGGAGGCGCTCTCGCGGCGGGCCTCGTGGGAACGGTGGAGATCCGCCCGACCCGCGGTACCCCCACCGCCCTGGTCCCGATCGAATCCGTGCTCGAGGCCGACGGCAGCGAAGCGACAGTGTACGCCCTCTCCGCCGACGGCGCCCACGCCCTGCGTCGCCGCGTCACGGTGGCGTTCATCGACGGAAGCCGAGTGGCGATCTCGGACGGGCTGAACGCCGCGTCTCGGGTGCTGGCCGACGGCGCGGCCTATCTCGACGACGGCGCGGCCGTGCGGGTGGTCCCATGAGTATCCTCGAGTTCCCGGTCCGGCGGTGGCAGTTCACCGTCGTCCTCTTCGCCATGCTCGCCGCCCTCGGCGTGAGCTCGTGGCTCGCTATCCCCCGGGGCGAGGACCCACCGCTTTACGTCCCCACGTTCACCGTGGTGGCGGTCTATCCCGGCTCGAGCCCGGCCGACCTCGAGCGGCTCGTGGTACGCGACATCGAGGAACGTCTCGACGCGCTGGAGAACGTCGAGGAGATCCGGAGCCGGATTCAGGACGGGGTGGCGACGGTCAGCGTGGAGTTCGACTTCGCCGAGAATCCCGACGACCGGTACGACGAGGTGGTGCGGGAGATCAACGCGCTTCGGCCCGAGCTGCCGCAGGAGCTGGCGGTGCTGAAGGTGGAGAAGGTCACCACGCTCGATGTCGCGATCGCGCAGGTAGCGCTGGTGAGTGAGACCGCGCCGTACCGGGTGCTCGACGACCTGGGGGAACGGCTTGAAGATCGGCTCACCGCGCTCCCCGGCGTACGCGCGGCGGAGCGATGGGGCGTGCCCGAGCCGCGGGTAGACGTGGCGCTCGACTTGGGCCGGCTGGCCCGGCTCGACCTGCCCCCGGGCCGCGTGCTCCAGGCCATCGGCGGCGAGAGCGCCGACCTGCCCGCGGGTCGAGTGGAGGCGGGCGCCAGGTCGTTCAACGTGCGCACCAGCGGCAGCTACGAGAGCCCGGAGGAAGTCGCGGCGACAGTCGTGGGCGGCACGCCCGACGGGTTGGTCCGGGTGCGCGACGTGGCGCAGGTGAGCTGGGGCTACGCCGACTCCACCTACCGCGCCCGCTTCAACGGGCGGCGCGCCGTCTTCGTCACCGTGACCCAGCAGGAGGGGCAGAACATCGGCGCGGTGCGCGACCGCGTCTGGGCCACGCTGGATCAGTTCGAGGCCGCGCTTCCGGCGGGCATCACGTTGGAGCGCGGGTTCGACCAGGCAAGCAACGTCGTCCACCGCCTGACACGGCTAGGCAAGGACTTCCTCATCGCGATCGGACTCGTGCTGGTGACCCTGGTGCCGCTGGGGCTCCGGGCGGCCGGCATCGTGATGCTGTCCATCCCACTCTCGCTCGCGATCGGACTCACCCTGCTCTACTTCACCGGCTTCACGGTGAACCAGCTCTCGATCGTGGGCGCCGTGGTAGCGCTCGGTCTCCTGGTGGACGACTCGATCGTGGTGGTGGAGAACATCACCCGCTTCCTTCGCGCCGGACGGCCGCGAGCGGAGGCGGCGATCGAGGCCACGCGGCAGATCGCCGTGGCGGTGGTGGGCGCGACGGCCACGCTGGTGCTCGCGTTCGTGCCGCTGCTCTTCCTGCCGGGTGGACCGGGCCAGTACATCCGTTCGCTGCCCGCAGCGGTCATCGCGACGGTGGTGGCCTCGCTGTTCGTGTCCCTCACGATCATTCCCTGGCTCGCGAGCCTGGTGCTGTCGCCGCACGAGCCGGAGGGCGGGAATCGGGCGCTGCACGCCTTCGAGCGAGCCATCCACGCCACGTATGCGCCGGTGCTCGATCGCGCGCTCCGGCACCCAGGTCGCGCACTCGCGATCGGTGCAGCGACAGTGGCCGGCGCGTTCGCACTGGTGCCGGCGATCGGTTTCTCGCTCTTCCCCCGCGCCGAGACGCCGCAGTTCTACGTCAACGTCACCGCGCCCGAGGGCGGGAGCGTCGAGGCCACCGCTGTGGCGACGCGGTTCGCCGACTCGGTGATCCGCCGGCGCCGAGGCGTCCGCGCCGTGTTCGCCTCGGCGGGGCGCGACAATCCGCAGATCTACTACAACGTGCTGCCCCGGCGGGACAATCCGGCGGTGGGACAGCTCTTCGTCGTGCTGGAGGAGTACGACGGCGGTCGCACGCCGGCGCTGCTCGACAGCCTGCGCGCCGAGCTGGCAGCGTATCCCGCCGCCCGGATCGAGTTGCGCGAGTTCGAGAATGGACCGCCGATCGATGCGCCTATAGCGCTACGAGTCCAGGGGCCCGATCTCGACACCCTGCGCACGCTCGCGGCGCAGGTCGAACGAGTGCTGGAACGGACGCCGGGGACGCAGTACGTGGACAACCCGGTCCGGCTTCGCCGCACGGACCTGCGGGTCACCGTGGACCGCGCCAAGGCCGGCATGCTTGGTGTTCCCACTCTGGAGATCGACCGCACCCTGCGGCTTGGGATCGCCGGAGTCGAGGCGGGCGTGCTGCGGGAGGCGGACGGCGACGCCCGCGACGTCGTCGTGCGACTCGCGGGCAGCGTGCGGGCGCAGCCGGCCGACCTTGACCGGCTCTACGTCGCCTCCAACGGGGGCAGGCTCACCCCGCTGCGCCAGGTGGCCGACGTCCGGTTCGAGGCCGACGTGCCCGAGATTCGGCGGGTGGACCGCGAGCGCGCGGTCACCGTGAGCAGCTTCGTCGAGACCGGGTACAACACCGACCGAGTGACCCGCGCGGCGCTGGCCTCGCTCGACTCCACCCGGCTGCCCGCGGGCTATAGCCTGGTCCCGGCGGGCGAGATCGAGAGCCGGCAGGAGAGCTTCGGCGGAATCGGGAGCGCCGTGATCGTCGCGACGTTCCTGATCCTCGCGGTGCTGGTGCTCGAGTTCCGCACCTTCCGCGGCACCCTGATCGTCGCGTCGGTCATCCCGCTCGGCGTGGCGGGCGGTCTCTCGGCGCTGTTCCTAACCGGCAACACCCTCTCGTTCACCGCGCTCATCGGCTTCGTGGCTCTGGTCGGGATCGAGATCAAGACCTCGATCCTCCTGGTGGACTTCACCAACCAGCTCCGCGCCGGCGGGATGCCGCTGGAGGACGCGATCCGTCGGGCCGGCGAGGTGCGGTTTCTCCCGATCGTCCTGACCAGCATGACCGCCATCGGCGGGCTGCTGCCGCTCGCGCTCCAGGGCGAGGCGCTCTACGCGCCGCTGGCGTGGGTGATCATCGGCGGCCTGGTGTCGTCCACCCTGCTCTCGCGAGTGGTGACACCTGTCCTGTATCGGCTCTGGCCTCCGGCCGTCGAGGCCTGAAGGCATCATCTACTCGTGAAAGGAAGGAAAGGTATCATGTCTACCACTACATCGCTCTTTCGCACCGCAGCAGCGGTGGGATTGCTCGCCGCCGCGGCGCTGTCGCCCTCGACCGCGCAGGCGCAGACAGGGCAGGATTCGCCGCTCCTGAACCACGCGACACATGCCCGGTGGGGGCCGCCGGTCTTCGGTCTGGGGGCGGCAGTCGCGCTCGACAGCTCGCCCGACGGGGTGAGCGGCGAGGTCGCGCTCCTGGCGCGCGTCCCGGAAGTTCAGTGGTTGCCGGGAGCTCTTCCGTCGCGGGGAAGTCGGTCACGGCCTATAACCGGCGAGTCAGCAATGCTGGGCAGGGTTGACTAGTCCCGCGTCTTGTCACCCTGAACGAAGTGAAGGGGACCATGACGGGCATGGTCCCCTTCGCTGCGCTCAGGGTGACCAAATGTGTGCATCTAACTCCCGCCCACCAGCCGCTCGAAACGGGGGTTGCCTCGGAGCGGTGCGAAGCTGGGATCGATCCTGAGCCGCCCGGGCGAGAG
>JBKPAK010000347.1:0-17862 GCA_046726415.1 Candidatus Methylomirabilota bacterium
TTCCCAGGAACGGCCGGGCGTGCCGATCATTGCCCTCACCCCGCACTCCGCCGTGTTGCGGCGCCTGGGCCTGTGCTGGGGGGTGACGGCGCGGGTGATCCGCAAGGTCGAGAGCACCGACGAGCTTATCGACCAGATCGAGGCGGCCCTCCTGGTCGACGGGACCGTGGGAGCGGGCGACGTCATCGTCATCATCTCGGGCGCGCCGATGTGGGTGCGGGGAACCACGAATCTCTTGAAGCTCCACCGCGTGGGCGAGCGCCGGTGACGCTCCCACCGCAGAAGCCATCGGACCGGGTACGCGACGCGCCCGCCTCTGCCCACCACGCCGAGCGCATGTACGCGCTGGCCGACCTCGGCCGATTGCTATCGGAGACGCTCGATCCGCACACGGTGGGGCAGCGAGCCGTGGACAGCGTCGGCACGCTGCTGTCCGCCAACTCGGCCGCCATCTACCGCCTCGACTCGGAGTCCGGGTATCTGCACGAGCTGGCGCATTCGCGGGACACGACGCCGCCCTTCGAATGGACACCGCTCGTTCCGCCGGGCATGGGAATCGCGGGATTCACGGCGCACCAGCGGACCCCGGTAACGTCGCCGGACTCCCTCGACGATCCCCGCTTCACCTTCACGCCGGACATGCGAGCCCGCATCGAGCGCTCGCCCTATCGCGCCTTCATGGGGGTACCACTCCTGGCCAAGGAGCGTCTGCTCGGCATCCTCGTGGCCGGCGCCCAGGTCGGCCGCATCTTTTCGGACGCGGAAGTCCACCTGGCCCAGGGCTTCGCCGACCAGACGGCCCTGGCTCTCGAGAATGCTCGCCTGTTCGACGATGCGGCGCGGCGCGGGCGCGAGGCGGAGCTGGTGGCAGAGCTCTCCCGGACGATCAACGCCTCCCGCGACCTGGACACCATTCTGCCGCGACTGGTGGAGGGGGCGCGCGATCTCTGCGCGGGCGACTTCGCCCTCATCGCCCTGCGGCCGGTCGGCGCCGAGGAAGCGGCGGCGCGCTGCTGGGTCGGCGCCACCCAAGACTACCGCGATGTCGTGGTGCGCCCCGGACGGGGCATCGGAGGGGTGGCCCTGGCCAGCGGCCAGTCTCGGCGCACACGCGGGGATCGCAATGAGCTCGGGGCCAGCGAGGAGTACCGGGAGCTCGCGCGGCAGGAGGGTTTGCTCGCGACAATGGAGGTGCCCATCCCGGGCGAGGATCGAGTCGAGGGCGTGCTCTTCGTGGCCAGGCGCACGCGTCATGCCTTCACCGACCGCGACGAAAGCACCATCACCCAGTTGGCGGAGCACGCGGCCATCGCCATCCGCAATGTGCGCCTCTACGAGCGGCTGGAAGAGCGGGCTCGCGAGACGCGCGAGTACGCGGATCGTCTGCGCGCGCTCGACGAGGTCAACCGGCTCGTCTCGTCATCTCTCCGGATCGACGAGGTGCTGGCCAATTTGGTAGCGGCAGTCGCGCGCTTCTTCGACGCGCCCACCGCGGCGGTGTGGCGACTCGACGTCGCCGCGGGCCATGTGTACCGCGCCGTGACCCACGCCGATTCCGAGCTCGACGCCGAGCTTCCCCGGCAGTACGCACTGGGGGAGGGTGGGGTGGGGTGGGTGATCCTCCATGGCCAGCCTATCTTGTGGAGCGACCTCACCAAGGACGATCGCCTGCGCGGTGTGGACGTCTTGCGTCGCAAAGGTCTGCGCTACGTCTGCGTCTATCCGATCGCCCTCGGCGAGCGCGTGCTCGGCGCGTTCACATTCTGCCGGGCCGAGCCGGCGATGGTGACCGCCGAAACGGTGTCGCTTCTCGGTTCCCTGGCTGCGCAGGCCGCGGTGGCCCTCGACAACGCCCGGCTCTATACGGACACGGCCCGCCACCTCGATCACAGCCGTGCTCTGCTCGACGTCGTGCGCCTCCTCAATTCCACGCTCGACTCCAAGCGGCTCCTCAAGGAAGTCGCCATCAAGATCGCGCAGGTGTGTGGGGCCGATCGTTGCTCCGTGTCTTCTTGGGACGGCGAAGCCATGATTCCCCTCATGTCCCAGTTCGCGGACGGTCATACGCAAACCGACCTCTGGAAGACCTTCGTGCGGATGTCGCCGTCGCGGCTGACCGACCTTAGGGCCGATGTCCACGCGGTGACCGAGCGACGCACCATCGTCATCGACGACGCCGGTCAGTCTCCCGACTTCGCGCGCGCTTGGGCGGAGACGTTCGACATCGGCCCATACCTGGTCACGCCCCTGATCCGCCGAGACCAGGTGATCGGGGTGATGAACCTCGTCGGGGTGCGCGGGTCGCTGCCCTTCCAGCCCTGGCAAGTCGAGCTGGCGGAGGCCATCGCCGGCCAGCTCGCCCTGGCCATGGCCAACGTGCGACTCTTCGAGGAGGCCCGCGATCGGCTCCGCGAGACGCAGGTACTCCTGGCGGTGGCAGACATCCTCTCCGCGGGCGGGCCCTCGCACGAGGTCATGCGCCGCGTGGCGCGCGAGGTGGCGCGCGCGCTGGGCGCCGACATGGTTGGCGTCTACGATCTGGATGCCCAGGGGGACCGCCTCTCGCCGGTGGCCGGCTATCACGTGCCGCCCGCGTTGCGGCAGACCTTTATGGCGCATCCGATCATCCTCGGCGGCGTCCACGAGGTGTGTGAGGCGTGGCAGGCGGGGCGCGCCGTGTGGTCCTCCGACATCGAGAGCGATCCTCGCTTTCGCGACGCGATCGCCAAGGGACTTGGCTCTGCGGCAACGCTGTTCGCCCCCATCATGATCCGGGGCAGGGCGGAGGGCGCCATCTTCGCGGTGTGGTGGAGGTCGGGGCGCGTATTCCCGCCCTCTGAGATTCGTCTCCTGGAGGCCGTGGCCAGCCACGCCGGCGCCGCCGTGGAGAATGCGCGGCTGTTCGAGGAAAATCGGCGGCAGGTGGAAGAGCTGACCGTGCTCCACGAGCTCGCTCGTGCTCTCACCGGCCAGTTCGACCGGGCCGCCGTGCTCGAGGCCATCCTCTCCCTCGTTCCCAGAGTCTTCGCCGCCCCCAGCATGGTCCTGGTGGTCCCGCCCGAGAGCGGCGACGGACTGGAGGTCGTGGCCCGGCGCATCGAGGGTCTCGAGCCCGCGGTGCTCCCCGTGCCCTGCCCCGAGGGGCCCGCCGGCGGTCTCAAGCGCGTCATCTTCACCGAGGGGCGCACCATCCGCACGAATGACTACGCGGGCGAGTGCGCGCGCCGCGGTGTGCATCCCGACCCTGCTGCCGCGCGTTTCCCATGCTGGATGGGCGTTCCGCTGCGCGTCGGCGACAGCGTCCTGGGGGCGGTCGGAGTGGGCCGGGCCGATCGCGCGTTCACCGAGGCGGACCAGCGACTGCTCACCAACATCGCCGGCCTGGCCGCCCTGGCCCTGCGCAGCGTGGCGCTCTTCGAGGAGCGAACGCGCGCCTATGGCGAGCTGGCGGCGGCCCAGGACCAGCTCGTGCGCACGGAGAAGCTGCGGGCGCTCGGCGAGATGGCCTCGGGGGTGGCGCACGACTTCAACAATCTCCTGACGGCGATCCTCGGGCGGGCTGAGCTCGCCTTGCGGGAAGTTGGCGACCCGCACCTGCGCCAGTGGCTCCAGGTCATCGAGCGCTCGGCCCTGGACGGCGCGCAGACGGTGCGCCGGCTGCAAGAGTTCACGCGCATCCGGCGCGACCAGCCCTTCGTGCCCATCGATCTGAACCGGATTGCCTGCGAGGCCCTCGAGCTCACGCAGTCGCGCTGGCGCGACGACACGCGCCGCCGCGACGTGACTATCCACGCGCGGACCGCCTTGGCCACCCTCCCGTCCGTCGTCGGCGATCCCGCGGAACTCCGCGAGGCCCTCACCAATATCATCTTGAACGCCGTGGACGCCATGCCCGAGGGCGGCCTGCTGACCCTGGCCACGTCAGCGACGGGTGGCGAGGTGTGCCTCACCGTCAGCGATACCGGGGTCGGGATGTCGGCGGCGGTGCGGCGCCGGATCTTCGATCCGTTCTTCACGACCAAGGGGCCACAGGGCACCGGGCTTGGCCTCTCCATGACGTATGGGATCGTCTCGCGGCATGGAGCCCGCATGGAAGTGGACACCGAGGAGGGACGCGGCTCGACCTTCCGGCTGATCTTCAAGGCGGCGCCGACGCCACTGGACGCCGCCCCCGCCGCGCCTGAGGTTTCGACGTCAACGTCCACGCTGAATTGTCTGGTCGTCGACGACGAGGAACAGGTCGGCGCGCTCCTCGGAGATATTTTGGAATCGGTAGGCCACCGCGCCGTCGTCTGCATCGACGGCGCCGACGCCGTGGCCCGCTTTCGCAGCGAGCGCTACGACGTGGTCTTCACGGACCTGGCCATGCCGGGTTTGTCGGGATGGCAGGTGTCCCGCACCATCAAGGCCATCGAGCCCGACGTCCCCGTGTTCATCGTCACGGGGTTCGGCGTAGAGCTGTCGGCGGAGGAGAGGCGCGCCAACGGCGTCGACGCCGTGCTCGCGAAGCCGCTGAGGGTGCAGGAGATCCTGGACGTGGCTGCCCGCGTGGCCCGGGGGCGCGGACGAGGCGAGGTGCCTGGCCAAGGGAGAGTGCGATGGCCTACCAGTCCCTGATCGTGGAGCGAGCGGCCCAGGTGGCCACCATCACCCTGAACCGCCCCGACGCCTTCAACGCGCTCGACCTCCAGCTCGGCCGCGAGCTCTTCCATGCGGCCCTCGAGGTGGACGAGGATCCGGACGTCCGCTGCGTGGTGGTCACGGGCGCCGGCAAGGCCTTCTGCGCCGGGGGCGACGTGAAGGGCTTCGCCAACAACCTGCCGCGGATCGGCCTGCTCATCAAAGAATTGACGACGTACCTGCACGGCGCCGTGTCGCGCCTCTGCCGCAGCGACAAGCCCGTGATCATGGCGGTGAACGGCGTGGCCGCGGGCGGCGGCTTGAGCTTCGCGCTCAGCGGCGACCTCGTGGTGGCCGCGGAATCGGCCCGTTTCACGCTGGCCTACTCCAAGATCGCGGCCACGCCGGACGGCTCGTCATCGTACTTCCTGCCCCGACTCGTCGGTCTGCGGCGAGCCATGGAGTTGTATTTCACCAACCGCGTATTGTCGGCGCGCGAGGCACTGGAGTGGGGGCTGGTGACGCGTGTGGTGCCCGACGCCGAGCTGAAGCCATCGGTCGAGGGCTTGGCCCGCGAGTTGTCACTGGGTCCAACCCGGGCCTTCGGGGCCGCCAAGCGGCTCTTTCACCAGTCGACATGGGAGAGTTTGGAGACGCAGATGGAGCTCGAGGCACAGGCCATTGCCGCCAGCGGCCATACCCAGGACTTCGCGGCCGGGGTGACGGCGTTCGCCAACAAGCAGACCCCGACCTTCTGGGGGCGGTGATGCCGCGCCCGCGCTTCTTCTACCGTCCCGGCTGATCGTCCTGCGCCAAGACGAGGGAACTCCTCGCGTCTTGGCGGGTCGAGTTCGACCCCATCGACGTTCAAGCCGATCCGGCTGCGCTCGAGGAACTCCGGCGCCTCGGCGTGGCCGCCGTTCCGGCGGTGGCGGTCGGGGACCGGGCCGCTCACGGGTGGAACCCGCCGGCCTACGCCGCGCTTCTCGGCCTGGCGTACGAGACCGAAGCCAAGCTGTCTCCGAACGTCTTGATCTCGCGCCTCGACGTCATCTTGGGTGCGGCCGAGGGAGTCTTGCGCCAGATGCCCGACGACCGTATGGACTGGAAACCACCGGAGCGCAACCGGACCCTGCGCGACTTCGGATACCACATCTTCCGACTGAGCCTGGCCTTCATCGATGCCATGGATGCCGGACGGCTTCCGCAGTCCTCGCTGGGAGAGAAGGCACCAGACGACATGCGGGAGAGCCGGGCCGTTGCGAACTACGGCGCGCTCGTCCGCGCGCGGCTGAGCGGCTGGTTCGAAGGCACGGCAACGTCGGAGTATGAGCGCATCCTCGACGTCTACTACGGCTCGCAGTCAGGCCACGACCTGCTCGAACGCACGGTGTGGCACGCGGCCCAGCACCTGCGCCAGCTCTACGCCCTCGCCGAGCGCCTTGGCATCACTCCGCCGGTGCCACTTCCGGTGGAGGCTTTCCGCGGCCTGCCCCTGCCCGAGGCCCTCTGGTAGTTCGCGCAGGGTTGGTCGAGAACAATCAGGACGGTGAGCCGGCCGCGTCGCGGTTCGAGTCGTCCCCCACTCGATCAAGCCCCCGCATCAATCTTCGTCGAGAAAGGCTTCGTTCATCCGGTGGGCGAGCCCGCGGTGCTCGTTGAAGTAGTACGCGAGCATGGCGGCCGCTGCCAGGAGGTTGCCCACGAGAATCTGCCAGCCCGCGACCTCGTCGAGCACCCACTTGGCTATGATGAGCACGGCCCCGAAGAACGCCACCTCGAAGGCCGTGAAGAGGATGACCAGCGGGAAGACGAATACGGGCTGGTGCTCGGCGCCCGCGATGAGCATGGCCCCCACGATGCCGAAGAGGATGAAGGCCAGGCCGTGGACCACCGTGTAGTGCAGTACGGCCGGGATCCCTGGGGGCTGGCGCAGGAGCGCGTTGCCCAGCAGCTCAGGCGTGCGCAAGGGGTCACCGCGGATCCAGTCGAGGGCGAGGAACCATCCGGCCACGACGGCGGCGCCGATCAGCCCCGCAATGACGCCCTCGCGAAGAACGCTCCCCGCGGGGCCGACGAGCGTGCCGGGCAACGCGGGATGCTCCCGCGCCAGATACCACAGCATGGCCGCCGACGCGAGGAGGTTGCCAATCAGGATGGCCCACCACACGAGGGCGCCGAGCAGCGACTTGCCGAGCGCCCCCACGGCGCCGAGGACGAAGACCTCGAAGCAGGCGAACAAGATGACGAACGCCAAGAAGACCGCGGGCTCGCGCTCGCTCACCGACATCACGTAGGCGGCGATGATCCCGAAGGCGACGAACGCGATCCCGTGAACGATGGTGTAGCCGACGATTGGGCCTAGCGCGAGGGGGACGCTGGTCGGATCGCTGATGCCGTAGAAGAGCGCGCGGCCGAGGAGAGCAGGCGTGAAGAACGGCTTGCCGCGGGCGAAGTCGAAGAGCAAGAACCACAGGGCGACCACCGCCGCCCCGATGAGGCCGGTGATGATGCCCTCCCGCAGCACGGACCGTTGTGCGCGAGCCATCGCTTTGGTGGCGCCATCTTAACGCCCGCCTTGCGCCGCAGCAACTCGCGCGCTGCGCGCCACGCGCACGCCATAGTCGGAGTAGCGCCGATCAGGCGGCAGCGAGGAGCGATGGGCCACTGGGCTCCACGGATTGCTATGGCGCCAGGCTCCGCCCCGGCTCACGCGACGCACGCCGGTGGCCGGGCCTTGGGGGTTGCGAGGGCGCTGGCGCGCGTAGGCGCGCTCGTCGAACCAGTCCGCGCACCACTCGTGACAGACGCCAGACAGGTCAGTGAGGCCGAGCGGGTTGGCCGGTGTGGTGCCGACCCGCGGCGGACGCGCGAAGCGTTCGGGTGGCGGCGTGTCGCCCCACGGATACCGCCGGCCTTCGATCCCGCCCCGCGCCGCGCGCTCCCACTCGGCCTCGCTGGGCAGACGGCCCCCCATCCAGGCGGCAAACCGCCCTGCCTCCTCCCACGACAGCCCGACCACGGGTTGCTCGGGGTGCGAAAAGTCGGGATCGCCCCAGAAGCGCGGCGGCGGGGCGGCGGTGGCCACCATGTACCTGGCGAAGTCGGCGTTGGTGGCCGGGATGCGCGCGATGAGAAAGGCATCGACCCACACAGAGTGCGCCGGTCGCTCGCAGGGGTGTCCCTCCTCCCAGCCCATGTAGAACTCACCGGCCGGCACCTGCACGAACTCCATCTCGCCAGCGCCTCCTCGGCCCTGCCTCTATAATGGCCGCTGGTCGTCAGTGGGTGCTGAAACGCCTCGGAGGAGGGTCATCCATGCACGTCGCGTCCCGCATGTCTCGCCTGGGTACGGAGTCCGCGTTCGAGGTCCTCGCGCGCGCTCGCGCCCTCGAGCGCCAAGGGCATCGCATCATCCACCTGGAAATCGGTGAGCCCGACTTCGACACGCCCGAGCACATTAAGACGGCGGCCAAGCAGGCCCTGGATGCCGGGGCCACCCACTACGGTCCCTCGGCCGGATTGCCCGAATTGCGCGAGGCTATCGCCAAGCACATCGGCGAGACGCGGGGGGTGCCGGTGTCTGCCGACGAGGTGGTGGTCACACCCGGAGCCAAGCCCATCATGTTCTTCATTATCATGGCGCTGGTGGGGGAGGGTGACGAGGCGATCTATCCCAATCCGGGGTTTCCCATCTACGAGTCGGTGATCCGCTTCGTGGGCGGGGTGCCGGTGCCGATCCCGCTGCGCGAGGAGACCGGCTTCGGTTTCGACATGGCGGAACTCGAGCGTCGAGTCTCGCCGCGCACGAAGCTCATCATCATCAATTCGCCCGAGAACCCCACCGGCGGTGTGCTGGAACCGGCCCAGATCGAGCGCATCGCCGCCATCGCCGCCGCCCGTCGCATTCCCGTGCTCGCCGACGAGATCTACCGCCAGTTCCTCTATGATGGCGAGTTCCAGTCGATCATGACCTTGCCCGGGATGCGCGAGCACACCATCCTGCTCGACGGGTTCTCCAAGTCGTACGCCATGACCGGCTGGCGGCTCGGCTACGGCGTCATGCCGGCGTCGCTGGCCGAGCACATCACCAGGCTGATGGTGAATTCCGCCTCGTGCACGGCCTCCTTCGTGCAGCTCGCCGGTGTCGCCGCCTTGCAGGGCGATCAGACACCGGTGGCTCGCATGGTGGCCGAGTTCAAACGTCGCCGCGACCTTCTCGTGGATGGCCTCAACACGCTGCCGGGGGTGCACTGCGCGCGGCCGCGCGGAGCTTTCTACGTCTTTCCCAACATCGCTGGGACAGGCCGATCCTCCGCTGAGGTCGCCGAGCGGCTCCTCAACGAGGCGGGGGTTGCGGCGCTGTCCGGCGCCGCCTTCGGCGAATACGGCGAGGGCTACCTGCGCTTCTCATATGCGAACTCCGAGCCCAATCTGCGTGAGGCGATCGAGCGCATGCGTCCGACCTTCGCGTCCCTCGGACACGGGTGACCGGGCCCGCCTGGCCCGCCGCCGCCGGCGACCGGCCCGCGGACCCCGCAGCGACGCCGCTCGTCACCGGAGACTTGGGCGATGGCTGACGGCGCGCCGCTGCGGGTTGCCGATGTCGTCGTCGATGCTCTCGCCCGTGGGGGGGCGGCCACGGTCTTTACCGCGCCAGGCGGCCGGGGAGTGGCCACGCTGACGGAAGCGGCTGCCCGCCGCGGCCTGCGCATCGTTGAGACGACTCGGGCGGCCGCAGCCTGCACGATGGCCTCGGTGACCGGCTTGCTGACCGACACCCCTGGCGCCGCCGCGCTGTCGCTGGAGGGCTGCGGGCCCGAGGTGCAGGCCGCGCTCGATCAAGCGACCCGGGACCGCGCCCCGCTCGTCGTGTTGACCGATGGCGCGTTCGCCGGCCCCTTCGTGGGTTCGGTCAAGGCGAGCGTCGGCGTCGAGGTCGGGGCGGCCGCGCACTGGAGCGCCTACGCCATCCAGTGCGCCCTGACGGAACCGCGAGGTCCCGTGATTCTTCTCGCGAACCCCGAGGAAGCGGTTCAGCCCGCGGTCCCGCTCGCTACGGCAGTTCGCCCGGGCCCACCCCCGGTGCCCGACGCCTCTGCCCTCGATGCCGCCGCTGCCTGTCTGATCGACGCCGAGCGTCCCGTGCTCGTCGCCGGCCTCCAGTGCCGCGCGCCCGAGGTGGGAGCGTGGCTGCGGGCGTTGGCTGAATCGCTGCCGGCCCCGGTGCTGGTGACCGCAGGCGGAAAGGGTGCCCTCCCCGACCCGCATCCGCTCCACCTCGGACTTCTCGGACATGGACGCCGGTTCGAGTCCGTCCTCGATCGCGCGGACCTCGTGGTGGCGATCGGCGTGGACGCGCTCGAGGTCTCGCCGAGCGTGTGGCCCGCGCGTGTGCCCGTGCTCCGCCTGGCGTCATCGCCCTGGACTGGGGCAGAAGAGTGGGCGCCGCGCGAGATCACCGGCGACATCGCGCTGATCATCGAGGAGCTTGCGCCGCGACTGCGCGGCCGGCAGCGCGCCGACTGGGACGTCGCCGAGCTCGATCGGATCAAGCGCGTCATCACGGCGTCCCTCGCGCCATCGGCCCACACGGGGCGTCTGACCGTCTCCACGGTCGTTCGCATCGTTCGCGAGGCCACCCCGCCGGGCACCATTGCCGTCGCCGCCCTGGACGACGACACGGACACCGCGACCGCCGCGTGGCTGGCGGTGGCGCCTGGCGAGCTGGTGGCTCCTTCTCCGCCGGGGCGACCAGGCTTTGCCGTGCCGGCGGCGCTCGCCGCACAGGTGGCGTACCCGCGCACGCGTGTGGTCTGCTTCGCGAGCGCACGGCAGGTCCTCGATGCGGCGGACGAACTGGCCACCATAGCGCGCCTGGCACTTCCCGTGCTCGTACTGGTGAGCGGAAGCCCAGACGACATGGCCTTGGAGGACGTTGCGCGTTCGGCGGATCGCGCCGCGTGGATGACCACCGCCGTCTCGGGCGAGCCTGGTCTTCGCATGGCCATCGAGGCTGCGCTGTCGGCGGCGCGGCCGGCTCTCATCGACGCCCGGCAGCGGAGCGTCGGCGCAACGGTATAATCACCACATGGCCTTCCTGAACGATCGCGATCGCGCCGCCGTCCGCAAGGAGTTCGAGAAGCTGACCGAGCCGGTGAGGCTGGTGGTGTTCTCGCAGGAACTGGTGGCTGGCGATCTCTGTCGCCAGAACGAGCAGCTCATGCGCGAGGTCGCGGAGTTGGCCGACGACAAGGCCACCGTGGAAATCCTCAACCCGGCCATCGACCGCGAACGCGCGGAGGCCTACGGCGTCGACCAGGTGCCGGCCACCGTGGTGGAAGGAATGCGCGACTATGGGCTTCGCTTCTACGGGATTCCGTCGGGCTACGAGTTCGGCAATCTCATCGACGCGATGATTGTCGCTTCGACGGGGGAGCCGCAGCTCGCGGAAGCGACCATGACCTCCCTGGCCGCGCTCGCCAGTGATGTCCGGATCAAGGTCTTCTCGACGCCCACCTGACCCCACTGCCCCCGGGCCGTGCGCCTGGCACAACACATGGCGGTGGCCTCGGAGCGCGTGACGGCGACGGCCATCGAGGCGACCGAGTTTCCGGAGCTGGCGCGGGCGTACCGCGTCATGGCCGTGCCGAAGATCGTCATGAACGACAGCGTCGAGTTCGAGGGCGCACTCCCCGAGCCGCAATTCCTCGAGGCCGTGGTGCGAGCGGCCTCGTCGGTCGGGTGAGATGGCGCGCCGAGAGTGACCCTCCCCAGGCCTCCAGCGTTTGGCACGTCCTGCTCCCCGGGCGTTCCTCGAGACGTCCTACTGACCCTCGCGCTGGCGAGCGCGTTGCGACGCGTGGAATGACGGTCGAACAGCTCTTCGCCTACGGCACCCTCATGCGAGGCTACTCACTCCACGCGGTGCTCAAGCGTGGCGCAGTCTACCTCGGACCGGGCCAGATCGAAGGGACACTGCTCGATCTCGGGACGTACCCTGGGCTCGTCGAAGGGCTCGGCGCGGTTACTGGCGAAATGTACCGCATCGATGCGGCGGAACTTCTCCCCCTGGTCGACCGCCAGGAAGGGTACAATTTCGAGCGCTGCCGACGGACGGTAACCTTGGCGAACGGCGGCCAGACGTGGGCTTGGGTGTATCACTATCGGGGACCGCGCGAACGCGCCGTCCCGATTGTCCATGGGGACTACCGGCGCGCGCGCCCACCACGAGGATCGACCGCGCTGCCACACGGGCGCCGCCAACTCGAACGTCCGCGGTAGCCCATCGCGGCTGCCGCCGAAACGAGACGGCAGCGCATCGCGGCTGCAGCTCGAACGAGAGCGGTAGGCTCATTCATCGAGGAGGATTCAATGGCGCTCACGGCTGCCGAGCTGGTGAAGTCGGATCACGAACACCTCATTCATCCGCTGCATCATCCGGTCGACACGGCCGAGCCCATGATCTACGTTCGCGGCCGTGGCGCCACCCTGACCGACATCGGGGGCAAGGAGTATATCGACGGGTTGGCCGGCCTCTGGAACGTCAACGTCGGCCACGGCCGGGCCGAGCTGGCCGAGGCGGCGGCGGACCAGATCAAGGAGCTGGCCTACTACTCGGGGTACGCCGGGTTTTCGAGCGTGCCGGCCATCAACCTCGCCAGCAAGCTCGTACAGCTCGGCTATTCGAATATGCAGGCGGTGTTCCTGACCTGTGGAGGCGCCGAGGCCAACGAGTCGGCCTTCAAGACGGCGCGCTTCTACTGGAAGGCCAAGGGCCGGCCCACGAAAGTCAAGATCATTGCCCGCCAGAACGCGTATCACGGGGTGACTCTGCAAACCATGAGCGCCACCGGCATGGCCGCCTACTGGAAGATGTTCGAGCCGCGGGTGCCCGACTTCGTGCACATCCAATCCTGCTACCCCTACCGCTTCCAGGGGGCGCGCCCCGGGGAGACGGTCGGTCAGGCGGCGGCCCGCGAACTGGAGGAGGCGATCCTCCGCGAGGGTCCTGACACGGTGGCCGCCTTCATCGCCGAGCCGATCCATGGTGGCGGGGGGGTCATCTATCCCACCGACGACTACTTCGCCCGGGTGCGAGAAGTCTGCACGAAGCACGAGGTGCTCTTCATCGCCGACGAGGTGATCACCGGCTTCTGCCGCACGGGCAAGTGGTTCGCGCTGTCGCACTGGAACGTCTTGCCCGACATCATGTCGTTCGCGAAGGGCGTGACCTCCGGCTATCTGCCGCTGGGCGGCATCATGATCACCAAGGCCATCAAGGATGCCATGGAGGAGGTCGCCCCGGGCGACCGCTGGATGCACGCGTACACCTACTCCGGACATCCGACGTGCTGCGCGGTGGGCCTCAAGAACGTCGAAATCATGGAGCGGGAGCGCCTGTGGGAGAACGCGGCGGCCATGGGCACGCGCCTGCACGAGGGGCTGATGGCGACCTTCGGCGGTCGCCCGCATGTCGGCGACGTACGGGGCGGCAAGGGCCTGCTGGCCGCGGTGGAGCTGGTGGAGGATCGCGGCAGCAAAGCCAACTTCGCGGCCGACAAGAAGATCGCCAACCGCGTGAGTGCGGAGATGATGAAGCGCGGTGTGGTGACCCGGATACGCGCCACCGGCGGACCGCATCCGGCCAACGGTGACACCATCTTCTTTGCGCCGCCGCTGGTCATTACAGCGGCGGAGGTCGACCGGCTGGTGGAGGTGGCCCGGGATGCCGTGAAGGCCGTCGTCGGCGTGTAGCCAGCCCGGTGCGGCTGATCACTGCGCATCGCATCCTGATCGCCGCCGCCATTGCCTTCTTCCTGTTCTATGCGATGGTGCAGCTCAGGCGCTACGCGGGCTCCGGCGACATAGCTACCCTCGCGCAGACGGTGGGCTCGGTGGCGGTGGCCGGTGTTCTCGTCTGGTACTACCGTGGGCTCGCCAAGCGATGGAACGGGCGGTCCTGATCTATGACGGGGAGTGCGCCATGTGCCGGGGCAGCGCGCTCTGGCTCATGCGCCGGGCCCGCGTCGGTGATCGCCTGGAGATCCTGCCGTGTCGCTCGGGGCCGCGCCGCGCTCGCTATCCAGAGATCACTGACGAGATGTGCATGCACGCCATGCAGCTCGTGCTCCCGGATGGCCGCGTCCTCTCGGGAGCCGATGCCGTTCCCGAGCTCCTCCGGCGCCTGCGCGGCTGGCGCTGGATCGCGTCGATCTTCGGCTTGCCGCCCGTCCTCCCCGTGACCCGTCGCCTCTACGCCTGGGTGGCGCGCCACCGCATGAAGCTCTCATGCAGCATCCGACCGTGATGATCTGAAGTCCCCGCCCGGGGAACGGGCGTCATCCCTCCGGGCCGTCACGGGACGAGCGGGTGAGCTTCACCGCGCGGCCGCGGACTCGCCCGCGGCAGTGCGGGCAGAAGTAGCCCACCTCCAGAGGCGTCTCACAGTCGGCGTGCACGAGCGCCGACTGCTGCTCCAGATGGCGTGAACCCCAGACCGCGAGGGCTCCCACGACGACGCCGAGCTCCTGACCCCGGTGGGTGAGCGCGTACTCCGCCCGCGGCGGGTGCTCCGAGTAGAAGCGACGCGTGACGATCCCGTACGCCTCCAGGGCCTGGAGCCGTGCGGAGAGCACGTTGGGCGCGATGCCTGACAGCGAGGCGAGCAGATCCTGGAAGCGCCGCGGCCCGGGAAGGAGGTCCCGGACGATGAGCAAGGTCCAGCGCTCACCCAGCAGCTCCACCGAGCGCGCCACCGGACACGCCTGACCGTACAGCTTGGGCATGCACTAAGTATAGGGATTGACGGAATCTGAAGTCACTAGTATTTTACTATTCAGTGCGAGCCATTCCTACCCCGCCGACGGACGTCTCCGCAGCTCGGACTGGCCCCGCGGGGGCGGCCGACGGCGCGCGGGTGAGGTCGGCTCCTCTCACCAGGCGGTTGCTGGAGGCGCCGATCGCGCCCACGCTGCTCCGCTTGGCCGCCCCCAACGTGGTGGTGCTCGCCATGCAGACGACGATCAACGTCCTGGAGGCGTACTTCGTCGGGTGGCTCGGCACCGACGCCCTCGCCGGAGTCTCCCTCGTCTTGCCGTTGATCATGCTGATGCAAACGATGTCCGCGGGGGGCATGGGCGGCGGCGTGGCCTCGGCCATTGCCCGTGCCCTCGGCGCCGGCCGTCGCGATGATGCCAATGCCCTCGTCGTCCACGCCCTCTTCATCGCGACGGGCATGGCCGCGCTCTTCACGATCGGGATGCTTCTGGGCGGACCGGCGCTGTACCGCGTCATGGGCGGGCGCGACGGCGCCCTGACGGCGGCGGTGTCGTACTCGACGGTGATCTTCGGCGGGGCCATCGCGTTCTGGATGTTCAACACCCTCGGCAGCATCGTGCGCGGGACAGGCAACATGGTGCTGCCCGCCGCGGTGGTGGTCGGCAGCGGTCTGCTGGTCGTCCCCATCTCCATGGCCCTCATCTTCGGCGCGGGGCCGATGCCCGCGCTCGGCGTGATGGGCGCCGGCTTCGCGATGTTGACGTTCTACGGTCTGGGCAGCGCCGTCCTCGCCGCCTATCTCGTCTCGGGACACGGCCTCGTGCGGCTCGGCGGGCGCTGGCCTGGCCTCCGGTGGGCGCTGTTCTGGGAGATCCTGCGCGTGGGTGCGCCCGGCGCCTTCAACACGGTGCAGACGAATCTCACGCAGATCGTGCTCACGGCCACGGTGGGAACGTTCGGGACGGCAGCCCTGGCAGGCTACGGGATGGGAGCCCGGCTGGAGTATCTGCAGATCCCTTTGGTCTTCGGCATGGGCTCGGCGCTGGTGACCATGGTGGCGACCAACGTCGGGGCCGGACATCGCGCAAGGGCACAGCGGGTGGCGTGGATCGGCGCCGGCATTGCCGCCGGTGTCACGGGAGGCATCGGCCTCGTTGGTGCCCTTGCCCCCCAGCTCTGGCTCGGCCTCTTCAGCGGGGAGCCCGACGTGCTCGCCGCGGGCGCGACATACCTTCGCATCGTGGGGCCGACCTATGCGT
Source organism: Candidatus Methylomirabilota bacterium (assembly GCA_046726415.1). Taxonomy (GTDB): domain Bacteria; phylum Methylomirabilota; class Methylomirabilia; order Rokubacteriales; family CSP1-6; genus CAVWFS01. The sequence continues at coordinate 15,660 of JBKPAK010000347.1, forward strand.
TCTTCGGGGTTGGCCTCGCGCTCTACTTCGCCTCGCAGGGGGCGGGGCGCTTGCTGTGGCCCGTGCTCGGCGGCTCGGTGCGCCTGACTGTGGCGATCCTCGGAGGCTGGCTCGTCGTTCACGTGATGGGCGGGACCCTGACCGCCCTGTGCGGAATGATGGCCCTGGCGTTCGTGCTCTTCGGCTCGACGATCGCGCTCGCCGTTCGGGCGGGCGCGTGGAGGTAACCCATGCTCAGGATGCTCGATCTGCTCCAGATGACGATGCGCGGCGAACTGCCGCCGCCGCCCATCGCTAACCTCATCGGCTTTGGCCTCAAGTCCGTGGAGCCTGGCCACGCCGTCGTCGAGTTCGAGGCGAGCGAGCGTCACGCCAACCCCATGGGAACGCTGCACGGCGGCGTCCTGTGCGACATTGCGGACGCCGCCATGGGAATGGCCTACGCGGCGGGCCTTGAGGAGGGCGAGACCTTCACCACGCTGGAGCTGAAGGTGAACTTCTTGCGACCCGTGTGGACGGGCAAGCTGATCGCGGACGGTCGCCTCCTCAAAGGCGGGCGCCGGGTCGGGCTGGTCGAGTGCACCATCACCGACGACCGCAACCGCCTCGTCGCGCGCGCCTCCAGTACCTGTATGACCCTCCGGGGCGAGGAGGCGGCGGGACGGTGAGCATGGAGCCCTCGACGGGCTCGCCCGGGGCTTCGAGCCGTCAGGGCACGAGCACGATCTTGCCGTGGGCGCCGGAGGACATCACGGCCTCGTGAGCGCGGGCGGCCTCCTTGAGTGGGATCTCCCGGCCCACTACGGGCCGCAGGCTCCCGTTGGCCAGGCCCGCCCCGAGCGCGGCTTGGATTCCGGCCATCTCGTGCTCCGGCGTGTTCCACAGGACCATGCCGTGGATGGTCGCATCGCGCACCATGGCCTGGCGCGCGTTGATCTCCACCGTCCCGCGGTTGCCGATGACCGCGATGCGGCCGCGGAGGGCGACCACGCCGAGATCCCGATCCAGGTTGACGTTGGCGAGCATCTCCATGACGAGGTCCACCCCGTGTCCTTCGGTGATCGCCATGACCTCGGCGAGATAGTCGGGCTTCGAGTGGTCGAGGACGTGGTGTGCGCCCTCCGTGCTCACGAGGTGGCGGCCTCGCTCTGTCCCCGCGGTGCCGATCACGCGAAGTCCGTGCGCACGCGCCAGCTGCAGGCACGCGATGCCGACACCGCCGCTGGCCCCGTGCACGAGGACCCATTCGCCCGGGCGGGCGTCGGCGCGCTGGAACAGGGAGCGATAGGCCGTGGCGTAGGCGACATGCACGGCGGCGCCCTCGGCGAACGAGACGCGCTCGGGTAGTGGCTGCACTTGTGACACCGCACAGACGGCCAGCTCCGCGCATGTCCCCTGCAGCGGCCCACTGACGGTCCCCGTCACGTAGACGCGCTCGCCGGTCTTCCTTGCCCGCACGTTCTCGCCGACTTCGACGATGGTGCCGGCACCTTCGCCGCCCGGCACGTAGGGCAGCGTGGGGAGCAGCGCGTAGGCTCCGGAGCGCACGTAGGTGTCGGCCGGGTTCACCCCGGCGGCCTTGATCTGCACGAGCACCTGGCCGGCGGCGGGCTTCGGATCGGGTACGTCCTCGAACTGGAGCACGTGCGGAGGTCCGAACTGGTGGGCGCGAATTGCTTTCATGGCGTCCTCCACTTTCTCGGCGTGTCGACTCGAGGCGCTCGTCGGGCGATGGCGCTCTCGTGCGATGGATGCGCCCAACGGGCCATGCGCCCCTTCGGAATCATGCGAGACACCATCGGCCCATGGTGACTGCTAAGATAGCGCCTCCCGCTCACGCCAGAGGGATGACGATCGCCGGCCGGAGGAGAGACATGGCTCGACTACCCGATCCACTGGATTCGCTCAGCCCGGAGGCCAAGCGCATCTACGAGCACATCGCCGCGAAACGCGGCGCGGTGCGCGGACCTTTCGCGCCGCTCATGCATCATCCGGCCCTCGCCGAGAAGGTCGCCGACCTCGGCGAGTTTCTGCGCTTCGGGTCGACCTTGCCCGGCGACATCCGGGAGCTGGCCATCCTCATCACCGCCCGCACCGTGGGCCAGCCGTACGAGTGGTTCGCGCATGCGCCGATCGGGCAACGCGAGGGGTTGTCCGATGAGGTCATCGAGCGCGTGCGCACGCGGGGCGATCTCGCCATGCT
>JBKPAK010000348.1:0-29148 GCA_046726415.1 Candidatus Methylomirabilota bacterium
GACAGGTCGGCCGGCTGGCTTTCATCAGGGCGCGCGCCCTCTCCGCGAAGCCCGCCGCCTGAGCGCGCGTGACGCGAAAGCGCGCCGTTGCGCCTTCTTCGCTCTCCTCTTCCTCGGTCAATTCGTTGGCGACGACCAGGAGAGCATAAGAATTCCAAAGCCCGTTCGCTGCCGCCAACCTTTCCCCCCTTACCCCCTGCCACAGGCCACGATCGTGCCCCGGAGGGCGAAGGCAAGCGTCCGGGAAGGGCGATGACCCTCGGCGGTGCTCAGAAGGGCGGCGATCCGTCGAGAACCGTGCCCTCCTAGAGATGAAGTCGGGAGCGGCCAGAGCCAGAAGGAAGACGGGAGGCAGACGACGGCGAGAGGTCCGGATCCGGCGAGGGAATGCCGGGACGAGGGGCTTGTTCGGCTACGCTCCCCGTCGCGGCGGCGGGCGCGACGCTCCGCGGATGGCGAGGCGATCACGAACCCGAGCCGCTCGAGCAAGACCCGCCGGCGCTCGCCCCCCGTGTGCACCCCCACGATCCGCCGCCGGCCGCCGCAGCGCGGGCACTGAAAGACGTCCAGGGCGAAGACCCGGCGCAGCAGCGCCGCCCACCTAGAACTCTCACTCTGCGCACCCAACGACCCGGGCGACGGCTCGGCCCGCGGCCCCGTCCCCTCGCTTCGCCCCGCCGGCTTCTCTGCTACCAATGTAGTGAAGGCAATGACTCAAGTCGCCTCCGCTCGCATAGCCTACCAACGGACTTTCGAATGGATGCCCACCAAGTTCCGCTACGGCGAAGGAGTAGGCTACCTTTGCCAGGAGTCGGCAGAACGCTTCAACGTCAGCCTTTGCCTCGGGCATGATTGAGTGCACACCAAGTTCTGCGACGAGCTTCTCTAGCAGCGCGTGGAAGTCATGACTAGGCGATGCGCCTCTGATCCACAGTCGCTTCGTTACTGCCCCAGCCGCCGCGGTCTTCGGCAGTCCAGTGAGGATTCCGGGCATTTCCAGGTAAGGACACGCGATCAAGAATGGGTAGCGTTCCTGCGGGACCGGAAGGAGTCCCAGTTCCTGCGGGACCGGAAGGAGTCCCAGTCTTTGTCCGGCGCGTGCTTGACCTTGAGCCGCAACGTCTGCGGACGCCCCTTCTTTCGCCGTGTCGGCAGTCTGAACCGCCCCGGGTTTTCCGGAGAGCTCGTTAGTTGAGAACCACCAGCTCGGCCGGCGCCGTCTGACGGTCATGATAGGCCTGCTCGAACTCGGCCGGGGGCATGTACCCCAGGGGTGCGAACAGGCGGCTGCCGTTGTACCACGCGACCCACTCGAGCGTCGCGAACTCGACGTCCTCGAGCCCCTTCCAAGGTCCACGACGATGAATCTCTTCGGTCTTGAACAGCCCGATTACAGTCTCCGCCAGCGCGTTGTCGTACGAGTCGCCGGTGCTGCCCACCGAGGGCTCGATGCCAGCCTCGGCCAACCGCTCCGTGTACCGAATCGACAGGTACTGCACTGTCTCTGGGGGGAGCTTCCGATAAGAGGATGTTGGGTCAACAGGCCCTTTATCCCGCCTATGCTCCGCAGGATCGTGTCGGGCGTCACGAGGGTCGCGACCTGCCTCAAGAGCCGTCGCCCGAGTCGGCGGCCTTTGGCGGCGAGACGTCGGCGCCGGTCGTCGGTCAAGCGGAGGCGGCGCCCCTTCGGCTGCCCCTTGAAGGCCCGATTCTCCTCCATCAGGTATTCGATGAAGTGTTGTTGGTGGCGGTTTTATCCAGCCCGCGAGGGTCACGAGCAGCACCTGCAAGGGGTAGACATCGGCCGTCATGGGCCGATCGTACCGCGCCTCAACCCGGCCCGTGTACCGAGTGAGGCTCAGGCGAGTATTCGGACCCTACGGGGGAGCGTTTCCAGCGCTACTGGCGGGAGGTCCACGGTCGCCGCCTACGAGGGCGGACGTCGGCCACGCGCGCGTCGGCGGCCACCACCGGGTACGCCCGCGTGAGAGCGGACGAGCAAAACTTCGTCGCCTGACCGCAAGATCCTCGTCGCATACGCCACGCCATCGGCCGGTCAACCATTGACCGTCACTAGTATCGTTTGTCCTGGATCCCCGAAGAGAATGATGTAGGCGAGCCCGCCCGCGGGAGGCAGAACGATTTCGGAGGGTCCCTCGCTGGCCGCGACTGAGGTGAAGGCGGGATCGTAGATCCGCCAGGCGCCGGTGGTGGCGATGTCCACGCCGACAGGGGTCGAGTCGGTGGCCACGGCGCGCCACTCAGCATAGCCATCAGGACCGATGGTGACCGTACTGGTGGCGCCGCCCGGCAGAACTGGCACCGCATCGAGCGGCACGTGCATGTAGCTGCCAAAGCGGGTCCACTCCACGCCGTCCCGCACCACGATGTCGAGATCGTTGAGATCGCGGCCGTTGATCTGAGGAATGAGGAGCATCATCGTCGCCACGGCGTCGCTTGCCGACGGGTCGACGATGTAGAACCCGGGCTCTTTTGGTGGGCGGACGGCGATGAGCCCATTCAGCTCGGGGGTGGTGGCAAGCCGCAGTCGCGGGTCCATTGTCGGCCACGAAAGTGAGTCCGGGCGCTCGTTCACCAGGAGCCATGTTCCGGAGAGCCTGGCGATCCAAGCGACCGAGAGGCCGTGGCCAGGACCACGTACCCTCTGTAGCAAAAGGGCGTCGTCGAGAAATTGCCCGTAGCCGCCGGGGCTGCGCAACACGATGTACTGCGTGCCTCCGGCGTCGACGACCTTTATTGACCGCAAGGGAGTCTGGTCGGCCGAGAACCACCCGTCACCGCGGTGCTTCAACGGGTTGGGGTCCGGCGTCCAGCCGCTGTCGGACAGCGTGAAAGACTGTAGTGAACTGTCGGGCTGCGGCTGAAGCCGGGTGATGAGGTTATACGCCGCGTATTCTCCAGCGATGGCAGACAGGAGGCCGGGGGAGACCGGTTCGACCGGGGGCACCACGGCTGGAAGCGGCCTTGGAAAGGCCCGGATCTCCGCGAGGGCGCGGAGCAGCACCCGCTGCCCGATCATGGTCGCGTGTCCGGACCCGAAGCCCGAGGCGCCGATCACCACAGCGGCGAGTTGTGCCTTGGGCGACACGATGATGGCCGCTCCGTAGTCGGTGACATCTCCACCCTTGCCCCATCCGTCGAAGCCGACGGTCCGCAAGCCCGGCTCCGTGACGGTGTCCCAGCCGAGGCCGAAAGCGAACGCGTTGGAACGGACCGGGTTGAAGGTCCCAGCGGCCTGGTCCACCGCCATTTCGGTCACGGAAGCTTCGGAAAGGATGCGGATCCTGCCCACCCTTCCGCCGCCGAGGAACATCATGGCGAGCCGCGCCAGGTCGTTCGCGGTGCTGAAAACCCCGCCCGTGGCAAGGAGATTCACGAACTCCTGGGGCTGGGCCACGCCGTGACTGTATGCCTTGGCATACGAACCGTCGGGCAATGGCGCGGTCGGATAGCGGGTGTTGTTCATGCCGAGCGGGTTCAGGATCTCGTCCTGAACGAACTGGACGAAGCTCTTGCCGGTTATGGCCGGGACGAGAGCTCCGATGAGGGTGAAGCCGTCATTGCAATAGACGTTCATGTAACCCGGCGGCGCCTTCAGCCGTTCGATCGAGAGCGACTGCAAGAGCTGGTCGAGATATCCCGGAAAAAGCGTGGTGGTTTCGGAATTGCGATAGTCTGTCCCCGGGAAGCCCGAGGAGTGGTTGAGGAGCATCCGGACCGTGATCCTCCCGTGCTCCGCTGAGGCCATCCGGAAGTCCGGCAGGTATTCGATGAGCGGCCGGTCAAGGTCGACCAGGCCCTTTTCGACGAGCTTCAGGGCGGCGATGGTCGCGAAGAGCTTGCTCACCGAACCGACGCCGAACATGGTCTCACTGGTGGCCGCCTTGCCGGCCTCTCGATCGGCAAGGCCAAAGCCCTCGCTCCAGATGACTCGCCGGCGAGCGACAAGCGCGATCGTGAGGGCCGACGCCTTCCCTTCCTTCAATACATCCTGGGCGGCGGTCCGTCCTTCCTCGATCGCTGCCTCGTAGCTCGGCGGGCGAGGGCGGCGACCAGTCCGAGGCTCCCCGCGCTGGTCAGCCTGAACTGGAGACGGGCCAGGGCAGGAGACAAGAAGGAGGACGATCGTGATGGCTGTAACGATTCGCCTGAGAGCAGGGCTTGAATTTGTGGGCACGGTCTCGACCGTAACACATCATGAGCCCGGGGAGCCCTTTCCGCGTACAGCCTGATGGCGGAGGGTTTATTTCGACGGGCGCAGGACGTCGATTGCCCAGGCAACGTCCAGGCGCTCGCCCGTCCAGAATGGCATCACCGTCCGCGCACGGAGGTCGAGCCCGTCCGCTTCGTGCCGAGCCCGGAGCGCCTTCACGGGATCCTCCGACACCTCGGGAGCCGGCGGTACCTCGGGCATGAGCCGGCCGTCCGGCCGGTGAAAGCAGAGGGCGCCGTCTGAGCGACGCTCCACCTCGTAGCCCTCCTCGTGAACGACGCGGTGGTGCCGGCGACAGAGCATGGCGAGATTCGACAAGGTGGTGGGCCCTCCCCGCGCTCAGTGCCGGATGTGATGGCCCTGGCCGAACCGGACCCCACAGCCCGGAAAGCGGCAGCCGCGGTCGCGATGGTGAGCGCCCGCCGGATCGCTGGGGGAATCGTCCTGGCTCGCGCATCGACCTCCACGACCCGGCCGTCGCGGCCGTAGCGCATCACTACCCGGCTGGCGTCACAGGCCAGGCGCTGGGACGTTCCAGCTGGAACGCGCGCACCATCCTCGACGGCCGACTGACCGGGGGGCGTCGGCATCCGCCAAGACCTCGGCGTCCACGTGGACCACCACCTGGTAGAGCTCGCCAGGGTTCCCGGGGTCGGAGGCCGTGGTGGAGAGCCTCCGCGAGCAGGGCGAGGGCGTCCGCCTGTTGCTGCTCCATCGTCGGCGGGTCGGCGTCCGGTTCGCTCCGCCGCCTCTGCTGGTACAACGTTTCGCGGGCGGCGGCGAGCGCCTGCACGAGCAGAGCACCCACCTCGGCGGTCAGCCGCCCCTTGATCCTGACAGTGCCGGCGCTGTCCGGATACACGTGCAGCGCCCGGCTCGCGTGTTGGAGAGCCGCCTCCCGGGCCTCGGCCTGGTGGTCCACTCGTCGCCAGCCGCGCACGATCCGCGCGACATGCTCGGTCGTTCCGGCCCGGCCCACCGCCAGCAGCCGCGCTTCGGTTTCCGGCGTGGCGACGCGCGTCAGCTCACGGACCTTGGAGTATGATTTAGCTCGCCGCGAGCGAGGGCCCGAGCCAGCAGGGGCAAGCTGCCAAGGGTGCGCGCCACCCGCACGTGCTCGCGGGCGGCGCCCGGCGCCAGCCCAATGCGCCAGGTCGGCCACGCGGCGCAGGACGGGAAGCCGTTGTTCCGGCCGCCGCGGGCATCGAACTCGCGAATAAGGTCGAGCAGGCGCGCCGTGGCGGCCTCGAGGTGGGCCGACAGCTCCGCGATCTCATCGCCGAGGCGCTCCAGGTCCGGGCTGGGCCCTAGAGGCGCCCTCCACCTTGGCCGTGAAGTCGGCGTCGATCTGGAGATCTCGGGCAGGATCAAGACAGGCGCCTCCTACGAGACCCGACCGGATGCCCACCTTGACGCCCTGGGGCAAGGGGGCGCAGCCTTGAGCGGATGCCGACCAACGTCTTTGAGGGCGGAGATCGGGCGGGGATTTTCTCAGCCGTTCGGCACCAGCGGTTTCGGCCGCTGTGGACGGCGTCGATCCTGTCGGGCGGCGCCTGCATGACCGCGCTCACGGCGTGCGGCTGGGTGGCGTTCGAGCTGCACCACCAAGCGGGCCTTTATCGCGCCTATGCTCTTCCTCCCACCAGCTGCTGTCTCCACCTGTGGTCGCCTTGAGGATGGTCGCGGCAAGTTGGCAGACACGTCGCCGTGGTGTAACAGGCAGACACACACGGGAGCCACCAAGGATTGGTAAGGGAGGCGACCCTCACGCGTTGGTAAGTCCGAAACCAGAGCCATCCTGATTAACAGTCCCGCGCCGGGTCGAGGCGATGTCCCGCTTGGTGTTGAATTTGGCTGAGCGCGACGGCACGGCATGATACCCGTTGGTCACGGCATTCTGGGGAATACCGACATAGCGACCCCCCGGGAGAAGATCGATCCTACGGTCTCTACGGTCCTCGTCATCCCGAGGTCTCTCGGCCGTCGGGCTCATGCGGCCTGCTCGGCACCCGCTCGGAGCGCCGTCACGAGCGCGCTGAGTTCGTGATGGTGCTTGATCCGACGGAACCGCTCGGCCGCGCGCCGCAGACCGAGACCCAGCCAGCGCTGCCGCATGTCCCCGCCGCGCCAGCGCTTCACGTTGCGGCTCACGTGGCGCAGCGTCCCGATCAGGTTCTCGATGCAGTTCGTCGTCGCGAAGAAGCGCCGCAGTGCGGGCGGCAGCCCCAGCTTCAGCACGGTGAGCGTCTCCTCGAGCCCCTCCCGCAAGCTGGCCGCCGCGGCAGCCTGGCCATTGGCCTCCAGCCAAGTCCCGAGCGCCGTCAGCTGCCGGCGTGCGGCGGCGGTGCTCACCGCCCGGTACGCCCGGCGCAGCGCGGCGCGCACGTACACCTGGCGCGCCTTGGGGACGAGGGCTTCCAGGTTGCGCCCCTTGTGGAGCTAGCAGCGCTGGATCACGGCGGCGTCACCGAGGACGTCGCGGAGCGCCTTGCGGAGTCCCTTACCCCCATCGATCACGCAGAGGACCCGGCTCTCGACGGCGAGGCCGCGCGCCAGCAAGTCCTGCAGCAGGTCGGTGCACACCACCGCGTTCTCGGTGGAGCCCAGGCTCAGGCCCAGCGGTTCCTTGCGCCCGTCGCGCGTGATCCCCAGGGCCACGATCGCCGTCTGCTGGGCCACGACGACGCCGTCCACGAAGAGGGCGATGATCTCGAGCCCCTCCAGCCGGGCGGGTGAGCTGCTCCTGCAGCCGCTGGCGCGTCCGGCGGACCAGCGCTCGGCTGACCGCGCTCTTACTGCTCCCCCGCGTGCGCCGGGCCGGGGGCCGCGGCTCCAGGCTCCCCTCGTAGTTCCGCGTGGACACCCCGACCAGCAGCTACCGCATCATCCGCGCGCTCAGCGGATCCCGCGCGCGGAACGGCCACCGACGGTAGGGTCGCCTCACGGCCGTCGGTGCCGCACACCCGGGGCCGCCGCAGCTGCAGCCGGCGCCCCCCGAAGGTGACCTCGGTCCCCGTGGGTGCCCCAGTGATAATGGGTGCGCGCCGCCTGGTGTCGGCCCTTCGGCCCGGCCCGGGCCGTGGCTTCCTCGCGGAACAGCTCATCGAGGGCAGCCAGCCCGTGCGCGTGCACCCAGGCCAACAGGTGCGCGCGGGTCGTCGTCATCCCGGCCAGCATCGGTTCCACCAGCACCGCCAGCTCCAGGGTAGCGGCATTCACCGCTTGCCTTCGCGGCCTGCTCTCTGCTCTCTTCTTCATCGGCGGCTCCTTGGCCCCCGGCGTTGGGGACCGTTGTCTTGGCCGACCCGATTCTCAGGCCGACCAGTGAGCCGTCGCTACTCAGTTCGCAAGTTCAACAGGCAGTGGGACATCGCCCGGGTCGATCCACCGGGACGTATCGCGATCTTTCCTCACGGGTATAATCTGTGACTCGATCGACTACCCACCGGAGGTCCCAGGCTATGCGACGCTTCCTTCCCCTCTCCGTCGGGCTGGCCGGACTGCTTGCGCTGCTCGCCGGCGCGGTGGCGGCCGCGGAAGCGCTCACACCAAGCCCGCGCGAAGAGCTCATCGTCCCCCATCTCGACTGGAGTCCTTGCGGCGAGGGCAGCGAGTTCGCCTGCGCTAGGGCGCAGGTGCCCCTGGTTACAGCGATCCCGGACGTCGCACCATCGAGCTCGCGCTGATCAAGCGGGGAGCCACCGACCCCGGCCGGCGCATCGGTACCCTTTTCTTCAACCCCGGCGGCCCCGGCGGGGCTGGAACGGCCCTACTGCCGCAGTGGTACGCGTTCTTCCCGCGTGAGGTACGGGAGCGATTCGACATCGTCAGCTGGGATCCACGCGGGGTAGGCGAGAGCACCGCCGTGCGCTGCTTCGACAGCGCCGAGGAAGCCATCGCCTGGAAGGCACGCATCCCCACGGGGTTCCCGGTCGGCAGGAAGGAGAGGGTGACCTGGGTTACTGAGTGGGCCGAGCTCAGCCAGCGCTGCCTGGAGCGTGACCCTGAGCTCCCGCGTTACGTCTCAACCGCCGACACCGCGCGCGATCTGGACCTGCTCCGCCAGGCCGTAGGGGAAACGCAGCTCACCTATTATGGAATCTCCTACGGGAGCTTCCTGGGCGCGACCTATACCAACCTCTTCCCTGGCCATGTTCGCGCGTTGATCCTCGACGGCAACATCGACCCGGCGGCGTGGATGAATACGGGCGCCGACGGCCCACCCCGCCTCAGCACCGGCCTGCGATTGGGCTCGGACCTGTCCGGGGCGGCCACGCTGGACCAGTTCCTGCTTCACTGTGGCCACTCCCCCGTCGAACGGTGCGCGTTCTCCGCCGGAAATTTGAGCGCGACCCGGCGAAAGTTCGATAAGCTGATGTCCCGCCTTCAACACCAATCCCAGGGCACCTGGACCTACGGCAGGACCGTCAACGCCGTGACACACGAGGAGCTCCTCTTTCTCGCGCAGTGGCCCTCCCTCGCCGAAGGCCTGCAGACCCTGTGGGAGGGCCGTACGCCGGCGTCGCCATCACCACGCGCCGGCCCGCCCCCTTACCCTGGATTCGAGCAAGAATATGCCGTGGCGTGCTCCGAGAGCCCCAATCCGCGTCGCCCGGGCAGCTACCAGATCCTGGAGGTGTTCAGCTACGCCCGGGCGGGCGACGTGGGACGCTGGTGGACCTGGAACTATGAGCCGTGTGCGACCTGGCCCGCCAGAGCAGCCAACCCGTACGCCGGCCCGTGGAACCGCCCCACCACGAATCCTATTCTTGTGATCAATCCCACCTTCGATCCCGCCACGTCCTTTCGGGGGGCGGAGGCCATGGTCCGCGAACTGGCTGACGCCCGCCTGCTCACCCTTGAGGGCTATGGGCACACCGCGCTGCTCAACCCCAGTACGTGCATCAACGAGCACGCGAGCCGCTACCTCATCGACGGCACTCTCCCGCCCGTGGGAGCCACCTGCACGCAAGACACGCCCCCCTTCGCCATCTCCCAACCTTGACCGAGCGCGCTGTGGGTTCGTCGAGGGCACTTGAGCTGCTGAGGCCCCGCCCGTTGCCGTGAGGCACACATCCGGCCCGGCGACGAAGGCGCCGCGATCCACGACGGACAGCCTAGGCGCCCCGCGCGACGCGCGGAGCACCCCGACCCGCCCGGGGGAGGTCGGGTTGACGTGGAAGCCCGTACTCCCACCATGGTGCAAACCATCGGGCACTCCAACCGACCGCTGGAGGGGTTCCTGCAGTTGCTCCGGGCTCACCGGGTGACCTTGGTCGTCGACGTCCGCAAGATGCCCCGCGCTCACCGAACGCCGGTTGGAGGAACGCCTCGTTTCAAGGGTACGCCGACTACATGCTGACGTCTGAGTTCGAGCGGAGCCTGGACGACCTGTTGACCCGGGCACGCGGACACGATGCGGCCTTGATGTGCGCCGAGGCCGTGCCGTGGCGCTGTCACCGCTCCCTGATCGCCGACGCCCTGGTCGTGCGAGCCGTCGCCGTGGAGCACATCCTCAGTGCTTCGCGCACGCAGCCGCACGTGCTACGGCCTTGGGCCGAAGTGCGTGGGACCCGGATCACGTATCCGCTTCAGGCATAGGCCATAGGTAGAGCGAGGTGAGGAGCCCGAGTTCAACAGCGTTCAGGACGTACGCGTCCGCAAGTCAGAGATTGCCACGCCTCGCCACCTGTGCTTTGCGCGGAGCCGCGATCCACGCGGCCACCGCGGACGCGGCGATGGCGAGCGCGGCGACCGCGAACGCGATCTGATAGCTTCCAGTGACGTCGAAGAGCCAGCCCCCGAGGAACGGCCCGACGAAGCCTCCAAGTCCGCCGCCACCCTGCGCCGCCCCGAGAATGACTCCCAGATGCCGTCCGGCGAAAAGGTCAGTCGGGATGGCCGCTAGCAGGGAAATGCGCATGCCGAAGCCCGCCCCCGCCACCACGTACCCGAGCAGGAGCCAAAGGTCTTCGGGGCCGCCGAGCCAACCGAGACAGCCGATGCCAGCGATCCCGATGGCCGAACCGAGCGCCAAGACCCACTCCCTGCCCCAGCGATCGGAAAGGGCGCCGCCGATCACGTTCCCCGCAACCGTGCACGCGCCTCCCAGCCCAAACACCCACCCGAGGGTGACAGCGCTGAAGCCCCGGTCGAGAGCGTGAGCGACCTGGTGCGTCGTCACGATCTGGTAGCCGATCACTCCGAACTCCCACATCGCGAACACCGCCCAGAACGGGACACTGCGGAGCGCCATGCCCAGCGTCCAATCGCGGGCACCCGGCGTCCGATCGACATGCGCCTCGCGCTCGCCGTCAGCGTTCTTGGGCAGGTCACGATAGAGGCCGGCAGCGAGCGGGATGGTTACGAGGGCCACGAGGAGGCCGAAGATCGCCAGCGCCGTGCGCCAGCCGAAGACGACGATCAGGTACGTGTTCACCGGATAGAAGATGATGGCGCTGGCCGAGGCGCCCGCGCCGATGATACCCATCGCCGCGCCACGCGAACGAACGAACCACCGGCTGACAATGGCCGCGGCCGGAATCTGAATGCAGGCGATGCCTGCACCGCCGAGGACACCGAAGGCGAGATAGTACTGCCACAGCGTGGTCACCAGACCCGTCAGCGCAAGGGCCACGCCGAGAAGCAGCCCGCCGGCCGGCACGAGGAGCCTGGCTCCCCAGCGGTCGTACAGCCAGCCAGTGGCGAGAAGACGAGGAGCAACAACCAACTCAAGGAGTAGCCGATCGCCGCCTCGCCGCGCCTCCAGGCAAACTCGCCGAGGAGCGCGACATAGAACACGGCGAACGTCGAGCGAACTGACCAGGCGAGTAAGTTGACGGTGGCGGAGACGGCGACCACGACCCAGCGATACGGCGACTGCGCGTCGCTCCGGCGCGCGTTTACGCTCATCGGCCACGTGTACGGCACCGAGGCCGAGCGGATGTGCAACGCCGGCCGGCGGAAGTGTAGACCGTGGAAAACATACGGAGGGCTATCGCTGTCTCTGGGGGGAGCTTCCGATAAGAGGATGTTGGGTCAACAGGCCCTTTATCCCGCCTATGCTCGTCACCTTTTGCAACCGTCCCCGTCCGGGGCGTGGTGTACCGGAAGGCCGCGTAAACCGCTCTTTGTCACTCGGCAGACTACCCCATCCCGCCTGAGCCAGTTCACGGCGGTGCCCGCCGCGCGGAGTGTCTTCGTGCCTGCTTCTTCCAGCTTCCTACGCCCTCTCCCTCGACACCGCCGTCGGTGAATGGAGCGTAGCGACCCGGCCCGAGCGCGACCGTGCTGAGGCGTCTGACAGCCTTCCCGGCTAGGCCCCAGGATCTCAGTTCATCCTGTCCGTGGTGGCCGGGTCGATGACAACACCACCTTGCCATGCCCCTCATGGATGGCCTTCGGGCAGGCGTAGATGCCGGCGCACTTCACGCCGGAGAGATCCACGTCGCCACACCGGCTTTCTCCTCGGCATGCCGACGTAGTCGCGGCTAGTGGCGACCATTTGTGCCTTGTTACGCAGGGGGAGGACAGGCTCGGTGACATCAAACTCCTCGCCCATCGATACGGTCAGCCGGCCTACGGCCGCGGTGGGACTCAGTCAGTGGCGTCGACGCTCCCGACCCGTGGTCGCAACCTGCTGATTACGGACGACGCAGTGGTCGTGGCCAGGCGCTGGCCATAGATCTCACGTAGGGGCGGGGCGTACAGCGTGAGGATGGTCACCGCGATGAACACGAGCCCCGGCAAGGCGAGCATCGACCCGGCGCCGAACCCGTCGGCGAGCCGGCCGATGGCGAGGTTGCTGACGCCCATCACCCCGCCACCCGACCCCCAGTACAACGCCAGCACCCGCCCACGGACATGATCGGGGGTGGCGATCTGTAGCAACGTCGTCGCCAGCGCGATGAACATCGACTGTGTCAGACCGACGGCCGCCGCCGCAACCAGCGCACCGGGCCAGGAGACGGCGTAGCCCAGGGGCACCAGCGTCAGCCCGCTGAGGATGCTCGTCGCGAAGAACAGATGGCCGCAGTGGACCCGTCGCGCGAAGCCGGCAAGCAGGAAGGCGCCGACGAGCGAGCCGCCGCCGATCGCCATCATGAGCAGGCTATAGGCCGTGCCGGACGCACCAAGCACATCAGCCGCTCGCCGCGGCAGCGCGGCGTCGTACCCCATCGTCAAGGCACAGTGAAGGATGACTAGCGCAATCACCGAGAACACGACCGGGGCGCGGACGACGTAGCGGACACCCTGGGCGAGCTGCGCGAGCGCGTTATGGTCCGAGCCGCTGCGCTGGTGCGGGACCTCGCCTAATACCCAGATGTGCCAGAAGGCCATGGCGGAGAGCCCGCCCGCGACGAGGAAGGCGCCGGCGCCACCACCGACGTGGAGCAACGGCGCGGCGAGCAGCGGCCCCAGCAGCCGCGCGCCGTTCAGATTCGCCTGGAGAAGGGAGACGGCGTTGAGCAGGTCCGGCGCAGGGACGAGGCTCCGGAGCATCGCCTGCTCCATCGGCGTGCTGGAAGTACGGGACGCGCCAAGGATGAAGGAGACGACGACGAGGGGCCAGGCGCTCTGGCCTCCCGTCCATGCGAACCCTGCGAGCGCGAGGGCCGCGAGCAGACCGATCGCGTTCATGGTGAGCAACATCGTCCGCCGGTCGTAACGGTCGGCGAAGACACCGGCGAAGGGGGTGATGATGAGCGATGGCAAGAAGGACGCGAACACGACGACGCCGACGGTGCTCGAGTGGTGGTGCAGGTCGAACGCTACCCACCCGGACGCCGTGAGCGCGGTCATGTAGGCGACGCCCGACAGGATCGACGCCGTCCACAGCGGCCGAAAACGCTTGTGCCGAACGGCTGAGAAAATACCGGCCCGATCTCCGCCCGCAACGATGCTGGTCGGCATTAGCTCAAGGCTGCGACCCCTTGCCCCAGGCGTCAAGGTGGGCATCCGGTCGGGCCTCGTAGGAGACGGTTCAATCTTAGGCCGTTATGCGACCCGTAACGCGAATTATGTACGCGTTTGCGTTCATCAGGCAGCCTCGAGGCCGACGGCGCGGACGAGACGGTCGAGCGCGCCGGTGACACGCTGATAGAGCCGATCGAGTTGGGACAGCTTCTGATGGGCGAGCTGCGCATCAGTGCCGACAGGTCGCAGCAGCCCGGCGGTGAGGGGAGCGTAGACACGTTCGAAGAGCTTGAGGAACACCAAGCAGAGGCGGTACCCCTCCGGACGGAGACGATACCGTCGCGAATGTGGAAGTTTCTCGACCAAGCCGTTCGCCCGCAGCTTCGAGACGTCGTAGCGCAAGGACGAGAGGCGGTAGTCGGCGGGGGAACGGTTCAGGGCCTCGGCCACCGGCGTATGGAGTTCCGCCCTGCTGAAGGTGCGGCCGGCCGCCAGGTGGGAGAAGCGGACCAGGGCCTGCATGAGGGCCAGCTGGCGCGGATGATCGAGCCGCAAGCCGGGGATACGTTTGCCGCTCGGGAGGATGGTCGGCTGGCTCAGTTCCCGCAGCTGACCGCGGTCGAGGAACGTCTCGAGAATGTCTTGTTGCACGTCCAGATAGGTATCGAGGATCGACGCTTGCTTCTGGCGCAGCTGGGGGAGCTGGTCGATCGCCTTGGGGACGGCGTAGTCTCGGACATCGTTCGTGGCCGCTTCGGTACGCAGCAGGAGATGGTCGCGCACGTACTGTTTGACGAAGCCATGCCCGTAGTGGCTCCGGATCACGGGATTGGGGAGGTGGAGATCCTCGATGACGGTCTGCACCTGCCCGCGAGAGCGTCGGGTGATCTTGCGGCCCAAGATCACCGTGAGCTTGTTGGGCTGACCGATGGTGCGATTGGCGTCCAGCAAGCGCTCGCCCAGTTCGTCGAGAGCGGCCCGCCGGTGAAAGACCAAGTTGTCGCAGTACTCGACCTGGGCGAAGAACAGCCGATGCCGACAGCCGGCCTCGGTGCGTTCCCGCGCGGTGAAGAACGGGGTGAAGCGGGTGAGCCATTTCTCGCCGCAGTGCGCCAGGTCGCGCGCCGTCAGCGAGTCGGCGAGTTCCTGGAGGCGCTCCGGGATCCGGCACTTCAGGAAGGCATTGCCACACTGCTGGAAGTCGATGCCTTCCGTCCGGAGTTCGTGGGCCAGCCAGTGGTGCTGGTTCAGACAGAGGCGGGCCGAGAAGGGGAAATACGGGCACACGCGGACGAACATCCGGCCCCAGCGGGCATCGTTCACGTAGAAGTTGTACTGCACGACCCAGCGCTGCGCGAACTGGAGATGCCAGCGATTCGCGGTCTTGTTCCCGTGGGCAATGAGGATCCGCGCGGGTTCGCGGGCCTTGAGGATGACGACCACCGCGTCGGACGTGGCGCGCCTGAAGTAGGGCTCGACAAATTCGTCGCGCCGCCCGGGGGGCGCGTCCAGGAGGGGCACGCCCCAGGTGCGCGCCCGGTTCTTAACCCAGTTGTGGAACTGGGTGGCGATGTCGCGCAGCGCATCCCGGGTCACGAGCTGGTGCTCCCGGTAGCTGTTGAAAAACCCGATGACGCGTTCGGGTTGCTGGAACGGCTGGATCACGGCGTTGAGCAGAATCCGATCGAAGCACCGGTACCCGAACCGAATGCTACCCTGGTGATGCTCGTAGAACGCGTTCATGGCGTCCTCCCGCGTGGTGAGATACCGGGAGCGTACCGCCATGAACGCGTCTACGGGTGCTGGCCAATCCCCGCCGGTCTGGGGCCTGGCCGCCGGCGTCGGGATCACGGGAAGATCAACGACGGGGCGCAACCCCGCGCGAGCGCAGCGAGCGATCTTCGTGATCACCTCCATGCGCTGTATCGGCGGGATATCAAGGGCGAAGCCCTTGGCTAGTTGGTTCTGAGCACCACGGACGGTCAGCGCACACGACCATCCCCTGCCCAGAGCTCCGCCCCGAGCGCGATCCTGGTGCACGCCGCGGAAGGTGCGGGCTTCTGGACTTCCTGCGCTCGCCCGCCTTCATCTCCGTCTCAGCCATCGATGCCTCCCCCGGATCGGTGCAGACGCGGCATCAACTCGTCGATCACCCGTCGCAGCTGGGCCTTCTGGTCCCAGGAGGTCAGCCGCAGCGTGAAGTGCTGTACGCCGGCGTCGATGAACTGGTTGATGTGCTCGGCGCAGGACTTCACGTCGCCGTGGGCGATCCACATGTCGACGGTCGCCTTCGGGAAGTCCGTCATGTAGTACTTGTCGATGAACTTCTTCGACTCCTCGTAGGCGCGCGTCCGGTCGTCGTTGATGTGGACGTTGAAGTAGAGGCAGGTGGGGACGGTGTCCGCGTCCCGTCCTTCGGCGCGCAGCGCGTCCCGGACGCGGCGCCACGCCTCGCGAAAGCCGGCCGGCGTCACCATCGTCGTCATCCACCCGTCGGCAAAGCGGGCGACGCGTTGGGCGGCGCGCGAGAGCGTCTGCTCGCCGACGTTGAACACCTGGGGATTGTTGGCGATCCAGATCGGCAGCGGCCGCTGGGCGGGCTTGGGCTCGATGGTCACCTCGTCCAGCTGGTAGAACCGCCCGCGCAGCGTGACGTGGTCCTCGTTCCAAAGCCGCCGGAGGACCTGGATGCCCTCCTCCATCCGGGCGGCGCGCTCGGCGATGGGCACGCCCATCGTCTGGAACTCCTTGAAGAAGTCGCCGCCCGCCTCCTGGCTGCCGCCGCCCATGCAGGCGACCATGATCGTCCGGCCGCCGGAGATCAGGTCGAGGCTGGCCCATTGATAGGCGAGGAGCACGGGGTGGCGGAGCGGGAAGCTCGCGAAGCAGGCGGGTCCCAGCTTGACGCGCCGGGTGCGGGCGGCGACCGCCGTGAGCAGCGTGACCGCCTCCAGGCGGGGCTTCGCCATCACGCTGTCGCCGACCCAGATCGCGTCGAAGGCCCCCGACGCCTCCGCCGTCTCCGCGAGCTCCAGCATCTCGGCTGGCGTGGTGGCGCCGAAGAGGACGCCACGGTTGGGGAGGGTGAGCCCGAAGGATGGGCGTGCAGTGGCCATCTCCGACTCCTTTCGATTCAGTGGATCGTCGAGCGTTCCCCGATGAGCGGCCCCGACGGCTCAGACGGCGACGAGACGGCCGCGATCGACGATGGGCCGGCCGTTGGCGGTCAGCGTCGCATCGGTGAGGAAGAGCCAGTGGTGGAAGGTGGAGCGGTGCTTCCCACCGGACTCGAAGTTGTCGCCCAGGCTCACCCGGACCACCCCGTCCCCGTAGCCGAAGTACGGGATCTCGGCCTCGCCCCCCTCCGGTCTGAGCTCGGGGTTCGTTCCCACGTTGAACTCGCCGATCACATCGCGGGTCCCGGTCTCCTGCTCCCAGAGCGCCGCCACCACGCCCGCATGGTGATCGCTGGTGAGGCGTCGGATGCGGCCACCCTGGAACTCGACCCGGAGCGTCCCCACGAAGTGCCCGCCGAACATCTGGTCGGGGACATGGAGGCGGCCTTCGGCGTCGCCGACGTCGACCGTCCGGATGGCACCCGCGGGCAACTCCACCTCGCGGTCGCGTGCGCTCCCCGGGCGCGCGTGCTTCGCGATGAACGCCCGCGAGGCGTCGCCGTTGCCGAGGTGGAAGTGCGCGTCGGGGGCAACCGTGAAGCTCAGGTCGGTCCCCCGGGCGTCGGTGAGGCGCAGGCGGCGCCCGCGGAGCAGCTCCACCAGCGTTCGCTGGCGATCCGCGAGGGCAGCGTAGTCGCAGAAGAGGGCGCGCACGTACTGCTCCGACAATCGGCGAAAGACAGTCGGGTCCCGGACCTCCATGATCCAGTGGAAGTGAACGGACCGCCCCGGCCACGTCGTCAGGATCTCCTCCGTCTGCCACACGTTGTAGGTCCAGCTCGTGGGAAGCCAGATGTAGATGTCGGCGAGGGCGAAGACTCCCTTCAGCACGTCGTCCTCCTGCCGCCGGAGAGCCGGGTCCTCGCGCCGGCGGTGTTGCCGCCTGATCGCGTCGAGGGCCGGCGAATAGAGGAGCATGGCCGCCACCTCGATGGCCCCCGCGCGTGTGAATTCGATCCGGACCTGCTCGGTCAGCTCGGGGAAGTACGTGGGATCCGCGTGCAGGATCACTCGCTCGCCCGCCTCGGTCTTGAGCGCCTGATGCACGATGAGCTTCGCGATCCGGTTCCAGTCTGTCTGGAAGTCGCCGGGAATCGGCATGGGTCTTCCTCTCTCAGCGGCGGGACGTCATCGGGAAGAGCAGCGGGTAGAGCCCGCCCGGCAGAAAGAACACGAGCGCGATGTAGGTCAGGCCAACGAAGATCAGCCACGAGCGGAAGATGTCGCTCAGAACTTCGCGGGCGAGGATGACAAGGCTCGCGCCGAGGACGGGGCCGAGCAGGGTGCCGGTGCCGCCGAGGGTCGCGTAGAGCACGGCGTCCCCGGAAACCAGCCACCCCAGCGCCTCCGGCGCCGCGATCCTCTCGTGGAGGGCGGTCAGCGCGCCGGCGAGCCCGGCAAACAGGGCGGACACGCCGAAGGCGACCGTCTTGTACTGCTCCACGCGGTAGCCTGCGAAGCGCACCCGCAGCTCGTTCTCGCGGATCCCGACGAGGACCTGGCCGAACTGCGTTCGCGTGATCCCGCGCAGCGCCAGGTACGACAGCGCCACCGCCGCCAGGGCCGCATAGTAGAACGTGATCGGATGCGTGAGATCCAGGCCCAGCCAGGGCGCGGGGGCCACGCCAGGCAGGCCGTTGTCCCCGTTCGTGAGACCCCCGGGGTCGGAGAGCACGACCAGGTAGAGCGTCTCCGCTGCCGCGAACGTGACCAGGAAGACCGCCACCGAGCCGACTCGAGCCGCGAGAGCACCGACGGCGAGGCCCACGACCAGCGCCACCGCGAGGGCGGCCGCGAGCAGGGCGGGCGTGGAGACGACCCCGCCGCGCACGGTCAGGATGGCGGCGGTGTAGGCGCCCGCGCCGAAGAACGCGGCGTGGCCGAAGGAGAAGAGGCCCACGTAGCCGTTCAGGAAGTCCCAGGCCATGGCGTAGAGTCCCATGAGCATCATCTGGACGACGACGTGCTGCACATAGGCCTCGTAGCGCGTGCCCTCAAGCCCTGGCGGGATCACCGCGGCCAGGACCACGAGGAGCACGCCGGCCACGCCACCCCGTCTCATGGTGTCACTTTATTATCCCGGCCTTGCCGAACAGCCCGAGGGGACGGAAGACGAGGACGAGGATCATCACGGCGAACGCGAAGATGTTGCCGGCGGTGCCGGTCAGGTACGCGACGCCGAACGCGTTGAGCATGCCGACCAGGATTCCCGCCACCACCACGCCGAGGAGGCTTCCCAGTCCCCCGAGGATGACGACCACGAACAGGATCATGAGGAGATCGAAGGCCATCGTCGGGTAGACGGAGAGGATGGGGCCGGCGAGGACCCCCGCCACCCCCGCCACCCCGGTGCCCAGCGCGAAGACCAGCGAGTTGAGGCGGGGGGCGTTCGTGCCCATGGCCTGCGAGATCTCGCTGTCGAGCGCGATCGACTGAACCAGAGTGCCGAGCGTTGTCTGGTTGAAGACCAGCACGAGAAGCCCCATGAACGCCGCGGTGAACGCCATGACAAACAGCCAGTATGTGGGATAGACGAGCGGGCCGAGGTGGATGGCGCCCGCGAGGGCGGGCGGGACATCCGAGAGCCGGGGCACGGGGCCCCAGATGAGCTTGGTCGCCTCCACCGCGATGATGGCGACGCCGAGGGTGACCACCAGCACCTGGATCCCGTGCCGCTTCCATCTCACGAGGGGCCGGATGCCGGCCAGCTCGAGGCCGAGTCCGAGGAGGGCGGTGACCACGAACACCACGAGGAGCGTCGGCACGAAGCCGAGCCGCGGATACAGATCGATGGCGAGATAGGCGCCCAGCATGTAGAAGACCCCGTGGGCCACGTTGACGATGCCCTGGAGCCCGAAGACGATCGTGAGGCCGGAGGCGAGGAGGATGTAGATCGCTCCGATCGTGAGGCCGTTGAGCATCTGGAGGAGAATGTTCACGCCCTGACCCCCACGTGCCGCTGGAGCAGCTCGACGTCGCGCTCGAGGTCCGCGCTCGAGCCCGAGAGGCTGATGCGCCCCTTCTCGATCACGTACGCGCGGTCGGCGATGGCGAAGGCGTGGTGCACGTTCTGCTCCACGAGGAGGATGGTGACGCCCTCGCTCTTGAGCCGCTGGAGCGCCTCCACGATGGCGGTGACGACGGTGGGCGCCAGTCCCTCGGTCGGCTCGTCGAGCAACAGGAACTCGTCGCCGCCGATCAGGGCGCGCGCGATGGCGAGCATCTGCTGCTCGCCGCCCGAGAGGCTGCCCGCCGCCTGGTGGCGGCGCGGGGCGAGGGCCGGGAACAGCTCGAAGGTGCGCCCGAGCTGCGCGCTCCACTGCCGGGGGTCCGCGTGCTTGTTCACGAAGGGGATGCGGAGGTTCTGGAGCACGGTCAGGGGCGCGAAGAGCTGCCGGCCCTCCGGAGCGTAGCCGATCCCGCGCCGGGCGATCTCGAAGGGGCGAAGCTGCGTGATGTCCTCGCCCTTGAAGACGATGCGGCCGCTGCGCGCGGGGTTGAGGCCCATGACCGCGAGCAGCGTGGTGGTCTTGCCCATCCCGTTCCGCCCCAGCAGGGCCACCGCCTCCCGGCGCCCCACCTCGAACGAGAGGTCCCAGAGCACGGTCGTGTCACCGTAATCGCACCTGACGTGCTCGAGCCTCAGCATCGGGGGTACGTCGGGAGGCGCCATCAGCGACGGGCTGCGCCGAGATAGACCGCCTGCACCTCGGGGTTCGCTCGGATCTCGTCCGGCGGCCCCTCGGCCAGGAGCTTCCCGCGGTGGAGGACCGAGATCCGATCCGAGATCGCCATCACCACGCTCATGTCGTGCTCCACGATGACGAGCGTCACGGCAGGCGCGAGGCTGCGCAGGAGCAGGGCCGTCTGCTTGGTCTCCTCCGGCGACATGCCGGCGGTCGGCTCGTCGAGGAGCAGGAGCTCAGGCTCGGCGGCAAGGGCCATGGCGATCTCGAGTAGGCGGCGGTCGCCGTGGGCGAGTGTCCCCGCGGACTGGCCGGCGCGGTCGGCGAGGTGCACCTGGTCGAGCACCGCGTCGACCCGGTCGTTTACCTGGCCCGCGCTGACGCGGGCGCGCGCGAAGGGCGAGCCGGAGCTCCGCCGCCGCCCCCAGACCATGAGCGCCACGTTGTCGCGGGCGGGCAACTTCGGGAACACCTGCGAGATCTGGAAGGAGCGGACGATGCCGAGGCGGAAGATCGCCGGCGGCGCGAGCCCGGCGATGTCGCACCCCTTGAACACGATCGTGCCGGCCGTCGGTCCCAGCGCCCCGGTGATCAGATTGAAGAGCGTGGTCTTGCCGGCCCCGTTCGGGCCGATGATCGATCGAACCTCACCCTGGTGGATGTCGAGGCTCACCCCGTCCACCGCGGCCAGGCCGCCGAAGCGCCGGGTCAGATCCCGCGTCTGGAGGATCGTCATTCGGGGCCGTGTCCGCGGCGACGCCCCCCGGCCGCGCGGCTAGGACTTCATGGCCGGCTCGCAGCCGGTCCTGCCGCAGGGCACCAGGAGGGCATTCGAGTTCGGCACTTCCTCGACGTACGCGGGGTAATAGCCATACTTGTCATTCTTCTTGCCCTCCACCACGAAGACCGGTCCGGTCACGTGGTGGTCGCACTCGCGCACCCGGAGCTCGCCGAGCAGGGAGTCCTTGAACACCAGCCCTTCGAGCCCTTTCACGATGGCCTCGGGCTTGGCGTGGCCCGCCCGCTGGATCGCCAGCGCGAACATCTCCACGCCGTTGGCCCCGCGCGCCGCGGCCGGGTCCGGCCAGCTGCCGTGCTTCGCCTTGACGGCCTCGGCGAACTTGGCCTGCCGGGGCACCCGGGGGTTCTCGTACACGAACGACTCGCCCGCCGTCATCCCCACCACGGCATCGCCGGCCGCGTTGGCGTCCACCTGCGACCAGAAGTTGTGGTGGATGTGCGTCTTGACGCCCATCTGCTGGATCTGCTTCAGCACGCGGGCATAGCCGGCTCCGAAGATCACGATCCCGATGACGTCGGGCCGGGCCGCCATCGCCTTCGTGATGTAGGGCGCGTAGTTCGTCGTCCCGAACGGCGAATACTCCTCGCCCAGGACCTCGAGCGGCGAGCCGAGCTTGATGGCGTCCTTCGTAAGCTGCACGGTCAGGCGGCCCCAGCTGTAGTCATCGGCCAGGAAGAACCAGCGTGGACCGGATTTCTTGGCCGCGTAGAGGCTCGGCATGACGAGCTGGCGCGAGTTGCCGAGCACCTGGAACGTGTACTTGCCGCAGGCCGGCGGTTCCGAGATGGCGGGGTTCCCGGAGCCGCAGTTGAGGAACGGCACCCGGGCGTCCTTGTTGATGTACTCCTGAACGGCCAGCGAAATCGCCGAGAAGATGATGCCCGTGAGGCAATCGACCTTGTCGCGTTCGACCAGCTTCTTGGCCTTGGCCAGCCCGGTCGCGACCTTGCTCTCGGTGTCCTCCAAGAGGAGCTTGATCGGGCGGCCGTCGATCCCCGGCCCCTTGCCGAGGATCCCGCCGGTCCGGTTGATCTCCTCGACCGCGAACTGGATGCCCAGGGCTTGCTGGCTGCCGATGGTGGAGGCGGGGCCAGACAGCTCGCACAGGGCGCCCAGCCGGATCTCCTCCGCCGCGAGAGCGGGCTTCCAGAGGGGAGTGACGCCCAGCGCCGCAGCGCCGGCGGCGCGCAGCAACTGCCGTCGCGACAGCCTGAAGGATTCCGTAGTGCTCATCGCGTTCCTCCGACAGCTGACGGTCCGGTGGCGGTCTTTCGGTCCGACTCTAGCACAAGCCCGGAGGGCGACCGGCGTCCGGCACGCTCGGCGCGAGCATGGCCCGCCATGACCGGCGCCCTCGCCAGCGGCTCTTGAGTGACAGCCTCGGTGACAGACGCCCGCCCTGCCGGGATGTGCTTGCTCTGTTCGTGCGGGTCGTCTTCGGCTGGCTTCAGCGCCGGGCCGCCGGCCACGGAGTGGCCAATGGTGGCGAACCCGATGACTGACCCCCGGAGCATGGTCGCGGCGAGGACTCTCGCGCGTCACGCATGTCGTTCGTGAGTCGAGTGTCCCGGTGAAAAAGGTAATACGAGCCGGCAAAGCGTTCGTGTCGGCCCCGAGAACGTCCGCGCCGGAACCTACACGGATGCCGACACCAGGGGCAGCGCCGGATGACAGCATCGACGCATGACAGAACTGTTGGGGCAGATGATCGCGGTGGGGCGGGCAGACGGAGATCGCAGGCGGTCAGGCCGCGCGCTGGTAGCGGTGATGAAGCCCGCCGACCTCGGGGATGGTGACGATAGGCCCGGACGGGACCGACTGTACCTCGCGCCGGCGCGGACTGTCGTTACCGAGACTCTGGTGAGGCCTCGTGAGGTTGTAGTACGCGAGGTACGTGCGAAGCACGCGACGCAGGTGACGTTCGCTGACGACGATGACGAGATCGAGGCATTCGCGGCGAATCGAACCGATGACGCGCTCGGCGAAGGGATTCTGCCAGGGAGCGCGAGGTGCGATGACGACCTGGCGAATGCCCAGGCGCTCGACCCGGCGCTGGAAATCAGCGCAGTAGATGGCATCGCGATCGCGGAGCAGGTAGGCGGGGCCGGTCTCGTCCGGGAACGCGGGGACGAGCTGTTGAGCCGCCCAGGCGGCGGTGGGCTGGTCGGTGACGCCGATGTGAAGGAGATCGCGGCGGTCGTGGCGGAGTACCACGAAGCCGAAGAGCAGGCGAAAGGTCAGGGTAGGTACGACGAAGAAGTCGATGGCCGCGATGTCGTGACGGTGAGCAGCCAGGAAGGCCCGCCAGGTAGGCGACGGGTGACGGGAGGTGCGGCGCATATACTTGGCGACGGTGAGGGCGGCGACATCATAGCCGAGGAAGCGGAGTTCGGCCTGAATCCGGCGCCGGTCCCAGGTGGGGTTGTCTCGGGCCATGCGTCGAATCAAGGTGCGGATCGCGAGGTCGATCAGCGGACGACCCGGTGAGCGGAGTCGGGACTTCCAGCGCCAGTAGAGTCGAAAGCCTTGGCGGTGCCAAGCGACGACCGTGGCGGGCTGGACAATGACGAGGCTGGACCGCCAGTTCGCCCAGAGCCGGGAGAGGCACACCCAGAGGATGCGGTCCTGGCGGCGGAGCCGAGGGCGCGGGCTCGACCGCTGCAGGACCATCAGTTGATGGCGCAGGGCGATATTCTCAAGCGTAACGGTGGTGGAGCGGCCGAGAAGGGCGCGGAGGAAGGCCCAGACGCCCAGGACGAGGATCATTGCAGCTCCCAACGATGAGGGATGAAGGACTGGCCGAAATTCTACATCAGGCTTTCGAACGTCGAGTTTTTGACCGGGACAGGTCTACTCGATCCGAACGTGAAGACGCAGATAGAGGTTATGGATGCCGAGCCGGTGGAGTGGCACCTCGATGATCGAACGGGGATGCACCCATGGTGGAATCCGGATGCGGACGACCTCCTCGCTTTCGATCAGGCCCTGCTCGCCGCATGACAGGCAGGGGAAGAGCCAGATCCGACCCGTGCCGTCGCAATCGGGGCACCGATGAACTCGGGGCAAGCCGACCGGCACCTCGACCCCGCGCGCTGCCTCGTCCGGCGTCAGGATGACCTCGAAGTTCAGTCCTTCGAGCCGCTCCGACTTCGGAATCCCGCTCCCCGTGAAGTTCCGGAACACGCGCTCGATCACCGCCTCGAAGGACGGCCGAATAGTCTGAGGGTCCGCAAACAGCGAAATCGGTTCCCAGCGCCGTGGCGTGAAAGGCTCGGCACCCGGCTCGACGGGAGGACGTCCCTCGACCTCAGCCAGTTCGTGGTTGTAGCGCCGGCGCGCGACGGGGTCGCCGAGGACCTTGTATGCCTCGGTGATCTCCTGGAAGGCGCCGGCGCTCTGCGCACCCGCCACGTCCGGGTGAAACGTCCGCGCCAGGTCGCGATACCGCGCGCGAATCCCCGCCGAGCTCTCCGACCGGGAGACGCCCAAGATCACGTAATAATTCTTCACCGCCATCGTCCGCCCTGGTCGGCTCGTGCCCGGCCTCGTGGTCAGTCGGTCTTGATCGTGATCTGTCTTGGCTTGGCCCGCTCGACCCTCGGCAGTCGCAGGCGGAGAACGCCGTTCCTGAGGGCCGCTTCGATCTTGTCCTGATCGATGGCCTCGGACAGGGTGAAGCTGCGCTGAAATGTCCCCACCGGGTATTCGCGGAGGATCATGGTCTCGTTCGGTCCCTCGGCAGCATCACCGTGCCCGGTGATGGTCAGAACCCCTTCATGGAGGTCGATCGTCAAGCGGTCGGACTTCACGCCCGGCATATCGGCCAACAGCGTGATGGCATGGGCGTCCTCGAAGATATCGACGAGAGGGGTGAGCAACGCACCCGGTCGGGTGGCCTCCGCGGTGCTCGCCAGTTCGCGAGCCTCCCGCGTCTGCAGTCCCTTGCTCTGCTCGGTCGCCATGGGCATGTCTCCCTTCGCCAGTGGGGTCGTTCGCTACGCCGTCCGCACGGCAATGCGCCTCGCCTTGACGGCCTCGGGTTTGGGAAGGATCAAGGTCAGAAGCCCGTCGGCGTATCGCGCCTCAACGCGGGTCCCATCGAACTCCGCCGGAAGTGTCACGCTGCGGCTGAAAGCCCCCTCGGGACGCTCTTTCCGGTGATAACTCACCCCTTCCTCTTCGGCGGGCTGCCGTGTGCCCGCCACGGTCACCGTTCGATTGACCGCCGAGACTTCGAGCCGGTTGGCATCCACCCCCGGGATCAGCGCGCGCACATAGTAATGATCTCCGTCCTGGGACACGTTCATCGGGGGGAACACCCCTGCCGTCGACACATCCGCCGTGGTGCCGACGAGCCGCTCCATCAGGCTCTCCATGTCGCGGCGCATTTGCGAGAGGTCGGCTGAGGGAGCGCTCCAGAACGGACCCCACGGACCCACTCGTCGCACGATCATGTCATCCCCCTTTCTTCGCCTCGTCACGTGTCGGAGACTGGCCGTTCTCGCATCAAGCCCGCCGGCGCGCGGCGGCATAGCCCTCTTCTTCCCTTCGGACCCTGCTATAGCGGGTTCGGGAGCACCTGCCAATCGGGCCGATCCCTGAACACCCGTCGGGTAGGTCCCGAACCGAGGCCCGACCGAACCCCTGACGCGCCTCTCCGGCCCGCGCGCGGACACGGTGATGGCCCGCCCGGGTCCTGAGCGGCCGCCCCGCGCCGCTAGAGGGGCGAGCGCTGGCCAAAGCGCCGTCCCCGCGGTCTTCTCAGGAGATATCCGTCGGCGCCCGCCGCCATGGCGATCCGCTCGTAGACGGGATCGTGGTGCACCGTCGGGATGATCACGGGCAGGTCGGGACACCAGGTCTTCAGCCGCCGGGTCGCCTCCACGCCGTTCATCCGGGGCATCGTCAGATCCATGAGCACGACGTCGGGTGGGCTGACCGCGACCATCCTCAAGGCTTCCTCGCCGTCGGCCGCCTCCTCGACCCGGACCGCGTGGTCACGCCGGGTGAGAAGATGCCGAAGCGTCGCGCGGAATGCCTCATCGTCGTCGACCAGCAGGACATGCATCGCCGCGTCCTCCATGCCCAAGCCTGATGATCTGAGCCCAATGTACGCTGAGGGATCGCTGGGGACAATCGGGCAACTCCCCGAGGGGCCCGGCACTCCCGCACGAGATCGGGGACCGCGCGGCTCTGGTCCTTATGCGCGATGGCCAAGGTCATCGAGTTCTGGGAGCCTCCGCTGGAATCGACGAAGGCGACGTAGCGCCGGCCGGGCACCGGGCGAAGCACCCGGCGCCCCGCCACGACGACCGCCTCCCGGGTCACGAAGACCTCGACGTCGCGCCGAAACTCGGCCCCGAACTCGGCCGCCGCCGCCACGGGATCGTCCTCGTAGGCTTTGCGCACAAAGGCTTCGGGCACGGCCGGATTCATGGCGAGCGGGGGCGCTTGCCAGACCATGACGGGATCGCCTTCTTGTCCGAAGTGGCGCCGGTAGCTGTCCCAAAGCTTGCCACTTTGGGCGTAGGGGCTGCTGATGCCCAGGAGGAGCGGGTCCGGCACCGTGGCCAGCGAGGGGACGAGGGCGTTGATTGCAAGCGGAGAATGGGGCCGGCCCGGATCCGGGCCATCTGGTGGAACCGATGCTGGCCGGGATGACGACGACGCGCCAGCACCTGCTGGCTTTGGGTCCATGCGCACGGGCTGGCCGCGCTGGACGCGATGTTCGGCGTGGAGGCCGCGGCCCGCGCGGGGCCCAAGGGCCGGCATCAAGCGCACCGGACCCACCATCACTGGGGCACGACGGCGACGGAACTCACCTTCGGCGGCCGGCGCCTGCAGGTGCAGCGTCCGCGGGTGCGGAGCACGACCGGGGTCGAGGCGATCTTGCCGTCGGTGGCGGCGTTTCGGGAGCGAGATCCGCTGACCGCGCGGATGATGCAGCAACTCCTGGTCGGAGTGTCCACGCGCCGCGACGAGGCCAGCTTGGAGGCGCAGCCGCGCGACCGGCGCACGCGCGGCAGCAGCAAGAGTGCCGTCAGTCGGGCGTTGGTGCGGCGGCCGCGCCAGCGGCTGCAGGAGCACCTCACGCGCCGGCTGGAAGAGCTCGAGGTGGTGGCGCTGTTCGTCGATGGTGTCGTGGTGGCGCGGCAAACGGTGATCGTGGCCTTGGGCATCACGCGCGATGGCCGAAAGGAGCCGCTGGGGTTGAGTCTGGGCTCGACGGAGAATGCGGTGGTCTGCACCCAGTTGCTGCAGGAGCTGTTGGCGCGCGGGTTGCCGCTCGACGGGCGGGTGCTGTGCGTGATCGACGGCGGTAAGGGGCTGCGCAAGGCGCTCGGTGATGTGCTGGGCGACGCGGCCGTGATTCAACGCTGCCCGCTCCACAAGGCCCGCAATCTCGAAGCCCTCGTCCCTAAGACCCGCCAAGCGTATGTCCGGGCAGCCCTGCGCCGGGCGTATCGGGCGGGCAGTGCGGCGGCGGCGCGCCGCCAGTTGACGACCCTCGCGACATGGCTGGACACGAACGGCCATGCCGACGCAGCCGCCAGCGTGCGGGAGGGCTTGGAGGAAACCCTCACCGTGCTGAAGCTCAACCTGCCCCCACGCCTGCGGCGCTTCTTCGCGACGACGAACTGCATCGAGAACCTGATTGGGACGCTGCGCCACGTGGCCCGGAACGTCAAGCGCTGGCGCGACGGCGACATGCGGCGGCGGTGGCTCGGGCTGGGCCTGCTTCGGGCGGCCGAGCGCTTCCGGCGAATCAAGAACCACGGTGAACTGGCTGCGCTCACGACGGCTCTCCCCGCAGTCCTCGTTATGGAGCGCGTCGCGTGAGCCTTCCCGGCCAGAGCTTGGCGAACAGGCGAGGGTCGCAATGGGCTCAGGATCGATCTTCTCAAGAGGCATTGCTCTGTCGATACCCCCCGCAATGCCGTCACTGAAAGGGTATGATGGCCTGCCGCCGCTACTCAGCCAAGTTCAACAGAGAGTGGGACATCTCCAGCCGGTGAGACCCTGAAGTTAGGAATCGCAACCAAGGAGGCCGCCATGCCCCGCGAACACGACCAGATCGACACCCAGAAAGTCATCGGCAGTCTCAACACCGTCCTCGAGCTTGAGCTCGCGGGAGTGGTGCGCTACCTCCACTACTCGCTGATGGTCTTCGGCCACGCGCGCATTCCGATCATCGGCTGGATGCGTAACCAGGCCACGGAGGGAATGAATCACGCCGCGATGGCCGGCGAGCACGTAACCTCGCTCGGTGGCCATCCGTCGTTGAAAATCGGCAAGCTGGTCGAGTCTCACAAGCACGAGATCAGCCAGATTCTCCACGAAGCTCTGGAGCACGAACGCGCCACGCTGCAGGAATACTACAACCTGCTCGGGCTCGTCGCGGACAAGAGCGTGTGGCTGGAGGAGTACGCCCGCGAGCAGATCCAACTTGAGGAGCAGCACATCGCCGAGGTCGAGAAGATGATGCGCAAGCCCGGTGACCTGAACCGCGCCGGTTGAGCTCACGAGGCACCGCTAGAAGGGGAGCCGGAAAAGCGATGACGGACGGAGCGGTCACTGAGCGGCGGCGGCAGAAGGTCCACGAGCGGATCGCGGCGGGAATTCTGCGGGCGAAGCTGGACGAAGAGTCCCCTACGTGGACACCAACCCGTACATCGTGGGCATGGTGACCGCCACGTGCCACTACTGCGGTGAGCCCATCGGCGCGGATGGTGCCTTACTCATCTGGGATACCGCTACGGGCCATGCCGAGTGCGAGGAGACCTGGCGCGATCTCGCGACCGGAGAACGCGGGGACAAGGACCCATGATCCGGCTGCGCTTGCCTCTGGCCATCCCGCCGAGCCGGGGGCGTGAGGGCGCGGCGGAAGGCGGAGCTGGAGAGTTCCTGGAGTGAAGCAAACGCGACAGCCGTCTGTGAAGGTGGAGACGCAGCAGGTTTACGTCCCGATGGAGGAGTGGAATAGCGACGACGTCCGGAAGCGGCTTGAGGCCCAGTGGCACCGCCCTCGTACTTCGTGGACGAGTCGAAGCTCCCGTTCGCGGCGCTGCCAGGAGCGACCGCCTTCTGGGGCGTCCACACGGGTGCGGGCTTCCGGGCCGAGGTCCCGGACGACTGGAGGGCCCACGGCTTCCGGGGCACGGGTCTCGAGCTCACCGTCGACAACCATCCCCCGCGCGCCCTCCTGATCCCCTGGGCTTCGCCTGGGCGGCCTCAAGCTACAGCAGAAACGACTACGACATCACCTCCGCCGTGCAGACCACGCACGCGCTCGTGAAGCACCTGAACGCCGTGGTGGGCAAGCCCGAGCGCGTC
>JBKPAK010000349.1:0-7245 GCA_046726415.1 Candidatus Methylomirabilota bacterium
GGCTCCTTTCTCGCCGTTGAGGCGTTCGCCGTCGCGCGCATCCGCCGAGAGAATCGTCGAACGCGCCGCAGGCGTCAAGGCGCTCTCCTTCACGTTGTTGGCGATACGGGCGCTCTACTTCACGCTGCCCGCGGTGAGGCCGCCCACGAGATGGCGCTCGATCAGCGCGAACAGCACGACCACGGGGACGATGGCGATCACCGAGGCGGCGAAGAGGTGGTTCCAGTGCTGCACGTAGGCGGTGACGTAGGACGTGATGCCGACGGTCAGGGGTTTCAGGTCGGGGTCGGTCATGAGGGTCAGCGCCACAATGTACTCGTTCCAGGCGGCGATGAAGGCAAAGATGGCCGCGGTCACCAGACCAGGCAGGGACAGCGGCAGCACGACCTGGACCAGCATCCGGAGCCTGCTGCAGCCGTCGACGGCCGCGGCCTCCTCGATCTCCCGGGGCATGGACGCAAAGAACGCCCGCAGGATCCAGACGGCGAAGGCGAGGTTGAAGGCGGCGTTGGTGAGGATGAGCGCGGCGTAGGTGTCGACGAGGCCCAGCTCGAAGAACTGGCGGTACAGCCCGACCACCAGCGCCGTGGGCGAAAACATCTGGGTGACCAGCACGAGAACGAGGAACGCCGAGCGGCCCGCGAATCGGTGGCGCGCCGTATAGTAGGCGGCGGGGGCGGCGGCGAGCAGCACGATGACCGTCGACACCCCCGCCACGAGGAGCGAGACCCCCAGCCAGGTCCGAAAGCCGGGGTCGGTGGCCACGGCGAGGAATGTGCCGGGCTGCCAGCGGAGCGGCAGCAGCCGCGGCGGCGTGATACGCAGCTCGCTCTCCGGCTTCACCGCCGTGAGGAGCATGACGAGATAGGGCGACAGCACGGCGAGGGCCAGCAACGCCCCCGCACAGGTCAAGGCCGCCCGGCGGGGGACTCCGCGCCGGGCCGCCATGGTGCCCCCCGCGCTTCCACTTCCCGCCCCGCCGCCCCTCACGCGTCCGTCTCCCGCCAGCGCACGGCGCGCAGGTAGACGGCCACGGCCAGCAGGATCACCAGCACGTTCACCACGCCGAGGGCGGCGGCCAGACCGACGTCGCGCAACGCGCTCTTGAAGGCGATCTTGTACATGTAGGTGATCATCGTGTCGTGGCCGAATCCCGGGTTGCGATCGTTGAGCGTCCACACGATGGGAAACGAGTTGAAGACGTAGATGGCGTTCAGCGCGGTGGCCACGACCAGGGCCGGTCGCAGCAGCGGGAGTGTCACCGATCGGTACGTTCGGCAGGCGGACGCGCCGTCCACCCGTGCCGCTTCGTACACCTCGCCGGGAATGGCCGCGAGCCCGGCCAGCACGACGTACGTGGTGAACGGCAGCGACACGAAGATCCCCACCGCGATCATGGCCCCCCTCACCGTGGCGTCGTCGCCGAGCCAGTCCACCGGGTGCCCGATCACCCCCAGCGAGATCAAGAGGGTGTTGAGGATCCCGAAGTAATAGTCGTAGATCCACAGGAAGAGCTTCGAGGTCATGATGACCGAGGCCGCCCACGGCACGATGAGCGCCCAGCGGACGAGCCGCCGACCCGGGAAGCTCGCGTTCAGGAACTGGGCGAGCCCCAGGGCGACCATGAGGGTGACGGTCACGATGACCGCCACCCATACCACCGTGTTGGCCACCACCGTGGGCAGCGCTTCCTGGTCGAGCAGGCGCGTGTAGTTGTGCGTCCCCACGAAGCCCTGATGAAGCCCGGTGACCGAGTAGCGGCTGAGCGAGGCTCGCCCCAGGGCAAACGCCGGATAGGCGACCACGGCGGCGATGAGCGCGAGGCTGGGGCCGAGCCACAGGAGCGCCTGCCATTGGCCGGACCCACGCCGGCTTCCGGGCGCTCGGGGCGTCGTCAGGTGGCCGGGCGGGCCGCCGCACGGACCGGGGTGGGGGCCCCGGCGTGCGAGGCGAGTCTATAACTGGTCAGCGACCGCCCGCCGCCACGGCGTTCTTCTGAAGCTGGTCCAGGACCTGCTTCGGACTGCCGCCCGGCTGGACGGCGAGCCCAATGCTCTGCTGGACGTCGAGCTTGACCCGATCCCAGGCGGGGTCGGTGGTCGGCACCAGCCTCGCGTCGGGCAACGCGTCGAGGTAGGGCTTCAGCTTCGGGTTGCCGCTCATCGGCTGCAGCCCGGATTTCGTCACGGGCAGGAATCCCTCGGCGGCGATCCAGCGCGTGATGTTCTCCGGCTGGTAGTAGAGATCGAGGAACGACTTCACGGCCTCGCGGTTGTCCTTCTTCTTGAAGGCCATGAGGTAGTCCTCGACGCCCAGGGTGACTGGGCGGCCGACGTTGGTCGGCATCTCGGCCACGCCGTAGTCGACCTTGCCCTCAGCATCGAGCTGGGCGGCCAACGGGCTGAAGCCCATGACCATACCCACTTTACCGTCCTTGAAGAGCTGGAAGGCGCCGTCGGTGCGATTCGTCTTGCCGGGGTTGATCTGGGTCACCCGGTCGCGGTTGGCGAGGTCGGCGAGGAAGGAGAGTGTCCGCACGTTCTTCTCGCTATTGATGGCCCACCCGTCGCCCGACTTCCAGTCGCCGCCGTTGTTCCACATCCAGATCGACCACTCGGCCTGGGCCTCCTCCGGCCCGAGGGGCAGCGCATATCCGATCGTGCCCCCGCCGAGCGCCTGGATCCGCCGGGCCGCCTGGACGAATTCGTCCCACGTCTTCGGGGGCGCGGCGAGTCCGGCCTTGGCGAAGAGATCCTTGTTGTAGAAGAAGGCCCGCGCACTCGCGAGGATGGGAAATCCATAGAGGGTGCCCTGATATTCTCCGCCGCGGGCGAACGGCCCGAGGAAATCGTCCCTGGTCTTCGACGAGAGCACGTCATCGGCCGAGTACAGAAGCCCATCCTTGGCGAAGCTGGAGAACGAGTTCAAGTTCAGCACGTCGGGGGGCTGGTTGTTCTGGATCATCGTACTGACCTGCTGGTCGATGGAGTTCCAGTCGATGATCCGCAGGTCGACCTTGGTGCCCGTCTGATTCGTATACTGCGCGGCCAGGCTCTGCCAGAAGGGCTTCGTGTGGTCCTTGCTGTACTCGGCGATCACCACGGTGATGGACTTGCCACCGCCGCGCGCACTCGAGGGCTCCGATCCGCAGTCGCAGGCGCCGAAGAGGATCGTCGCCATGGCGCTCACCGCCAGCAGGGTCGCCACACGCCGTATCATGTGCCTCGCCTCATCTTAACCGCGCCGGTGAGCCTCGGCCTCCATTTCGGCGATCCCGAGGCCCAGGCGGCCGGCGCCGCGATTCGGGCGGCCCGCGGGGCGCTTGCTGGCCACGCGGTTTCGCGTTACGGTCTGGCGGCAGCCGAGCGCTCGGAAGACCTGCGGCCGCCCTGCATCCCACGCGTTGAAGCGGAGGACTTGAGCCATGAAACGAACGATCCCGATCATCGCAGTGTCCCTGCTCTTCTTGGCGCTGGCGCCCGCGAGCCCCGGCTGGGCCCAGGCCAAGTCGGAGCTGACCATCGGCCTGTCGAGCTTCTCGACCGAGACGCTCGACCCCGCCCTGGGCGGCCACATCGTCAAGTACTACCTGTCGCTGATCTTCGACTACCTGGTGGGGAGCACCCCCGACGGCCAGCCCTCGCCCGCCGGCGGCATCGCCGCCAAGTGGGAGAACTCCCCCGACTACAAGCGCTGGACGTTCCATCTCCGCAAGGGCGTCAAGTTCCACAACGGCGACGAGTTGACCTCCGAGGACGTGAAGTTCAGCCTGCAGCGCGCCATCGGCAAGCGCTCCACCACCGGCTACGCCGGGCCGCTGCGCACGCTGATTCAGGACATCGAGACGCCCGCGCCCGACCGGGTGGTGATCGTCACCAAGGAGTCGACGCTCATCATCCCGACCTATCTCTCGCGCGCCCTCTCCACCGAAGGCATGGTGCTGCCCAAGAAGTACATCGACGCCAACGGCGACGACGCCTTCGCCCGCAAGCCGGTGGGCAGCGGGCCGTACAAGTTCGTCGAGCAGGTGACGGGCTCGCACATCAAGCTGGCCGCGGTGGACAACCACTGGCGGATCGGTGTGCCGAAGTACAAGACGATGCTGTTCCGGCTCGTTCCGGAGGAGACCACGCGCATCGCCCTCCTGCGGCGCGGCGAGGTCGACGTCGCCGACGTGAGCCGCGAGCGCGTGAAGGAGCTGGAGCGGGAGAACTTCCCCATCCAGATCCGCCGGGAGGAGGCAATCCTGTCCATGTGGTGGGTCTTCGCGCCGGAAGGCTGGCCGCCGCCGGTGAAGGATAAACGCGTCCGCGAAGCGATGAACATCGCCATCGACCGCGCCGAGATCGCCCAAGCCATCTTCGCCAGCCGTGCGGAGCCGGCGGCCATCCCCATGGGGCTCTCGTGGTCGTTCCGCGACATCGGCTTCAAGGTGACGCCGGAAATGGCCTACCCCTACGACCCGGCCCGGGCCAAGAAACTCCTGGCCGACGCCGGCCATCCCGGCGGCTTCGCGCTCGACGTCTACGCTTTCCAACTTCCCGGCCTGCCCGAAGGCAAGGCCGTGGCGGAGGCGGTGGCTGGCTATTGGGAGAAGGTCGGGATCAAGCCCAAGCTCATCCCGGTGGACTACCCGGCCTTCCGAAAGCTCTGGGTAGATCGCAAGGTGCCCAGCGCGGTGGGCTACTACAACATCGCCAACCGCAACTGGATCGGCGCCTACGCGCTGCTGGAGAAGATGGCGTACTCGCCGTCGAAGCCGAACGACACCGCCAACGATGCCGAGATCGACGGCATGATCGCCCAGGTGATGAAGCAGACCGACCGGGAGAAGATCAACGCGCTCATGCGCAACGTCTACACTCGCTTGCGCAGCGAGCATTACGGCGTGCCGGTGGTGTACCTGCATTCGCCGTACGCGACGTCGAAGACGCTCGGCAAGTGGAATCCGGGCTCCGTGATGTACGACCTCTTCTTCGATGAGCTCGCCGCGAGCAAATAGGGGGCGGTTGACGGCCCGGACAACGCGCAAGGTGGCTGGTGCCCGCGCGAGGTCCCGGCCGGGCACGGGCGTGGCGCCGGCCCGGTGCCCTTACGCTGTCCAATGATTCGCTTTGTTCTGGTCCGTGTGGTGCAGTCGCTGGTGGCCCTGGCCATCCTCTCGGTGGTGATCTTCGTTCTGGCCCGGACCACCGGCGATCCACTGCACATGATCCTGCCCATGTCGGCCACCCAGGAGGACTACGCCAACGCCCGCGCATACCTCGGCCTCGACCGGCCGTACGTCGAGCAATACCTCTCCTTCGTGGGTCGCGCGGTCACCGGCGACTTCGGCACGTCGATTCGCGCTCGAAAACCCGTGCGCGAGCTCATCCAGGAGCGCCTGCCGAACTCGCTCAAGCTTGCCGGGTTCGCCATGGCCGCGTCGCTGGCCATGGCGTTTCCCCTCGGTGTCATGGCGGCGGTGAAGAAAGGAAGCAAGATAGACCGGCTGGCGCAGATCGTGGCCGTACTCGGCCAGTCGCTCCCCACGTTCTGGGTGGCCATCGTGCTGGTGGAGGTCGTGGCCGGGCGTCTGCAGTGGCTGCCCGCCGGCGGCATCAGCGGATTCTCAAGCTACATCCTGCCCGGTTTCACCCTCGGCTGGTTCGTGGTCGCGGGCCTGATGCGGCTGCTCCGCTCGGGGATGCTCGAGGTGCTCGACTCCGAGTACGTCAAGCTGGCCCGCGTGAAGGGCGTGGTGGAGCACCGGGTGGTGTGGCTGCATGCCCTGAAGAACGCGCTCATCCCGGTGGTGACCTTTGCCGGCATCTACTTTGCCATCCTCGTCACCACGGCCATCGTGGTGGAGACGGTGTTTGCCTGGCCGGGGCTCGGGCGGCTCGCCTACGAGGGCATCACCTCGCGCGACTTTCCGGTGATCCAGGCGGTCGTGCTCACCACGGCGGCGATCGTGGCCGCGGTCAACCTGTGCGTGGACTGCCTCTACGCCGTCATCGACCCGCGCATCCGGTACTCACGTTGAGCGCGTTCTGCGTCGGCGAAAGGTTCCATGGCCGCTGAGCGCGCGAGCGGTGCGATGGCTATGCCCGAGGTCGCCGCTCGGCCCGTCGCGGCTGCGTGGGATCGCCGGCCGCCCCTCGTTCCCATCGGGATCATCACCGTTTTCGTGCTGGTGGCCATCCTGGCGCCCCTGGTGAGCCCGGCCGACCCCTACGAGCAATCGCTGCGACTACGCTTCAGACCGCCGGTGTGGGAAGAGCGCGGCTCGTGGGCGCACCCGCTGGGCACGGACCGACTCGGGCGGGACATCCTCGCGCGCATCATCTGGGGCTCGCGGGTGTCGCTGGCGGCCGGCGTGGTCACCGTCCTGTTGGCCAGCGCCTTCGGCGCCGGGGTGGGACTGGTGGCCGGTTACTATGGGGGGCGCGTGGACGCCGCCCTCATGCGGGTGACCGACGC
Source organism: Candidatus Methylomirabilota bacterium (assembly GCA_046726415.1). Lineage (GTDB taxonomy): Bacteria > Methylomirabilota > Methylomirabilia > Rokubacteriales > CSP1-6 > CAVWFS01. The sequence continues at coordinate 6,463 of JBKPAK010000349.1, forward strand.
GACGCTCGCGTTCCCGGTGATCTTGTTGGCGTTGATCCTCGCGGTCACGGTGGGGCCGAGCTTCCTGAACGTGGTGATCGCCATCGCGGTCATCCTCTGGGCCCGCTATGCGCGGGTCATCCGCGGCCAGGTGCTCACGCTGATGGAGCTGGACTTCATCGCGCAGGCCCGCATCGCGGGGGCCGGGGCCTGGCGCATCATCACGCGGCACCTGTTGCCGAACACGCTCAATACGCTGGTGGTGCTGGTCACCCTGCAGATCGGTTACGTGATCATCGTGGAGGCGTCGCTGTCGTTCCTTGGTGCGGGGATCCCGCCCCCGACACCGGCGTGGGGCTCGATGGTCGCCGAGGGGCGGGACTTCGTGACGAGCGCCTGGTGGGTGTCACTCCTCCCCGGACTGGCGATCCTCCTCGTGGTGTTGGCGTTCAACCTGCTCGGGGACTGGCTGCGCGACACGCTGGACCCCAAACTGCGCCAGCTCTGAGCTCGGGTGGGGGACGAACCGATGTCCGACGCGCCCGGGAGTGTCGGCCCGAGGAAGCCCGAGGGGGGCGGGGCCCCCGTCGAGTCCGCGAGCGAGCGCCCGCTCCCCCCGACGGTGATCGACGTCCGCGACCTGCGCACCCACATCGTCACGCGCTGGGGCACCGTGAAAGCCGTGGACGGCGTTTCCTTCTCCGTGCGAGAGGGCGAGACCTTGGGGCTCGTCGGCGAGTCGGGCTCGGGCAAGAGCATGACGTGCCTCAGCATCGTGCGGTTGGTACCGCGGCCGGCCGCGCG
>JBKPAK010000350.1:0-13694 GCA_046726415.1 Candidatus Methylomirabilota bacterium
CGATCGCCGCGGCCGGGAGCGGCAAGGTCGAGCGCTTACTGGAGCGGTCAAGGCCGTATATCTGTCTGATCCGGAGCGTGCGTGTTGGGCGAATAAGTGGGCGTCTCTGTCTCCTCTGGGAGCGTTGATAGCCTGTGACCCTGCGTAAGGTTGTCCTTCGCCTAAATTCCATTCCACCCGACCTGGCGGCTATCCGAGATCCTGGGCTGGCAGCGCGTCGTCGATGAAACAGCACAACCGCCGTGGCACTAATGTGTCGCCAACATGCTGAACCGTCCCGGGTTCCCTGGAGGCTCCAGTCCTTGAGAGGATGGGGTCATGGCCAGACCGAGCAGGTTCTTCCCAGAAGTGCGGGACCGTGCCGTCCGGATGGTCCTGGAGCAGCAGGACAAGCACGAGTCACAGTGGGCGGCGATCACCTCGATCGCGGAGAAGATCGGGTGTACGGCTGAGACGTTGCGGAGCTGGGTGCGGCAGGCCGAGCATGATGGGGGCCGCCGCGCCGGGCTGACGACGGAGGAGCGGGGGCGGCTGAAACAGACCCGGTGAGGATCTTTCGCAGGTGGCGCTCGCTCAGGACGAGGACATGGTTGAGACACTCTCCGCGGATCGCGCCGATCAGGCGTTCGGCGAAGGGATTCTGCCAAGGGCTTCGGGGAGCCGTGAGGACTTCTTGGATCTGCATGCCCTTCACACGTTGGCGGAAGGAGTCCCCGTAGATGGCGTCTCGATCGCGGAGGAGATAGGCAGGGGCGGTGTCGTCCGGGAAAGTGTCCACGATCTGCTGAGCGGTCCACGCAGCGGTAGGTTGCGCGGCGACGTTGAAGTGCACGACTCGGCGGTGATGGTGAGCGAGGATGACCAGGACAAAGAGCACCCGGAGCTGAGCGGTGGGAACGGTAAAGAAGTCGATCGAGACCAGGTCCCGGACATAGTTCGTGAGGAACGTGCGCCAGGTCTGCGAGGGAGGTATAACATCCTCGGCTACTATCGCGACTCGCCAGCGGTGATGGTCTGGAACGCCCCCATCGCGCGATGAGCCACGGCGACCTGCTCGGCGAGCGCATAATAATCGAGAGCAAGGCCGAGCCCACGGTCGCCCATGACAGCTCGACCAACGCCCTGCTCCGACGGGACCAGATGCACACGGCGACGCGACCGGATGCACAAGGATGGATGACGGACTCCGCGCGGGATCCAAGAGACACCGACACGGCGGCGCCAGACATGCGAGGTGACAGGTGAGCGACTTCAACGAACAGCTCCAGAAAATGAAGACCCATCCCGGTTTCATTGCCGCGCTCGACCAGAGCGGCGGCAGCACGCCCAATGCGCTGCGCGCGTACGGAATCAAGGCGGATGCCTGGTCCAACGAGGAGGAGATGTTCGCCCTCGTCCATCAAATGCGCACGCGCATCATCACCAGCCCCAGCTTCACCGGGGAGCGGATTCTCGGCGCCATCCTGTTCGAGAACACCGTGGACCGGGACGTCGAGGGGCAACCGAGCGCCGATTATCTGTGGAAGGTGAAACGCGTGGTGCCGTTTCTGAAGGTGGACAAGGGGCTCGCCGCGGAGAAGGACGGGGTCCAGCTGATGAGGCCGATTCCCGAGCTGGCGGCTCTCCTCGACAAGGCCAAAGCGAGGCGCATTTTCGGCACGAAGATGCGCTCGGTCATCAAGCACGCCAACGCGGTAGGCATCAAGGACATCGTGAACCAGCAGTTCGAGACCGCCAGACCCATCATCGCGGCCGGCCTCGTCCCCATCATCGAGCCCGAAGTGGATATTCACTGCCCGGAGAAGGCCGAGGCCGAAGAAGCGCTCAAAGTGGCCATCGTCAAGGGGCTCGACGCGCTGCCCGCGGGTCAGCTGGTCATGCTCAAGCTCACCCTGCCGGAGCGAGACGATCTCTATGCTGAGTGCGTCAGGCATTCCAGGATCGTGCGGGTAGTTGCCCTGTCGGGTGGGTATACCCGCGAAGAAGGCAACCGGCGACTGCGCAGGAATCACGGCGTGGTGGCGAGCTTTTCACGGGCGCTGGTCGAGGGGCTCTCGGTCCAGCAATCCGATGCGGAGTACAACGCCCTGCTGGATCGATCCATTCAGAGCATCTTCGAGGCTTCCAACACCTGAGGCCACGAGATTCCTGATGGCCGGGAAGAGGGTGACCGACCTGATTGCCCCCGACCGCTTCGACGCGGTGCTGTTCGATCTGGACGGCGTGCTCACGTCCACCGCGCGCATCCACTCGCGGTGCTGGAAGGCGATGTTCGATGACTTTCTCGGGCGGCGAGCGGCGGACAGGAAGGAGCCGTTTCGGGCGTTCGACATCGCGACCGACTACAAGCTGTACGTGGACGGCAAGCCCCGGTACGAGGGCGTGAGGAGTTTCCTGGCCTCGCGGAACATCTCCCTTCCCGAGGGGACGCCGGCGGATCCGCCAACCGCCGTCACCGTCTGCGGCCTCGGCAACCGCAAGGATGAACTGGTGAAGGCGGCGATCGATCGGGGCGAGGTCGAGGCCTACCCCGGATCGGTGGCCCTGGTCCGCCGGGTGCGGGAGCAGGGCATCCGCACCGCAGTGGTGTCGTCGAGCAACAACTGCCGCGACGTCTTGCAGGCCGCGGGCATCGAGAGCCTGTTCGACGCCCGAGTGGATGGCCTGGTCTCGACCGAGTTCCACCTACCTGGAAAGCCCGCGCCGGACACGTTCCTGAAGGCCGCCCAGATGCTGGGGGTGAGTCCCGCGCGCGCCGTGGTGGTGGAGGACGCCCTGGCCCGTGTCCAGTCCGGGCGAGCGGGCGGCTTCGGCCTGGTGATCGGGGTGGATCGAGGCGGGAGCCGGGAGGCTCTCCGCGCTCATGGGGCGGACGTGGTGGTGACCGACCTGGGAGAGTTGCTGAACTGAGGCCGCGGGTCAACAGCTGACCAGCCGCAGGAGGGCCCGAGACGGATGATCAAGCGCGAACCGGTCCTTCCTCCGGAACTTCTCTACCCGATCGAAGCATGGCGGTGGGTGGAGCGATCGTTCGCCCCGCAACTCGTCCCCCAGGCCGAGACGATTTTCACGGTGGCCAACGGGTACCTCGGCGTGCGCGGGGCGTTCGAGGAGGGGGAGCCCGCCTACCAGCACGGTGCGTTCGTCAACGGCTTCCACGAGACCTGGCCGATCCCCTACGGCGAATGGGCCTTGGAGATGTACGTCCTGCCCTTCCTCATCTACACGTCGCCGGGGCTGGCGCGGAACATCCTGCGCTATCGCTACGGCATCCTGGACCGGGCCCGCGCGCGGGCCCGGTCCCTCGGCCAGAAGGGCGCGTCGTTTCCCTGGCGCACCATCAACGGCGAGGAGGCCTCGGCGTACTATGCCGCCGGCACCGCATCAACGCCGCCATCGCCCACGCCGTGGTCAAGTACGTGGATATCACTGGCGACCGGGAGTTCCTGCACGAGTGCGGGCCGAGATGCTGGTGGAGACGGCCCGGCTGTGGTATGATTTCGGATTCTTCTCCGAGCGCCAGGACGGCAGCTTCTGCATCCACCGCGTCACCGGGCCAGACGAGTACACCACGGTGGTCAACAACAACACGTACACCAACCTGATGGCCCGGGAAAACCTGCGAAAGGCCACCGACGCCGTCGAGCGCATGCGGGAGGAGAGCCTGGACCACCACCGGGCCCTCGTGCTCCGCACGCGACTTGACCCAGACGAGGCGGCGGACTGGCGCCGGGCGGCCGAGCGGATGTATATTCCCTTCGACGCCCGCCTGGGGATCCATCCCCAGGACGACGAGTTCCTCGATCTGAAGCGGTGGGACTTCGCGAACGTGCCTCCGGACCAGTACCCGCTGCTGCTCCATTTTCATCCGCTGGTCATCTATCGGCACCAGGTGATCAAGCAGGCGGATGTGGTCCTGGCCATGTTCCTGCTCGGCGACGAGTTCAGCCTGGAGCAGAAGAAGCGCAACTACGACTACTACGACCCGCTGACGACCGGGGACTCCTCCCTGTCAGCGTGCATCCAGGGTATCGTGGCCTTCGAGGTCGGCTACGAGGACCTCGGCCTCAGTTACCTGATCAATGGCTTGCTCATGGATCTGGCGGACGCCAGCGGGAACGTGAAGGACGGGTGTCACATCGCGTTGATGGGCGGGACGTGGATGGGGGTGGTCTACGGGCTGGCCGGTTTACGCGACGGCGGCGGGACGCTGTCGTTCAATCCCGGGCGGGTGCGGGATTGCACTTCCGCCTCACCGTTCGCGGTCAGCGCCTCGCCGTCGCCATCACGCCAGACGGGGCGACGTATCACCTGGAGCAGGGTGACGGTCTGACCGTGTGTACCACCGTGGCGAGCGCTTGGATTTGAAACCCGGAGAACCCGTTCACCGGCCCTGAGCGCAATGGCTGCGTGTTCGGGGGTGTCGCCCATCGAGGCGATATGGCAGCCGTCCTTCACGTTACCGCCCACGTCGGCCAGGTCCATGAGCAGTGCCGCCATCCCATACCGAGTCGCTTTCTCCATATCGCCGATCTGGGCGGCGATGATCGCCTCGACGCACGAGGACAGCGAGGAGTCGCCCGTGGTCAGGGGATCGCAGACTCGCGAGGAGTACCTCCGTCACGTCGGCTGGGGACACAGTGCAATACACGATGCGCTGGCCTTCGCCCGACTGGCAGGCGTCAAGCACCTGCTGCCGTTCCACCACGATCCCGGGCGGGACGATGCCGCGCTCGAGGCGGCGATCAGCACCGCCATTGCCGACATGAATCCCAACTTTCCGGTGACGCCAGCGGCCGAGGGGGGAAACCTTCGAGGTCGGCCGACCTCGTTTCTAACAATGGTCACCGCGTCGAAGCGGGCGATCGATCCGCTGGCCTCGCTGAGCCGCGAATGGAGAAACCAACCATGCGCAATCCGCGATTGAACGCCGTCCTGCTCGGGGCGATGGCACTGGCGGCCTGTTCCACCACGGCGTTTCACTCGACCTGGAAGGCGCCCGACGCCCGGCCCGTGTCGGCAACCGGCGAGAAGGTCATCGCGCTGGTCGTCAACGCCAACGAGGCGTCGCGCCGTGAGGCCGAGGATGTCCTGGCACGCGAGCTCACGAAGCGCGGCGCCGCGGGCATCCCTGCCTACACCGTTCTCGGCGATGTCGACCTCAAGAACGAAGGGAGGATCAAAGAGGCCTTTGAGAAAGCCGGCGCGGTGGGTGTCGTGGTGCTCCGTCCCGTCGGCAAGGAAAAGGAGGTCTACTCGACGCCGTCGGTCTATACGGGACCATATGGGACGTTCTGGGGTGGCTACTATCCTGGCGCGTGGAGCGGTGGGCAGGTGCGCACCGACACAATCGTGATCGTCGAAACGCTCGTGTACTCGCTCCGCCAGAACAAGCTCGTGTGGGCGGGGGAGAGTCGGACGACGAATCCAACCAACGTGGACGCGTTCGTTCAGGAGCTGGCGGCCGAGGCGGCCGCGGCGATGAAGAAGCAAGGGGTGATCGCCGATTGAAGAGGTTGGTGAGGTCGTGTTCAGGAAGGGCCCGGTCTGGAATCGTGCACGCCCACCTCGGGAAGATGGCAGAGGTGGCGCTCCCGACCGGCAAGACGGGTACCTGCGATCCGATCTCTACCGGACTGTGCTTGCTGCTCTGAAGACCGCGAGCGACCCGCCCGGGACCAGCTTGACACTCTGGCCCGGCGGGCGGGAATGGAGGTGATCGAAATCGCCGACGACCGTAGGCGACCGGTTCTGCCTGTGCCGCGAACGGCTTGGCGGCTGGTGGGTAGGGTGCGGCCGAGCTCTCTCTCGGCGCCAACCCAGAGCTTTTCCTAGGGACTTCAGCGGTGTCTCTTACGGAAGGAGGTCACGGGGTCATGAGGACGACGAGGCGGCTAACCCTGGCTCTAACGTTGACGTGTCTGATGCTGGCGACGGGTGCCCTGGCGCAGGGGACACAACGGGGAAGGTCACGTTCGAGACCACATCCGTCGCGATAGGCATGGGGTCAGCTGGGGTGACGGGACTCTCGAGTACCGCGGCCAGACGTATAAGTTCAGCATCAAGGGGGCTGAGCGTGGTAGATCTTGGTGTCTCCAAGGTCACGGCCAAGGGCGAAGTGTCCAAGCTCAACAAGCTCGAGGACTTTTCCGGGAACTATGTGTCGGCGGCGGCGGTGGGCGGCGGGGCCGGCGTGGCCGCGCTGAGGAACCAGAACGGTGTCGAGATGGCGCTGACGGCCACCGCCCAGGGCATCAGGTTCGCCATCCCGGCCGGGGGCGTCGACATCAAGCTCAAGCAGTAAGCAGGCGTAGGCCGGGAGAGCGCACCAGCAGAGACCGGCGAACGCGCGTCCTTCGGCAACCGCGCGTTATGACGATCCTTACTCGTGCGATTGGCCCCAGCATTCGGGGACGGGTGAGCGCTGGTCCGCTGGCGGGCCAGCGCCTCCGAGCGCGGTCCAGGGGTCTCGCTGGTCGTCTGACGCTTTGTCAGCGGCAAACGAAGACGCATCGCGATCCCGGTTGAAAGTGAACGGTCCGGCGCGGTCATCCTCTCTCACGGAAAGCGAGCTCTCGGCCGCGAGAAGGGGGCCGAGAGCAGCTCGGGAATTTCCCTCAGGCGTTCACGAACCTCGCCCTGATCAGATCTGCCATGCTTCTCGATGGGCAGCTCGCCCGCGCGAACGCTGCGAGGAGGTGACGAGCCTCCAGCTCACCTCCACAAGGAGCCAGCGATGAGGTGGAACACGCCGCCGCGTCAGGCTAAGCTCGGCGCACCGCATGCCCATGACCGTGGTTCCGGGACTGCTGCTCGCCGTTCTCATCGGCATCCCAGCCGGCGTGGGCGCCTTCACGTTCGTGTACGCGAAGGGCTTCTCCTACCTCTCCACCGACCCGCGCGCGTGCGTGAACTGCCATGTCATGAACGAGCAGTACGACGCTTGGCTCAAGAGCGGTCACCGTCACACCGCGACCTGTGTCGAATGCCACCTCCCCCACGAGGGCTCGCGAAGTGGGTGGCCAAGGCGGAGCACGGATTCCGGCACTCGGTGGCCTTCACGCTGCAGAACTTCAAGGAGCCCATCGAGATCACGGCTCGGGACCGCCGGATGGTGCAGGACAACTGCGTGCGCTGTCACGCGGCATTCGTGCGCGACATGCTGCCGATCACGGCGCCGGATTCCCGGGCAGTGAATTGCCTGCACTGCCACGCCGGGGCCGGCCACGGGGCCGGTCGCTGAGCATGCTCATATCCGTCGCTGGCGCCGCCGGTCGTCGCTTCGCATCCAGCAAAGCGCCTGGGTTCCCGCGCATTGTTTGCGACTCGGGGCTGACAGGGGGCTCGGTATGAACAGTGGCGCTCGCGGCACGGCGGGGCGGACCTGGTGGTTGATCGCCCTCGGATTCCTGGGTGTGGCCGGCCTCACCATGCTACTCCTGTCGCTCCTCACCAACATCTTCGAGCGTAAGCAGGAGGCCCGCCAGTCCTTCGTGCGTGTCGTCGAGGTGACCGAGGAGACCATGGACCCCAAGACGTGGGGCCAGAACTGGCGCGCGCAGCACGACTCGTACCTCAAGACCTCGCTTCCCACCGCTACGAAGTACCGGGGGGCGGGGCCCCGGCGCGAGTGACGCTGGCCCGGCGGAGCAGAAGCTCGACCGGGACCCGTGGCTCCGGCGCATCTTCGCCGGCTACGCCTTCGCCATCGACTATCGCGACCGCCGCGGCCACGCCTACGCGCTCTTCGATCAGGAGCAGACCCGCCGAGTGACCGAGAAGAAACAGCCCGGCGCGTGCCTGCAGTGCCACGCCGCGAATCTGGCGCTCTACCGCTTCGTCGGCAAGGGGGATGTTGCGAAAGGCTTCGAGCAGGTGTCCGGCATGCCCTACGAGGAGGCGCGGAACATGACGGACGGCAAGGGTGAGCTCCTCATCCGGCATCCCCTGGCCTGTGTGGATTGCCACGAGCCGAAGACGATGGCCCTGAGAGTGACCCGTCCAGGATTCCTGGCGGGGATCAAGGCCCTCAAGGCCAAGCAGGGCGTCCCCGACTACGACCCCAACCGCGATGCCACCCGCCAGGAGATGCGAGCGTACGTCTGCGGCCAGTGCCACGTGGAGTACTACTTCAAGGGAGAGGGAAAGATTGTCACCTACCCATGGGCCAACGGCCTCAAGGTCCAGGAGATCGAGGCCTACTACGACAAGGAAGGCTTCGCGGACTGGGTACACGCCGAGACGGGGGCCAAGGTGCTCAAGGCGCAGCATCCGGAGTTCGAGGTGTGGAACCAGGGCATCCACGCGCGGGCGGGCGTGGCGTGCGCGGACTGTCACATGCCCTACGAGCGGGTGGGCGCCCTCAAGGTGAGCGACCACTGGGTCCGCAGCCCTCTGCTCAACATCAACCGGGCTTGCCAGACTTGCCACGCCGTCCCCGAGAAAGAGCTGGAGAGCCGCCTGCTCACCATCCAGGACCGGCATCACGAGCTGCTCCAGCGGGCGGCCTCGGCCACCACCGATCTGCTGGACGCCATCGTGGCCGCCCGCAAGGCCGGCGCCCAGGAGGCCGACGTCCAGGCGGCCCACGCGCTCCACCGCAAGGCCCAGTGGCGGCTCGACTTCGTGGCCGCCGAGAACTCCATGGGATTCCACGCACCCCAGGAGCTCGCGCGGATCCTGGGCGAGACGATCAACCTCGCCCGCCAGGGACAGCTCGCCGCCGAGCGCGCCACGCGAAAGCGGTGAGCCACGCCGGAGCCAGGAGCCGGGTGGACGCCTGCGTGCCACTGTCGCCCTGAGGTTCCACGGCGCCCTCCTGCCCATCTTGCAACTCAATGGCTACATGATCGCGAAGCCGACGGTGCTGGCCCGTATCAGCCACGAGGAACTGGAACATCTCTTTCGCGGCTACGGCTATACCCCGTACTTCGTCGAGGGACACGAGCCCGAGCGGATGCACCAGCTCATGGCCGGCACCCTGGACACGGTCATCGCCGAATTCGAGCGCATCCAGACTGGCGCGCGCCAGAAGGGTTCTGCCGAGAGGCCGCGCTGGCCCATGATCGTCCTGCGTTCGCCCAAGGCCTGGACATGTCGACGGCAGGCGCACAGAGATTCGTGGCGCGCGCACCAGGGCCCATGGTCGAGATGCACGAGAGAAGGCCGAGGTTGTGCGCGTCTACCTGCCCCCGACGCCAACTGTCTCGACTCCTTCTTTCCCGGTCTCGATCGTTTCGTGAAGGGCGACGCCCCGGCCCTGCGCCGGTCGCCTGGTCGAGACCTTCTCCTTCGACCATGGTGCTCGCCCCCTCGAGAAATCGCCGAAGGCGGGAGTGGCCGGCAGGCAACGCGAGCCGTTGACCTGTTCGGCGGCGGCGATGTATATACATTCTATGACCCGAACGCAACTCTATCTCGATGACACCATTCATCGGCGTCTACGGGAACTCGCGCGGAAGCACGGCCGCACCATCTCGGAACTGGTGCGCGACGCCCTGGTGAGGGTGTACGGCTCCGGATCGGACGAGCGGGACGCGACGCTCCGCGGCATCGAGGGACTATGGCGCGATCGCACAGACCTCGGCGGGACTCGAGGGTACGTGAGACGGCTGCGGCGAGATACGCACCGACTCGGTCGCCGTCGGGCCTGACCGGGATTCTTTTCGACTCCGACGTCATCATCGAGGCACTGCGCGGTCGATATGCCATCGTCGACGCAATCCGCGACATCGAGCGGACAGCTGTGCCAACCTACTGCTGCGCCGTGTCCTTCGCGGAGATCCGGGCGGGACTGCGGCCAGGCGAGGAAGCTGTGACTGAGGCCTTACTCTGCGCGAGGCGAGGTCGCACTCGATGCCGCGGTGGGGCGGCGGGCAGGCGCTTATCTGGCCCGGTACTCGAGGTCGCGCGGGCTCGAGATGGCCGACGCACTCGTGGCCGGCGCCGCCAGCACGGCCGGCCTTCGCCTGTGGACGCTCAATCGACGACACTATCCGATGACTGAGATCTTGTTTCACGAGCCGCCGCCCCGCCCGCGCCGCTGAGATCTGCGGCCGGGGCTCTCGCAGCATTCCACATCTTCACGCGCGGCCGCGAGTGCCCTGGGGAGCTTGGTGGGCGTCCGGAGCCCCCGTCTCAGAAACCAGCCCGAAGCGCCCTGGACGATGTGCAGGCGATCGGTTTGGCCGCCACCATGGACACCCGCCGGGCCTTCGACGTGGGTAGTCGGCGAACCGTTGCTTCAGCATTTCGGTATTCACGTTCGCTTTCTCGTCGCGGTACCGCTCCTCGTGGCCGCCGAGCCCTTCGCAGAAGCGATCGGGCGCCGCATCGTTTCGTACTTTTTCACTTCGGGATTGGTGCCGGAGCAAGCGCGCCCGGCCTTCACAGAAGTATTGGGAAAGACCCCGCCGCCTGCTGACCTCGCGGCTGGTGCTGGTGGCCAGCCCATCCTGGCGTTCGCCCTCGGCAGACCAGCTCCTGAGCTTGGTCAAGTCCTCATGTAGGGATCATAACGGGCGTGCACCGTGCGAGAATCCAGGGACGCTCAGTGACGCCACACGGGGAGGAGCGCATGCAGCGATTTTGGCGCAAGGGAGCCGGATGGCTGTGGCTGGCGGGCGCTGTCCTGATATCGGCGTGCGCCTCCGGCGGTGCGGGCACCGCAGCCACCGCGGAGCCGAGCACACCGGTGGCGATCGGCAGTCTCAAGGAGGTGACCGGCCGGTGGGACGGTCTCCTCAGCGGGCTCTCGGCCCGGCCGTCCACCGATCAGGATTTCGTCGAGGTCGTGATCAACGACGACTCCACGTACGAGGCCAAGAGCTTCCGAACGATTGGCGTGCTTCAGGGCCGAGGCACTTTGGAGCTCAAGGGGGGCGTGCTCTGGCTGAAGGGGGAGCGGGGAGCGACCGGAACGGCACGCCTTCTCTCGGGTGATGGCCGCCGGCAACTTCAGGTCGAGACGACCCTCGCTGATGGTCGGCGCGTGACGGCGCGCCTGTCGCCCAAGCGTTAATCGCGAAGAGGCTTCGACGGTCTCTTGAGTTTGGACGGGGCCGTGAACCGGCGCGCGAAAGGCGGAGCGATGCGGGCAGCGTTCTACGAGGGAGCCAAAGCATTCCGGACCGGCACCGCCTCGATGCCCAGGCCAGGCCCGAGCGAAGCGCTGCTCCGCGTGCGGCGGGTCGGCATCTGCGGGATGGACCTGCACATCTTCCAGGGCCATCTCGACCATCGGGTGCCGAAGGGTGGCATCATCGGCCACGAGACCTTGGCGGAGATCGCCGATGTCCCAGCGGGCAGCGGTTTCCAAGTGGGCGACCGGGTGGTGGTAGAACCGCTGCGCGTTTGCGGCACCTGCCGGGCATCGATCCTCAGGGCACGCGGCCGGTCAGCTCCAAGGTCTCCCCTCCCCGCAGCACCGTGACGGTGAATGGATCGCCCGATCGCTTGCGGTTGATACCATCTCGGATCGTCACCACATCCTTGAGACTGGTCACATTGACGCCGTCCACGGCCAGGATGATGTCTCCCCCGACGACGATCGACTGACCATCGATGGTCGCGGTCTTGGTGCCGCCGCGGAGCCCGATGGCGTCCGCGGGCGAACCCTTGGCCACCGTTTTGACCATGTAGCCGACCGACTTGCGCGGAAGGTTGAACAAATCCGCCAGCTCGGTCGTCAGCAGCTCGCCTTCCAGGCCGCTCCAGAACGAGCGCTTGGCCAAGAGCAGTTCCTTGGCGGTGTTGGCGGTGACCACGAAGCCCAGTCCCTCGCTCCCCCCGCTCTTGGAGATGTTATGGCTCACGATGCCGACGACCTCGCCAGCCATGTTGAACATGGGACCGCCAGAGTTCCCGGTGTTGATCACGGCATCCGTCTGGAAGAACTCCGCGAGGGGCATCTGGCGGTACACGGTGTTGGGTGGCCAGCGGGCGCTGATCCAGCCGACGCTGAGCGCGTAGCTCAGCCCGTAGGGTGCCCCCACAACGACGACCTGGTCTCCGACCTTCACCGAGCTGGAATCCGCGAGAGGAGCCACGCGTGCTCCGGGGGGCACACGGTCCAGTTGCAGGAGCGAGAGGTCGGCCGCCGGCTCGGAGGCGATCACGCGGGCAGTGACCGTCTCGCCGCCGAGGAACTCCACGGTGACCTCGTCCATGGCGTGGACGACGTGGGCCGCCGTCATGACCTTGCCATCCGGGGAGATGAGAACCCCGGAGCCTGTCTCGTTGAAGCGCGTCACGCCACCAGGGCCGCTGACCTCCCGGCCCTTGGCCCGGATCACCCCCACGGACGGGCTAACCTTCTGGAAGACCTGGCCGACGGTTTGCGCATAGGTTGGGGGCGGCACTGCCAACAGGGCGACCAGGACGAGAATTGCCGTCAACATTGCTCGCATGGCGATGTCCTCCGTGCGCCGGGTTAAACCGGCGAGGTGCTGCGAATGCAAGAGTCGTACGGTGAAGGAGTAGCGACCCACACCGGCCCCGAGCCATGCGCAGTCGCCCGCGAGGGCGGCGGCGAAGCACTGACAGGGGGACGGGCAGGCCGGGTATTGAGCCGCGAAAGAAAGCTCCTCCGGGACGCCGACGCCGTGGAGGAAGGCGGAAGGCCACATCCGGGGTGTCGATATCGCGAGACACCCCGGAGTCCCGCGCGGTCAGAGACCCCGTGCATGCCCGGACACACCTCGCGCGAGAACCGGGAGAGCCCGTGGTCACCCGTCGCGGATGGCGCGGCGGGCCGCATCGGGAAGTCCAAGGACACACGCCGATGATGCACGGCCACGGGCAGTCGGACAGCCCCGTAGTACCGTCGAAGTTCCCGAACAAGGCCGGGCCACCGGCGGCGGAGGGGATGGAGGGAAGGGGGCTGGCCAAAGGGAACCCGAGCCAGCAAACCGCGCCCCGGGCACAGGACCGGGTCGGTGCGCCCAGTGCGCTGGAGCGGGTACGGCAGGTAGCGGAGCAGGACAGGCAGGTGCGGTTCACGACGCTCCTGCACCACGTCTACAACGTCGAGCATCTGCGAGCGGCGTACCACGCGCTGAAGCGAGACGCCGCGCCAGGGATCGACGGCGAGACGTGGGAGCACTACGGGCAGGCCCTCGAGGAAAACCTCGCGGACTTGTCGGGACGGCTGAAGCGCGGGGCGTATCGAGCGAGGCCGGTCAAGCGGACGTACATCCCCAAGGCCGACGGGCGGCTGCGGCCGCTGGGCATCCCCACGCTGGAAGACAAAATCGTCCAGCGCACGACGGTCGAGGTGCTGAATGCGATCTACGAGACTGACTTCCTCGGCTTCTCGTACGGGTTCCGGCCGGGGCGCAGCCCGCATCAGGCGCTGGATACGCTCTACGCCGGGCTCCTGACGCGGAAGGTGAACTGGGTGCTCGACGCCGACATCCGTGGGTTTTTCGAGGCCATCGCCCACGCATGGCTGGTGAAGTTCGTCGAGCACCGCATTGCGGACCGGCGCGTCGTGCGGCTGATCCAGAAGTGGCTCAACGCGGGCGTGCTGGAGGACGGGACGCGGACGTGGCGTGAAACGGGCACGCCCCAGGGGGGCAGCATCTCGCCGCTCCTGGCTAACGTGTACCTGCACTATGCGTTCGACCTCTGGGCCCGACGGTGGCGGAAGACGCAGGCCCACGGCGACATGATCGTCGTGCGGTACGCGGACGACT
>JBKPAK010000351.1:0-31855 GCA_046726415.1 Candidatus Methylomirabilota bacterium
GTATGGGTAGAATGGCCAGGCCCCACTGAGCGCCCGGGAGGAGCGACGATGGATCTCAACTATTCCCCCGACGAAGCGGCGTTTCGCGACGAGGTGCGGACGTGGCTGGACGACAATCTGCCCGATGAGCTGCGCGACAAGGTCGTCAACTACAAGGAACTGAGCAAGGGCGATCTCCTCCGCTGGCATCGAATTCTGGCGAAAAAGGGCTGGGTGGCCCCGGACTGGCCGACCGAATGGGGCGGCACCGAGTGGACCGTCGTGCAGCGCTACATCTTCGAAGAGGAGTGCGGCGCGGCTGGCTGCCCGCCGGTGGTGGCGTTCGGCGTCCGCATGTGCGCGACGGTGTTGCTGCGGTTCGGCACGCCCGAGCAGAAAGGGCGGTTCCTGCCCCGCATCTACCACGGCGAGGACTTCTGGTGTCAGGGCTACTCCGAGCCGGGCTCGGGCTCCGATCTGGCCTCGCTGAAGACCCGGGCCGTCCGGCGGGGCGACCAGTACGTGGTGACCGGGCAAAAGATCTGGACGACCCTCGCGCACCACGCCGACTGGATCTTCTGTCTCGTACGGACCGACGCCACCCGGGAGAAGCGGCAGGAGGGGATCTCATTTCTCCTCATCGACATGCGGTCGCCGGGGATCACCGTGCGGCCGATCACCCTCATGGATGGGGGCCACGAGGTCAACGAGGTGTTCTTCGACGACGTGCAGGTTCCCCTCGAGAACCTCGTTCACGAGGAGAACAAGGGCTGGACGGTGGCCAAGTACCTGCTCGGCTACGAACGCATGGGCACCGGCCGCATCGGGGCCTCCAAGCGAGAGCTGGCGCGCCTCAAGGAGCTGGCCGCGCGGGCGATGAAGGACGGCACCCCGCTCCTCGACGATCCGCGCTTCCGCGATCGGGTGACGCGCGTGGAAGTGGAGCTGATGGCGCTCGAGATCACCAATCTGAGGTTCCTCGATCAGCTTCGCGGGGGAGGCCGGCCGCCGGGCGCCGAGGTGTCGTTGCTCAAGATCAAAGGCACGGAGATCCAGCAGGCCATCTCCGAGCTGATGATGCAGGTGGCCGGCCCGTTCGCCCAGACCTTCCGGCCCTCTGACGCCGCCGCTTCCTTCGATGCCTTCACCGCCTCGCTGGGCCCGCGCTACTGCAACCTGCGCAAGGCGACCATCTACGCGGGGTCCAACGAGATCCAGCGGAACATCATCGCCAAGGCGACCCTGGGCTTGTAGGCGAGGAGGACGCGACATGAACTTCGAGTACAGCGAAGACAGCGGCTGCTCGCCGACACCCTCAAGCGCTTCCTGGCCACCGGCTATGCGTTCGAGGCCCGCGCGAAGATCATGGGTTCGGCCGCCGGCTACAGCGAAGACGTCTGGGCCACCCTGGCCGAGATGGGCCTGCTCGGGATCCCCTTCGCCAGCGACCACGGCGGCTTCGGCGGGAGCGCGGTCGACGTGATGATCGTCATGGAGGCCATCGGGGAAGGGCTCATGGTGGAGCCCTACCTCGCCTCGGTAGGGCTCGGCGGTCAGTTCGTGGCGCGCGGAGGGACGGCGGTGCAGCAGAAGCGCATCCTGCCCACGCTCATCCAGGGCAAGACCAAGCTGGCGTTTGCCCACACGGAGCGAGGCGCGCGTTACGACCTGCGGCACGTGTCTCTGCCGGCGAGGGCGTCCGGAGATGGCTGGCTGCTGGATGGCGAGAAATGCATGGTCCTTCACGGCGGGTGCGCCGACCTCCTCGTGGTGTCGGCGCGCACTGCGGGTAGCCACACCGACGCTCGCGGCATCAGCCTCTTCCTGGTCGAGCGGGCCGCGCCGGGGGTGGGGGTCACGGAATACCGAACGCTCGACAACCTTCGGGTGGCCGATGTCCGGCTGTCAGGCGTGACGGTGCCCCGCGACGCGCTCATCGGCCCCGAGGGCGATGGCTTTCCGCTCGCCGAGGAAGTGGTGGACTATGCGACGGCTCTCCTCTGCGCCGAGGCCGTCGGCGCCATCAAGTACGCGCACGACGCCACCCTCGACTATCTGAAGACCCGCCGGCAGTTCGGGGTGCCCATCGGCAGCTTCCAGGCCCTGCAGCACCGCATGGTCGACATCCTGATCAGCTATGAACAGGCGCGCTCCCTCGCGTGCCTGGCCCGCGTGAAGGTGGACACCGCCGAGGCGGCCGAGCGCCGGCGAGTGGTGTCGGCGGCCAAGATCAAGATCGCCGACGCCTGCCGTCACGTGAGCCAGGAGGCGGTACAGCTCCACGGCGGCATGGGCATGACGGAAGAGCTGAAGATCAGCCACACCTTCCGGCGGTTGACTATGATCGCCCAGACCTTCGGCGACGCCGACCACCACCTGGAGCGCTTCGCCGGGGGAGGGCCATGAGCGATCCGAAGGCCGAGATCCTGCGCTGTCTCGACGAGGACGCGCTTGGCCGGCCATCCTGAGCCGATCCCGTCCGTCCAGCGATCCGCATCCTAGGCCGCCCCAACTCGAGGTCTGTGGACCCTGCCACCGGGGGGGCACGCCGCTCGCACCCACGGCGGCTAGGATCTCACCCAAATCCGAGGTCGCCGTGCCGGTCCATGTGGGCGACGAAGCGCGAGAGCAGCTGCACCGCGGCCACCGCGTCGTTGAGGTCGACCATCTCGTTCGGCGAGTAGGAGTAGCGGCGAGGCACGCCGACGCTGATGGTCGGGATCCCCGCGCGCACGAGGTGGATCGAGGCCGCCTCCGTCGAGCCACGCCCGAGGTGCGTGGCAAGCTGCACCGGGATGTTTGCGGCCGCCGCGGCCGCGAGCAGGTGGCGCTTCATCGCGGGGTGGGCGATGCTGCCGCGAAAGGCGCCGGTGGAAGCGGCCAGCAGGACGACCGGTCCGCGCCCCATGACCACCGCGATATCCTGGGTCGGGCTCGAGTCCGGGGTGTCTGCCGCCGACAGCCCGTCGATGGCGATGGCGTAGTCTGGTTCGAGGCGGTAGGCCGCCATGATCGCGCCGCGCAACCCGACCTCCTCCAGCACCGTGCCGACCGCCTGGACCGTCCCGTACGGCGTCACCTCCCGCAGTTCGGTGAGCAGCTGGAGCAAGATGGCCACGCCCATGCGGTCGTCCATGGCTTTGCCGCATACGCGGTCGCCGCCGCTGAATTCGGCCAGCTCGCCGATGAAGGTCACCGGGTCTCCGACCTGGATGCCCAAGGCGGCGACCTCGGCCGCACTCGTCGCGCCGACGTCGATATAGAGGTCGGTGGCCGATACAGGTCGCGCCTGCTCCGACCCGGACTGGAGGTGTCCGGCCTTGGCGCCAATGACGCCGAAGTGGCCGTTGACCCACACGCGCCGGCTCAGAAGGAGCGCGTCAGCGGTGCCGCCGAGGCGGTCGAAGCGCAGGAAGCCGGTCGGCTCGACGCCCTTGACGATGAAGCCGATCTCGTCGAGGTGCGCACTCAGCATCAGGCGAGGGCGTTCGTGGCGACCGCGCCTGACTGCCGTGACATTGCCGTAGCGATCGACGTCCACCTGGTCCGCGAGGCCGGCCACGCGCTTCTGGAAGTACGCGACCAACGGTTGCTCGAATCCGGAGACGCCGTGCAGAGCAACCAGGTCGCTCAGGGTCGCGCGCAGTCCTTCCTTGGTGTCCGACGCCTGGCTCATCGCTCGATCCTCAATTCTCGACGAGTTGCCGCGGCGCGTGGGTTACGGGCTCGGCGCCACGCGCCGTGATGATCGACGTCTCGCCGAGCGACGTGCTGAGCCCGGAGCGGCTGTTGAGCAGGATCATGTGGATGAAGAAGACCATGCCAGGCGCCAGCACCTGGGGATGATCGGCGTAGATCATCGGCTCGTCCATCCAGGTCGGCGGGTAGGTGGCGCCCAGCGTGTAGCCGCAAGCGTTGAGCATGTGGTCCTTGTACCCCGCCCGCGTCAGGACGCGAGCGTGAGCGGCGAAGATGTCGCCGACCGTCCGGCCGGGACGCAGCGTCGCCTCGCACGCCGCCAACGCCTCGCGGCAGGCGCGGAACATGTCCCGGTGTCGGGGATCGACGCGCCCGGTCACCACGACGTTCATGAGGCACGCGTGGTAATGGCGGTAGGCGGCGGCGAACTCGAACGTCACCTGATCGCGCCGGCCGATGGCCCCGTGTCCGGTGTGGTAGCGGACGAGCAGAGCCTCACGGCCGCTGCCCATCGGCCATCGGCTGGCTGACGGGTCGCCGTCTCCGGCCAGGATGGCCTTCAGCATCTCGCCGTAGATCACTCCAGGCGCCGCGCCCGGAACGGTGAGACGGTTGGCCACCGCCAGCGCGGCGTCGGCCAGCTGACCAGCGCGGCGCACGTAGCGCAGCTCGGTCGGACTCTTGACGAGGCGCAGCAGCCTGACGAGATCGCTGGCATCCTCGGTCCGGCAGAAGCCGTGGAGCGCAGCATCGACCATCTGGCCTCGCTGCGCCGTCAGCCCGTAGGCGTGGTACTCCACGCCGAGCCGCTTGCTCCGGCATCCGTAGCTCTCCAGCATGTCGCGAAGGTCGTGGGCCGGGGTCGCGTCCTGGCGGTCGCGCCAAATCCTGATGTCCTCGATGATGGAGGTCATGCGCGCCTGCCGGAGATCGGCCGAGCGCGTACAGAGGGCGAGCGAGCCATCCGCTCCCAGGTACATGCCCTGGAACATGCTGTAGCCGCTGGTGTCATAGCCGGCCAGGTAGTACATGCTCTCCTGCCGAAACAGCAAAAGCCCGTCGAGGCCGCGCTCGATCATCGCCCGGCAGGCACGGCGCCGCCGGCCGGCCAGCTCGTTCTTGCTGAAGTGCAAGGCCATGCGCGCGTCTAGGTCCCCGGCGCCTCGCCGCGTCCACGGAGCAGGGCGCTGGCGCCGAGGACGGCGGTGGTCACGCCGATCAGGAATGAGCTGACCGCAGCGATGGTGGGGTCGACCTCCAGGAGGAGGCTATTCCACACCCTCACGGTGAGCGTCTGCACTTCGACCCCCGCCAGGAACAGCGGGATCAGCAGCTCGTCGAACGAGGTCAGAAAGGCGAAGAGCGCCGCCGAAAGGACACCAGGCAGGATGAGTGGAAGCGTCACCCGCCGGAGCGCGATGATCCGGCTCGCCCCGAGGCTGAGCGCGGCCTGCTCGAGCCGGACGTCGAACCCCTGGAGGGTGGCGGCGATGATGATTACCACGACGGGCAGCGCCAGCACAGTGTGGCCCAAAGCCATGGCCAGGATGCTGCCGGTGGCCTTGATCCGCACGAAGAAGAAGTAGAGGCCGATCGCCGTGATGATGGTCGGCACGATCAGCGGAGAGAGCAGGAAGGCGTAGATCGCCCCTTTCCCGCGGAAGCGGCCACGCACGAGCGCCAGCGACGCCAGGAACCCGAGCAGGGTGGCGAACACCATGGTGAGAGTCGCGACCTGGATGCTGATCGCGATGGCCTGGCGCCAAGCAGCGATCCCGAAGAACCGCTGGTACCACCGCACCGACAGGTGGGGCGGCGGGAAGCTCAGGTAGTCGGCTCCGCTGAACGACACGATGACGATGATGACCACCGGGGCGATGAGGAAGAGGAGCACGACAGAGGCCAGGCCGACCACGGCCACCACGCCCGGCCCGGTCCGCTGACCTTCGTCGCCCATCAACCGCGGGCCTCGAATACGCGGTCCAACCTGACGATCCGGTTGTAGCCCACGAAGCCGATCAAGGTGAGCGCCAGGAGGATGACGGCCAGCGCCGAGGCAAAGGACCAGTTCAGGGTGAACTCGACCTCGCGCTCAATCAGCATGGCGATCATCACATCCGAGGGCCCGCCCATCAGAGCCGGCGTGATGAAAAAGCCCAGGCTTAGGATGAATACCAGGAGCGTCCCCCCAGCAATTCCGGGGAGCGAGAGCGGCAGGAACACCCGCTGGAAGGCCTGCCACCGCGTGGCCCCCAGACTGTGGGCGGCCCGGACCAGGCCAGGATCGATGCCGCGCATGACGCTATAAGCCGTCAGCACCATGTAGGGCAGGAGCACGTACGTCATGCCGATGAGGACACCGCCCTGGTTGTAGAGGAGCGCCAGGGGGCTGTCAGTGAGGCCGAGCCACGTCAGGTACTGGTTCACGATCCCGTTCCGCCCGAGCAGGACCATCCAGGCGTAGGTCCGCACGATGATGCTGGTGAAGAACGGCAGGATCACGACGATCAGGAGCAGGCGGGCAACCCGCGGGCGGAGCGAGGCCAGCAGGTAGGCCAGCGGATAGCCGAGCCCGAGACAGACGAGGGTCACCAGCGCGGACGTCCGGAACGTGCTCCCGATGACGTGAAGGTAGACCGGGACTCGCACGATCTGTCGGTAGGACTCGAGGGTGTATCCGGCCTTGTAGACGCTCCGCTCGACGATGCCGAGGAGGGGGTACACGAAGAGCGCCAGCAGCACCAAGAGCGCCGGGAGCAGGATCACGAAGTAGCGGAGCGCCTCGCGACGCTCGGGAGCGAGCGAAGCGTCGCCGGTCACCATCGGCTCACCGCTCACGCGTTCCCGCGGGGAAAGAGTCGCGTCTCGTCCGGCGACCAGGTGAAAGCCACTGTCTCGCCTTCGCCGTGCTGGCGCAGGGCGAGGCGGTTCGGGACCTTCATGGTGACGGCGCCGTCGACCCCCAGGGCGACCCGGTAACGGGTCGCCTCGCCCACGTAGATGGCCTCCTCGACCGTGCCCTTGCAGGTGTTGACCGCAGCGGTCGGGGCCGCGCTCGCCGGGTCCTCGACCGGCACGAGCTTCTCGGGGCGGACCACCGCGGTGACCGCCTGGCCCGCCCGAAGCGGCACCGCCCCGATGCCGAGGAACTCGAGCCCGCCCGCGGCGCGGACCAGCCAGCGCCCCTCGGCGGGCCCGCCGACGATGACGCCATCGATGAAGTTCGACTCGCCCAGGAAATCGGCGACGAACCGACTCACCGGAGCCTCGTACAGCTCGGCCGGCGTCCCCACCTGCTCGATCCGACCCCGCTGCATCACCGCTACGCGGTCGGACATCGTGAGGGCCTCTTCTTGGTCGTGAGTGACGTAGATGACCGTCACGTGCAGGTGCCGCTGGATGTGTTTGAGCTCGAGCTGCATATGGGCCCGTAGCTTCTTGTCGAGCGCCCCGAGTGGTTCGTCCATCAGGAGGACTCGGGGCCTGAACACCAGAGCTCTGGCCAGCGCGACCCGCTGCTGCTCCCCGCCCGAGAGCTGGCGCGGCAGCCGCTGGTCATAGCCTTGAAGCCGCACCAGCTCCAGCGCCTCGTTCACCCGCTGGCGGATCTCCGAGCGCCCTACCCGCCGGACCTGAAGGGGGAACGCAATGTTGTCGAAGACGGTCAAGTGCGGGAACACCGCGTAGCTCTGGAAGACCATGCCGAGGTCGCGCTTCTGGGGTGGCAGGCCGGCCACCGGCGCTCCGTCCACGAACACTTCGCCCCGCGTGGGGTGGGCGAACCCGGCCACCATCATGAGGCTCGTCGTCTTGCCCGACCCGCTGGGGCCGAGCAGCGTGAAGAACGATCCGGGCGCGATGGTGACGGAAACGTCCTGCACCGCGACTACCGGACCGAACGCTTTGGTCAGTTCGTGGAGTCGGACCTCAGCGCCTATTGTCATGGGGGCCCCGAGATGGCCCCCAAGCCCCCCGCGCTCGGGGCCCCCGGGGGATCCGTGACGCCCCTCGATGTCTGACACTCCGCCAGGCGTCTAGCCCTTCTGCAGGAGCCACTGCGACCAGCGCTCGCTCACTTTGGACCGGTTGTCCGCCCACCACATGCCGTTGTGGAGGAACGCCTTCTGCTTGTGCTCGGGGCTGGACGGCAGCCTCGCCGCCACGTCGGCCCCGATGCTCTTGAACGCCTGGCGGTTGGTGGGCCCGTAGGGGATGGCCTTGGCGTGGTTGGCCTGGATGAGCGGTTGGCAAGCGAAGTCGATGAAGCGCTGGGCGTTCTCCCCGTTCTTGGCCCCCTTGAAGACCGCCCAGAACTGCGTCTGGAGGGCGGCCTCGTTCCACTCGATCGCCACCGGGGCGCCCTTGTCGGCGATGGCCTGCAGTCGCCCGTTCCAGATCGACCCCAGCACGACTTCCTTGTCAGCAAGCATCTGGGCCGACAGAGCGCCAGTGTCCCAGAACTTCCGGATCGCCGGTCGCACCCGGTCGAGGGACTTGAAGGCTCGATCGAGGTCGATGGGATAGACCTTGTCCTTCGGCACGCCGTCGGCGAGCAGCGCGAACTCCAGGTCGACGGCGCCAGCCGCGAGGTCGGTGAGCATCCGTGGACCCGGGAACTTCCTCACGTCCCAGAACTCCCCCCAGCTCCGCGGGTGCTTGCCGGTAGGAAAGATCTGGGTGTTGTAGGCGAGGACGGTCGAGAAGTAGATGTTGGCCACCATGTCATCTCGGCGAACGTCGAGATCGTCGGGGTTGGTGAGCTTCCAGCCCTTGTAGTTGATCTTCTCCAGCGCCCCTTTCTGGCTGAGCGACAGCATCCCCAACTCCCCGGCGTCGACTACGTCCAGCTCGATGTTGCCCGACTCGAACATGGCGAGGAGCTTGCCCAGGGTGGCGGGGACCTTCACGATCTCGATCCCCGTCGCCTTCGTGAAGGGCTCGAAGATCGCCTTCACGTTGGCCTCCTCGTAGGCCCCGCCGATCGTCCGGATGACGACCTTACCCGCCGCGTTCGCCTGCGGCACCCAGACAAACGGGCCCGTGGCCGTGGCAGCCAGCCCGACCGCACCGCCTAACCACGCCCGCCGCGTCAGACGCGCCCCTAGTCCGCAGTCCGTCCCGAGGGCCGGTTTCTCGCCGTCATCCTCGCTGCGCTCGATCATCGCGTTCTCCTTGCGGATGGTCGGGTTGGGCCCGTGGCCGGACACGGTGGCGCCGCTCGCCGCCTCAGGGTGTCGGGCGTAGCACGCCCCTTCGCCTGCTGTCAAGCCGTCGCCTCGTCCGCCGGGTGAGATCGGTCGGAACGATGCCCGTGGGAACGATCTGGCATGCGAGCGCCTCTCCACCGCGCTGGCCCTCTACCAGGATATGGGCATGACCCGATGGAGCGAGCCGACGCGCGCGAGCCTCTGCGGGCGCGAGCCGTGGGTGTTAGTCGCCGGTTAGGCTGACGTCGGCTCTGCGCGCGCGAAGTCGACGGCGGTGGTGTTGCCGCCGCTGATGATGACGCCGACCTGTTCTCCGAGGGCCGGCGCATAGCCGCCCGAGAGAAGGGCGGCCAGCGCGGCGGCGCCGCCGGGTTCGGCCACGAGCCGGAGCGACGCCCAGAGGGCTTCCTGGGCGTGCCGGATGGCGTCGTCGCTCACCAGCACCACGCGATCGACGTAGGCCTGCGCGATCGGAAACATCAGCTCGCCGACCCGGCGAGGTGCGAGCGAGTCCGCGGCAATGCTATTGGTCTCAGCATCGACGGGCCGTCCCGCTTTGAGCGCCTCCGTCAACGTCGGCGCCCCGACAGGCTCCACGCCGATGACTCGTGCGGTGCCCGCGTACCAGGCGGCCAGCCCACCGATCAGCCCACCTCCGCCCACTCCCGCGAGCACCGTGTCGAGGCGAGGGGCCTGGGCCGCCAGTTCGGTGCCGATCGTGCCCTGGCCGAGCACGGTTTCCACTTGATCGAAGGCGTGCACCGGCAATGCGCCGGACTGGGCGACCCACGCTTCGCAGGCCGCGAGGGCATCGGCATAGCGTTGGCCTCCCACGACCAGGTCCGCGCCGTACGCGCGGATCCGCTCGATCTTCGTCGGCGAGGAGACCGTCGGCACGAAGATCTTCGCGCGGATGCCGAGTCGCATCGCCGAGTAGGCCACGGCGGCCCCGTGGTTGCCACCCGAGGCCGCCCCCACACCGGCCTCCGGGACATCGCGCATGAGGAGGTTGGCGAACGCGCCCCGCGTCTTAAACGCCCCGGCGCATTGGAGCTGTTCCAGCTTCAAGATGAGGGGAAAGGGAGGGAGCCCGAGGTCGGCGCCCGTGATCTCCACCACCGGCGTCAGCCGGACGTATGGCCTGATGACGGCATACGTCGCCTCGATGCCTTTCCGATCGATCCGGAGTGGCGCCATCGCTCAGGCTTGGGCCTGAGCGGGGATGATCACCTTCTCGTCGATGATGAACGTCTTGATCCCGCCGATGAAGAGCGCGCCGTCGGCATGCAGGGCCTTCGCTTCGGGTGAGGCCATCGCCCGCGCCATGGCCTCGCGGTCGCCGTACCACAGCTCGGCGATGCCATCGACCTCGACCATCGTGGTTGGGATGTCGGAGCGCTCGCGCTCTCCGACGATGTGCGACTGCACGTAGCGCGAAAGCCCTGGCACCGCGTGGGCAAGGGGCGCGTGGATGTCAAGCCAATGCCGGACGAACTGTTCGTGCGTTATGCCAGCCTTGCGCGTGAGCAGCGAGATGCTCTTGATCACCGTGTCTCCTCCCTTGGCGTCGGCCGCCCGGCGACCGTCCGGGATCGGCGGGTCAGGACTGAAACTCCGCAGGGTGCGTGCCATCTGTCCCGCCGTCCCTCGTCCGGCGCACTCGGAGACGGTCCCGGCGCGGCCGTCATCCACCGACCTGGACCCCGGCCAGCCGCTCGAGCACCTTGATGATGGCGCTGCCATCCTCCTTGTTGAGCCCGGCCGCCCGCGCCATCTGGTAGACCTGCTGGCTGACGTTGGCCAGGAGGAGCGGCATGCCCAGTTGCTTGGCGAATGCTGTTTCCAGCTCCTGGTCTTTGTACGAGATGTCGATGGTGCCGCCTGGTGAGAAATCGCGCGCCAGGATCTTCGGCACGCGGGTCTCGAACCCCCAGCTCGTCCCCGTGCTGGCGCGCACCACCTCATAGACCATGCGAGGGTCGAGTCCGGCCTTGACGCCCAGCACCAGGGCCTCGGCGATGGCCACCATGTTGACCTGGCCCAGCATGTTGTTGATCAGTTTCATGGCCAGACCCTGGCCGATATCCCCCACGTGAAAGATCTTCGCGCCCATGGCCTCGAAGAGGTCCCGGCAGGCCCCGAACGCCTCTTTGGGGCCCCCGCCGATGATGGAGAGCTCGCCCGACGCCGCCCGCCCGGTGCCGCCGCTCACCGGAGCGTCCAGCATGGCCACCCCGCGCAGGGCGAGGGCCTCGGCGAGCCGACGGGCGGCGAAGGGATCGATGGTGCTCATGCACACGACGATGTGGCCGGCTTTGGCGCTGCGGATGATGCCGCGCTCGCCGGCGATGACCGTCTCGGCCTGCCCGGTGGTCTCCACCATGCAGATCGTGCGGTCGGTGGCCGCGGCCACGGCCTCCGGCGAGCTGGCCACCGTGGCCCCCCGCGCGCGGAGCGCCTCCACCTTGGCGGGTTCGATGTCGTGGACGACCAGCGAGAAGTCGTGCTTCACGAGGTTCGACGCCATCGGCCCTCCCATGTTTCCCAACCCGATGAATCCCACGACCTTGGTCATCGCATCCTCCCTTCGCGCGTCGCTCCGCGTTCTGAGCATGGGATAGGAGGCCGCGCGACGCAACCGACCGGTGGAGGGGGACGCCCCTCCATGCTTGACAGCGTCAAGCAAATACTTGACACTGGCAATTATGGGGACAGACCGGGCTCGGGCGGTGGCCCCGACCGTGGCCACCGCAGCGGCCCCGCGCGTCGAGGCCGTCCGGCGCTTCAACCGCTTCTACACCAGGCAGATTGGCGTCCTGCAGGAAGGCCTCCTGAAGAGCCCATTCTCGCTGACCGCGGTGCGCGTGCTCTACGAGCTGGCCCATCGCGAGAAGCCCACCGCCACCGAGCTCGGGAAGGACCTGGAGTTGGACGCCGGTTATCTCAGTCGCATCCTGCGCGACTTCGACGAGCGTGGCCTCATCGACCGGCGCCCCTCTGAGGCCGATGGCCGGCAACACTTCCTCTCCCTGACCAAGCGAGGCCGTGACACCGTCGGCCCCCTCGAGGCCCGCTCGCGCGTCGAGGTCGGCGCGATGCTGGACCGCCTCTCTGCCGCCGAGCAGGGCCGGCTGATCGAGGCGATGCACACCATCGAGGGCCTCCTCGACGCCCGGCCCGTGCCCAAGACTCCGTACCTCTTGCGGAGTCACCAGCCCGGCGACATGGGCTGGGTTGTCCATCGCCATGGCGTGGTGTACGCCGAGGAATACGGATGGGACGAGCAATTCGAGGCGCTGGTGGCGAGCATTGTCGCGAAGTTCATCCTGCACTTCGACTCGAAGCGAGAGCGCTGCTGGATTGCCGAACGGGACGGCGAGAATGTCGGCTCGCTGTTCCTCGTCAAGCAGTCCAAGACCGTGGCCAAGCTCCGCCTGCTCCTCGTGGAACCCCGGGCGCGCGGGCTGGGCATCGGGGCGCGCCTGGTGGACGAGTGCGTGCGTTTCGCCCGCCAGGCCGGATACCGGAAGATCACGCTCTGGACGAACAGCGTGCTGCGCTCGGCCCGCCGCATCTATGAGGCGGCCGACTTTCGCCTGACTCACCAGGAACGCCACCACAGCTTCGGCCACGACCTGGTTGGGGAAACGTGGGAACGGAGGCTCTGATCACGGCGATCGCGAAGACCCGAAGCCGATGGTCCGCGGCTGGCGCACTGGCCGAAGCCGAGGGTCCGTTACTCGCGCACTGGCCGCACCTCTAGGGCGTTGACGACTTTCCTGACCCCGCTCACGCCCTTGGTCACCGTCTCGGCGCGAGCCTTCGCGTCCGTCGAGGGAACGGCTCCGCTGAGATACACGGTTCCGTCGCTGGACACCACGGCGAGGCGAGTCAAGTTCGCCTCGTGCTCGGCGACCAGCCGCGCCTTGACCTCGGCTTCGATGCGCGCATCGGTGTAGGCATCGCCCGCGGTCCGGCAGCCGGTGGCGCCGGCGAACGCGAGGCCGACCAGGAGCACGCTCAACCGCCGCCTGCCGCCACCGCCCAATATCCTCATGGCCCAGGGCGTTCGCCGGTGATGCCAGCACCCAGCCGGCGCAGGCGATCGAGGAGATTGGGTGGTTTCGGGCCTTCCTGCTCGACCAGATCGACGTACACACCGCTGCCCTCGGTCGCGTCCCGCCGCTCGACGGCCTTGTTCTCGATCAGCCGCGAGCTGTCGACTTTCGCCAGCTTGAGCTTTTCGCGCACCGTCTCCATGCGCTTGGCGGCGAGGCCCGACGCCTCACTGGTGGGCACTGGCTCGCTCTCCACGAGGGCGGCCAGCACGGCCTCCGACGTCTCGGGGCGCGGACGATTGGGGAACCGCTGGGCGAAGAGCCGCGCCGCGGCCTCCTCCGGTGAGAGCTTGCCGTCTCGCGCGCTCCGGCTGATGGCCGTCTCGAGCGTGCGGCGGGACAGCTGGGCGAGGTCTCCAGCCGTCACGACCGGCGTGAGCGCGAGCCTCACCTCAGGCACCTGGTCCAGGAACCCGGCCAGCCGCATGGTCTGCGCGTCGCCCTCGGGGGTCAGGCTGGCCGTACCGGGCCGGAACTGGAGGGGATCGATCTGGACCTTCTCGATCCGCGAGTCGGGAGTGTACTGGAGCCGACCGATCCAGCTCACGGGCGCGGTGATCGCGTTGATCGCCACCGTGCGCGCGGACTTCCAGATCGCCTCGCTGAAATCGAAGCGCGGGTCGTTGAGGCGCCCGCTGACCGGGAACGACACGGTGATGTCGCCCTGGTTGTTCTTCATGAGCGACGCGAGCAGACCGAGTGGTAGACCGATGCGCGTCTGAGCCTGATCGTCAGGCCCGCCCCGCTCGAGCTCGAGGTGCCGCAGGCGGAGATCGGACCGGGCGTCCAGGGCATCTCCTTGGAGCCGACCGCGAATCCTGGCCATCAGGCGTCCTTCCCGTGCCTTCCAGGCCACCTGCCTGAGCAAGTACGGGTTCGTGCGCGGGATGGCAAACTCGCGCAGCTCGCCGTTCACGTCGACGCGCAGGGGTCCTCCGAGGGGCCCCACGGTGCCTTGCAGGGCGATGGCGGCGTCGGGAACCAGCCGCCCGGTCAGCTCAATACGCGCGGGCTGGGCGCCCGCCGTGGAGAGGCCGTCTATCTTCGCGACGAGGCGGGTGAGGTCGATGGCGAACGAGGGCGCGACGCTGCGGTCGACGAGACGGGCTCCCCCCTCGTCGACGGTGAGCCGCTGGACCGCCACGGCCAAGGCCTGGCCTGTGGACCGGCCGTTTGCGCTCGCTCCCGCTGACTGGCCGTTCGCGCTCGGCGTCCCGTTCGGAGCAGGGACCAGCACGCGCAGTGGTAGAGCGCCACGCTCATCGCGCTCGAGCAGGATCCATGGTCGGTGAAGGGCGAGATCGCCGATCGAGACGCGCTCCGGCCACTGCACGTCGAGCCCCGCGGCCGTGCCCCGCTCGAGTCGCATGACGGTTCGCTCCTTGTCGCGAACGTCGAGGCGAGACAGCGCGGCCTGACCCCGGACACTCGTACTGCCCGCGGACGGGCCCGGCAGTTTTACCGCGACGTCGAGATCGGCCCGCCCGCTGACGAGGGCCGTTGTCGGCAGGTAGGCCTGGTATGGCGCCAGCTCGGCGCCCTTGAGAGCCACGCGCACGTCGGCGGTGGGCGGCGCGTCAATACCCACCTGACCCGCGACACGCAGTTCGCCCCCGCGTGGCGGCTCTAGACTTACCTGGACGGCGAGCGGCCCGCGCAGGGGCCAGCCCACGCCCTTCACCGTGGCGTTGATCCGCGAGGCGTCGAGCTGGGCGGGCGGCGCCACCGCCTCATCGCGCCACGCGACAGCGCCTTCCTGGACGACGATCTCGCCGACGTCGACCGCGATTGCCGGCAGTGCCGACGTCTCGGCCGACGGCCGATCGGCTCCGGACGCCCTCGGCGCCTGTGGATTCTCCTGGGTCGCCGCGCCCGATGCCGATGACGGGGTGCCGGGTGCGGCTGGCGAGAGAGTGGCGCTGTTCGCGGCTGCTGATGGCGCCGCCCCATTCAGCAGAGCGAGGAGAGGAAATCGACCGGCTCGGTCGCGCTCGACCATCGCCAAGGGCTGATCGATGAGCAGACGCTTGACGATGATGCGCTTCGGCCACTGAACTTCCAGGCCGGACGCCTCGATGCGCTGCACGCCCGCCAGCTTCTGGTGGGCATCGGCCACCCCCAGATTCTTGACGGCAATGGATCCGCGGATGCGAGCGGGGACTTCGGCAGCGATCGGCTCGTTGATGCGCAGGTCGGCCTCAGCAATGCCAGTGATGCGGCTTGACGGCGGCAGATATCGCGCCCACGGCGCCAGATTGAGATTGGCCAGGCGCACGCGGAGATCGCTCGGACCCGGCGCCGCCTGCAGCGTGCCGGCCACCATCAGTTGCCCGCCACCGGGAACGCCGGTTCGCATGTCGATCCGGGCGGGGTCGCTGACAGGCCACGTGAGGTTAGCCACGCTCACCCGCAGGCCTGGGAGCTCGAAGCGCGCGGCCGGCGTCACTCGCGGATCGAAGAGGGTGAGGGAGCTGGTCAGCTCGAGCTGGCCGAGCCGCAACCCAGCGTCGTGGACGCTGGCCCCGGCCAGCCGAAGGGTTGCCGCGGGCACCAGCGCCACCGGTTGACTCTCGCCCGGCCGTGTGAAGACGACGTCCTGGAACCGCGCGGTGGCGTCCACGCGCAGACCATCGCGCGCATGCACGGCCACGTCGACCGATGTGTTGACGCGCCCTCGTTCGAGCACGGCGGGAGCATCCGCTGGCATATAGACGCGGGCAAGCGCCAGATCCACGCCCTCGACCGTTACTGTGGCTTCCAGGTCGATCGGGTAGAGCCGCAGGCGCCTCACGTCAACCGAGACCGGCGCTCCGTCGGTAACCGAGCTCGCGGTGGCCGTCCCGTTGGCGTGTCGCGTGGAGATGTCGCGGGCGTCGATCGCGATGCGTTCGGAGGTCCACGTCCGCCCCCCAGGCAGCGCTCGATCTTCCAGGGTGAGGGTGGCGCCCGCCACGGTGAAGCGGTCCACCGTCACATCGAACATCGGGCCCGTCGTTCCTTTGTTTCCCGACTGTCGCACGAGGTCCGACAGGTTGAACTCGTCGCTCGAGAGTCGCACCACCCGCACGGTGGAATTGCGGACCGCCAGCTCGCGAATCCAGAGGTGGCCTCGCAGCAGCGCCGCCCGATGCAGACTGATATCGAATTCCCCGACATCTGCGAAGGGCGTCGTTCCGTCCCGGTCAGCCACCCGCAGTCCGCGCAGGGTGAGGCGGCCCTCTCGAAGAGACAGACTGACCGTGTCGAGACTGACGTGCCGATTGGTAGCCGCCCGCACCTGCGTGACCACGATCCATCGGACGATCTGAGGGAACGTGAACGCGAGGGTGGCCACGGCGACCACCAGAAGGCCGAGAACGAGGACGAGCCGCTTCATAAGGCGCCTCCTCATGTTCCTGGCGGAGTGAGCTAGTGGGTCAGGCGACGCGCCTCGCCACGCGCGGATTCACCGTCATGCGGTCCTCGATGCGCAGCTCCTGCGCGACCCCCGAGGTCTCCCGCCTCACGAGCTCGATCGCGGCATCCCGCATCTCCGGCGTCGGCAGCGTGCCGGCGAGCTCGATCGTGAGCGGACCGCGCGGCCAGAACGGCGCGTGGACAGTCGGCGTGATTGCCATGTCGGACATCGACGGCTCGAGGAGAAACGCATCGGAGAGCCTCGCCTGCAGCTCCATGGCCCGCTGCTCGCGGCGACGCTGAAGATCGTAGAGGCGCACCGCAATTCCCAGCGCGACTACCAGCGCGATGATGAGACCGACCAAGACGAGGGCTCCGGCGGTTCCCGACGGCGCGTTGGCCGGCGGGGACGCGGGCGCCTGAGCAAGGGCGGCCGTGGTCAGCACCTCAAGTAAACCCATGGCTGCGACCAGCAGTCCGAGACCAATCGACTGAAATCGCTTCATGGCAGCCACCTCCTGAGGCATTTGATGGTGCAGAGGACGTGCCAGGGACCGACGGTGTGAAAGAACTGCGCGGGTCGGGTGCGACCTCACTGGCCCGTCCCCTGCGGGCGATATCTATGAGAACTTGTGAGCATTTATAGGACTGCCGGCTAGATGGAAGAAATGCCGGTGGACAGCGCGCCGAGCGCGGAGGGGTGACAGCACAATGACAACATTGTCAGATCGCCGACGCCTGGTAGCCGCACTCCTCTTCATAATGGTCTGGGCGACGATCGGGGTGGACTGGCGCCCCGTGGGCGCCGCCGATGCCGCCGAGATCAAGCTTCTGAGCGTTGGCGCCGTTCGGTCGATCATGACGGATCTTGCCGAGTCGTTCCGGCAGGAAACCGAGCACACGGTCGCGCTCACGTTCGCTACCGTCGGCGTGTTATTCCAGAAGCTGGGAGCCGGTGAGCTCGCTGACGTCGTCATCATGACCGACGAAGCCATCGACATGACCGACGAAGCCATCGACGAGATGGCGGGGCAGGGCGTGGTGGCTCCCGGCACGCGCACCGATCTCGCGCGGACCGCCATGGGCATCGCCGTGCGCGAAGGCGCGCCCCGTCCGAAGATCACCACCCCGGAGGCCCTCAAGCAAACACTCCTGGCCGTGAAGTCCCTCGTCTACGTGGATCCGGCCCAGGGCGGCACGAGCGGGATCCATTTCACCAAGGTGCTCGAACGTCTCGGCATTGCCGAGGCGGTGAAAGCGAAGACGCGGCTCGCACCAGGCGGCTACCCGGCCGAGCTGGTGGCGAAGGGCGAGGTTGAGTTAGTGGCCGATCAAATCAGCGAGATCCTTCCGGTGAAGGGAGTGACCTTGGTTGGCCCTCTGCCCAAGGACCTTCAGAAGGTCACCTCGTACTCCGCAGGTCTGGCCGTCGGGAGCACCTCCCCCGAGACTGCTCGCGTATTCATCGCCTTTATCGCGCGCCCGTCGTTCAAGCCGAAGTTCGCGCAGGCGGGTTTGGACTATCGGGAATGACCGATACCGGCGGCCCGGCGGATCGCTGCCAGCGCTGCGTGGAGGGGAGCTCTCCGCGCGCGATATCGGGCGAGGACAGCGAGCCCTTGCTCGGCGTCCTACACGAGGCTCGCCGAACAGAGGGCTGATGTTCAGAATAACTTAATATCAAGCACTTGAAGTGTCACTCCTGCGACGTTTCTCGATCCTGAAGCGGGCCGTTCCTGAGTCCTCTTGCCCTTCCGACAATTCCCGGGTCCGGCCTCCATCGACTCGAATCCAGGGGCCCGTCAGCATCCGTCGAGCGACTCGAATCCAGGGCCGTCAGTGGCGGTCGAGCTGCACGGCATAGATCACGACAGAGGGATCGCGGTAGATCGGATGGAGCCATGAGAAGCTCGCGTCCGGCGTCGCCAGCGCCGCGAGCGGCTTGCGAAAGCGCCCCCAGCGGTCGTAGACGAGATAGTCGGCGGGCTGTTTGCGTAGCATGGACTTCAGCTCCTCGACCGACTTTGCGTCTGGCGTTTCTTGCCATTCTCGCCCACTCAGATAGGCGATCTGGGCTCGCACGGCCATGACCGTTGCGCCGGGCGGGGCGACGCTCGCAAGGTAGCGAGCAGCCGGCAGCAACTCGGTGGGCTGGCGCTCTAGAATCGTGCCCACGGTGCGCCAGACACGCCCGATCGACGGAATGAGAATCGCGAGCGCGAAGGCCACTATCACCACGCGCGCGGCCCGGGGAGAACCGGCGACGTGCCCGACCAGCCGCGCGATCTCGAAGATCGCGAAGGCGGCGAAGCCGCTGTAGCAAGCGAGCAAGAACAGGAAGTACCGCCACTCCCAGTGCGTGAGCGACATGAAGAGGAGGAACGCGAGCGCCCCGACCAGAACGAGGATGACCGGGCGCCGGCGATGCTTGACGAGGCTCAGCGCGATGCCTATGGCGGCCAATGGGCCCACCGGGAAGAGGGCCAGGCTCGCCCCGAAGCTCCTGACGAGCATCGGGCCGACGCCCTTCGCATAGTTCCACGCGAACTGACCCGGATCGTGGAGGACGACGTCGAGGAGCGATGTGAAGTTGCCATGCACCCCGACGGCCTTGGCGACGTCCTCGTAGTTCGTGCTGTAGAAGGCCGACCCATGGTGGGCATAGTTCAGCGCCCACCATGGGGCCGCCGCCAGCGCGAAGCTGCCGAGAAACACCGCGGCGACCTCGGCGCGAGAAATCCACTTCCCGTCCCTCCAGATCATTCCCAGGAGGGCGGGCGCGAGGAGAAACGCGCCGTTGTACCGGAAGACGTAGGCGACGCCGCACAGGACGCCACCGAGGGCGGCCGACCGCCATCCGCCCCCTTGATCGCCGGTGATGACCAGCATGGCGCCGAGACACAGACACACGAACGGCACATCGGTCATGGCGCTGATCGCATAAGCCGTGAACGCGTGCGACGAGAGGATGATGGGCACGGCCAGGAGCGCGGGCGCGGCACCGAACAGCCGCCGATGCAGATGGAAGGCGAGGACGCCGACGAGCCCGGCGGCCACTAGCGAGATCCACTTGCCGGAGCTGAAGTGGTCTCCCGTGAGCGGCGAGGCCAGCGCGAGCAGCAAGGGATAGCCGGGCGGGTTGTAGGTGTTCCGGGGGAAAAGGCCCGCCGCGATTCTGTCCGCGTCGGGGGCGTACCACCGATAGAAGTCCGAGAATATCCCCACGACATGTCGGTGGACAGGGTAGGCGAGGGCCAAGACGTACAGCGCCGAGATCCCCATCGCGAGGACCTCGGCGCGGCGAAACGGTGGAGAGGTTGGCTCCCGCGGCAAGCGGTCGGACGCTACACCTTGCCCCAGTACGGGCGCTCAGCCGGAAACACGGGTTGGCAACGGGTGGCCTCGGTCGGCCCATCCAGCGAGTCCGCCGCCGCTCGCCACACCGCGTAATGCGGCATCGCCCGATGAGCCTCCAGAGCGGCCTGGTCCTTGTAGACCTCGTAGAAGTAGTAGATGTTCTCGTCCTGCGCGTCCTGGAGCACGTTGAAGCGCAGGCAGCCGGGCTCGTCCTTCTCGGAGCCGAGCGCGTCGATCTCGATGGCCTTCAAGAAGCGCTGCCGTTCTCCCGGTTTGACGCGGACCTTCACCCACATTGCCAGCATCGTCGTCTCCTCGTGTGGTCAGGTGGTGCTCCCGTCTGCCGTTCGCCTCGCGTATGCGTCCTTTTACGAGAGGTCGACCCAGACGGTCTTGACCTCCGTGTAGTGGTCGAGCCCCACCGAACCCATCTCGCGGCCGAAGCCCGACTCCTTGAAGCCTCCGAAGGGGAGGGCCGCATCGAACAGGTTGTAGGCGTTGACCCACACCGTGCCCGCCCGGATCGCCCGCGCCGCCTTGAGGGCCTTGGCCACGTCGCGCGTCCACACGGCGGCGGCGAGCCCGTAGCTCGTCGCGTTCCCCTGCGCGATGCCCTCGTCGACCGATCGGAAGGGAATGACCGAGAGGACGGGGCCGAAGATCTCCTCGCGGGCGATCTTCATGGTGTTGCTGACGCCGTCGAAGATGGTCGGCTCTACATAGAAGCCCTTGCCGCCTCCGACCGCAGCGCGACCGCCGCCGGCCACCACGCGTGCGCCCTCCTGCTTCCCGGCCTCGATGTACGACAGGACCGTCTCCATTTGGGCTTTGGACACGACCGGCCCCATCCGCGTCGCCCTGTCCATGGGATCACCCACCTTGAGGCCCTTTACCCTATCGGTCAGCTTTGCCATGAACTCGTCGTGGATCTGGTGCTCGAGGAACAAGCGCGAACCGGCGGCGCAGACCTCACCCTTGTTGTAGAAGATGCCGGTCATGGCGCCGCGAACCGCCGCCTCCGTGTCGGCGTCGGCGAAGACGATGTTGGGTGACTTGCCGCCTAGCTCGAGCGACAGCCGCTTCAGGGTTCCAGCCGCCTCGCGCATGATCTGCTTGCCGACCTCGGTGGACCCGGTGAAGGCGATCTTGTCCACACGCGGGTCGCGCACGAGCGCCATGCCCACCTTGCCGCCCGGTCCGGTGACGACGTTGAAGACGCCTTCGGGCACTCCGGCCTCCTGGCACAGCTCGGCGAACTTGAGCGCAGTCAGCGGCGTCTGCGACGCGGGCTTGAGAACCACCGTGTTCCCAGCGGCGAGGGCCGGGGCGATCTTCCACGACGACAGGAGGAAGGGGAAATTCCACGGCACGATGGCGCCGATCACACCCACCGGGTGGCGCACGGTGAAGGTGAAGGCGTTGTCGCGGAGCTGGAGGGTCTCGCCGTGGATCTTGGTCGCCCAGCCCGCGTAGTAGCGGAAGACCTCGGCGGCGAAGGGTAGCTCCACCTTGCCCGAGTCGAACATGGTCTTCCCGGTGCAGAGGCTCTCGAGCTTGGCCATCTCATCGAGGTGCTGCTGGATCAGATCACCCAGGCGCCACACGATCCGGCCCCGCTCGTGGGGGCTCATGCGCGGCCACGGCCCCTCGTCGAAGGCTTTCCGCGCGGCGGCCACCGCGAGGTCGACGTCCCGCTCGTCGCCTTTCCCGACGGCGGCCAGCGGCTCTTCGTTCGCGGGATTGATCGGCTGATAGGTCTCGCCCGACACGGGCGCTTGCCACGTGCCAGCCACGAAGATCTCTCCTGCCTTCATGATGCTTCTCCTTTGCCGCTTACACCTGACCGACCCACGACGAAGTCGCGACCTCGCCCCAGCGCGCGCGGATCCGTTCGAACTCGGCCGCGGCCAGCGGTCCCGCCCCGAGCAGCGCCGCATTCTGCTGCCACCGCTCCGGCTTGGTGGTGCCCACGATCGCGGTGTGAACCCCTGGCACGCTCAGCGTAAAGCGCAGGACGGTGGCCGCCGCGGTGTGGGGTGTGTCGCGGAGGAACGGGTAGTCCAGCGCGCGCAGGCGCGACCAGTAGGTTTGATAGTAGGGCTCACTCGGCTTGCGCGCGTACTGCCAGGCGGCGTTGGCCAGCGGCCGCTTGGCGATCACGCCCATCTGGTGCGAGCGGGCCAACGGCAGGGTCAGGTCGATGGCCTCCTGGTCGGCGATGCTCACGGAGGTCTGGAGGGTGTCGAACCGGCCGCATTCCACGGCATAGCGCGCGGCCTCCGCGTCGCCGCTGTAGCCGAGGTAGCGCGTCCAGCCGCGCTCGCGCGCCTGTTCGAGGGCCTCGATGGCGTCGCCCTTTCGCAGCTCGGCGAGCGGGCAACTGTGGAGCTGGATCAGGTCGAGGTAGTCGGTGCGCAGGCGCTTGAGGCTTCGCTCGATGCTGGCCAGCAGCGGGGCCGGTCGCCAGTCCGCCCGACCCCACCCGCCGGCATGCCCGCACTTGGTGAAGAGATAGACCTCACGGCGCCGCGCGCCGATTGCGCGCCCGATGAGGACCTCGCTCTCGTCATAGCACTCTGCCGTATCGATGGCGTTCAGGCCGGCGTCCAGGGCGCCGCCGAGCAGCCGCGCCACGGTGCGAGGACTCACGCCCTCGTAGCCGATCTCGGAGCCTCCGAAGCCGAGGACACTGGCGACGATGTCGGTCTTCCCGAGTCGGCGTTGCTCCATGGCCACCGTCTGACCGGTGGGAGATCTCGAATCCGCGATCGCCAGGGAGCTCAGAGCAGGTTGTAGAGCCTCGCGACGTTCTCGGAGGTGATCTTCCGGCGCACCCGTTCCGGCAGCATCTTCAGATTCGCGTCGAGGGTTCGGCGCGACTCTGGCCAGATGCAGTCGGGGTGCGGATAGTCGGCGCCCCAAATGATGGTGTCCTCGCCGATGAGCGGGATGATCGGCTCCAGATACTGATCCTGCTGGTACGTGACGTAGCCCTGGCGGCGGAAGTAGTCGCTGGGCTTCAGGGAGAAGCCGAGGGCCCGGGCCCGGTCGTTGTACTCGGTGTCCAGGCGGTCGAATACGTACGGCAGCCAGGTCACCCCCGACTCGCCCAGGACGAAGTTGAAGTCGGGATACTTCTCGCAGGCCCCGGAGGCAATCAGCGACACCAGGACCTCCATGGTGTCGAGTTGGAACAGGGCCGACCGGACCAGGCGCCACTGCAGCATGTAGGCCTGTTCCATCTGGGGCGTGTCCGGGGCGCGCAGCCCCTTGAAGCCCGTGGAGTGGAAGGAGATCGGGAACCGGCACTCGGCCGCTGCCTCCCACAGCGGATACCAGCCGTCGTGGTAGAGGGGCGGGGTCATTCGCTTGAAGGCCAGGTCGCCCCCGCGCAGCCCCATCTTGGCGCAGCGGCGCACCTCGGCTGCCGCATCGACCGGGTCGTTGTTGGGGATGATGGCGAGCGGGAAGACGCGGTTGGGATCGGAGCGCTTGGCGAAGTCGGCGGCCCAGTCGTTGTAGATCTTGTCCGCCCAGGCTCGCCGCTCGCCGGTATCGATGAGGTCGTTGATCATCAGGCAGCCGTAGACGATCTCCGCGTCGATGCCGTCGCGATCGAGGTCGGCGAGCCGGAGCTCTGGCGTGGTCGGCCTGGGCGTGGCGCCCGGGCGGCTGTCCCACTCGAAGCCAATCTCCTTCATCTCGTCGATGTGGCCGAAGGCTCCCTTCTGGTACTTCAGGAACCCCGGCCCCACGCCGTTCCACATCCCCTTGTCCTGCGCCTCCACGAACCAGTGGAGGCCGTCCTCCAATTCCTCCACGCGGGGCACGAGGAGCTTCCACTTGGCCGGCGCCTGCGACGACCACAGGTCGGGGGGGAGGTAAGTGAGGTCGATGTGGTTGTCGCCGGAGATGAGCCTCTCTGACATGGCGCGCTCCTTTGCTTGGACGTCACTACCGCGACGATGGCCTGGACGCCGAGATCGTAACCCCGATCCACGCTCGCGGTCCAGCGTGGCCCGAGATTGGCCGATGCATTGACACCTGCGGGGCCGTGCAGTACGGTCCGCGGCGAGGAAGGAAGGAGGGCGCCATGAGCAAGCCTTGCCTCGTCCGCAACGCCGCGGTCCTCACTCTGGTCATGGGGGTAGTCGTCGGCGACATGGTCGCCACGCGTGACGGCGCCGCCCAGGGGCCGATCACCATCTCCATCATCGACGTGTCGGGAGACCTCTCGTCGACGCGCGCCATCATCGAGAACTACCAGAAGGCGAATGCTCAGAAGGTGAAAACGGTCAACTTCCAGCGGGCACCGGCGCCGGAGCTGCCGGCCAAGATCAAGGCGCAGCAGGACGCCGGCCGGGTCGACGTGAACCTCTTGCTCGTCGGCCAGGATGCCGGTTCTGTCCTCGCCAGCCACGGCCAGCTCGTGAAGCTCTTCCCCCAGTACGAGAAGCTCTTCCCCACGGACGAGCTGACGGACGCCGGCAAGGTGCTGCAGGCGGAGGGCGAGGGCTTTCTGCTCCCGGCGGTGGTGAGCAACGGCGGGCCGGTCTTCATCTACAACCCTTCCAAGGTCAAACAGCCGCCGAAGAGCGCCGACGAGTTCAAGGCGTGGGTGAAGGCCAACCCCGGCAAGTTCATGTATGCGCGCCCCGCCAACTCCGGGCCCGGACGCTCGATCATCTGCGGGCTGCCCTACGTCCTCGGTGACAAGGCACCGACCGATCCGGTGAAGGGGTGGGACAAGACGTGGGCGTATCTCAGGGAGGTCGGCGAGTCGGTGGAGTACTATCCGACGGGCACCGCCATCACCCTCAAGGAATTCGCCGAGGGTACCCGCTGGATCATCGCCGGCATCATGGAGTGGGACATGAAGCCCCGCGCCGAGGGCACCATCCCGCCCGACTCGAAGATCTTCATCCTGCCCAACACCTCGTTCGTCATCGACGGCCACTACTGGGCCATCCCCAAGGGCGTCTCTCCCGCCGAGCAGGAGGTCATCCTCGATCTCATGAAGTTCATGCGCCGCCCCGATCAGCAGGTGCTCACCTGGAAGGCGTTCATCGGCCCCTCGATCAAGGCGGCCACGCTC
Source organism: Candidatus Methylomirabilota bacterium (assembly GCA_046726415.1). GTDB lineage: Bacteria > Methylomirabilota > Methylomirabilia > Rokubacteriales > CSP1-6 > CAVWFS01. The sequence goes on from JBKPAK010000351.1 coordinate 24,852, forward strand.
GACAAAGCGCCGCCCGATATCCAGAAGCTCGTGCAGGAGCACTGGCGGCCGGAATACACGGACATGGAAAAGAAGTACAAGATCGTGCCCCAGCTACCGGTGAAGGACCTGATCGCGGCCATGGATCGGTGGGACAAGGAGGTCGGCGCCCAGCGCATCAAGAAGTTCTAGCCCAGGCGCGCGCGTGATCGGCCGCCTCCGCTTCCGTCTCAGCAAGCACTTCGGTGCGAGGAACGTGCTCGACGACTTTGCGCTCGAAGTGCGCGGTGGCGAGTTCGTGACCTTTCTCGGCCCGTCGGGCTGTGGCAAGTCGACCGCCCTCAACCTCCTCGCCGGCCTGCTCGCTCCCAGCGCGGGCGAGATCTGGCTCGAGGACCAGCGCATCGACGGGCTGCCGCCCGAGCGCCGCGGCTTCGGCATGGTCTTCCAGAGCTACGCCCTGTTCCCGCACCTCACCGTCTTCGACAACGTGGCCTTCGGGCTCGACGTCCGCCGCCTCCCGCGGGCGGAGGTGGCCAGGCGCGTGGATCGCATGCTCGCCCTGGTCAGGCTCGACGGGCTCGACACGAGGCATCCCGCCCAGCTCTCCGGCGGTCAGCAGCAACGCGTCGCCATCGCCCGGGCGCTCGTCATCGAGCCCCGCGTCCTTTTGCTCGACGAGCCGCTCAGCAATCTCGACGCGAAGCTGCGCCTCGAGATGCGCGCGGAGATCAAGCGCCTGCACGCTGACCTCGGGCTCACGTCGATCTACGTCACCCACGACCAGGCGGAGGCGCTGTCGCTGTCCGATCGGGTCGTGGTCATGCGCGAGGGGCGCATGATGCAGGTGGGCACGCCGGCCGAGATCTACGATCGCCCGGCGAATCTCTTCGTGGCCGACTTCGTCGGTTACCGCAACGTGTTCCCGCTGACGGTGACGAAGAGCGCTGACGACGGCGCGGTGATCGGCGAGGGCGACGGGCTGACCCTGGCCGGGCGCAGCGCCAGCCCCTTCTCACCGGGTGCGGCGGTGCTGGCCGCCGTCCGGCCGGAGGACGTGCGGGCGACCGACGAGCCGCCGGGGCTCAACGTCGTGCAGGGCACCGTTCGGCTCGTCGAGTACCAGGGGCGCGAGTACGATGTCGACGTGGTGCTCGAGGCGGGCACGACGCTCAAGGCTCGGCTTGCGCGGCCGGTACCGGTCGGGAGCCACATCAGCCTCGCTCTCGATGCCGAGCGTATCGTGATCCTACCGGGGGGGAACGCTAGGTGAAAGGCCGCGGGCTCCTCCTCCTGGTCCTGCCGTCGGTCGTCTACCTCCTGGCGATGTTCGTCTATCCGTTCGCCTACGGCGTGTTTCTCTCGATTCATCCCCCGAAAGGCCCGGGCGGCACGTCGCTCGCAAACTATGTGGCGTTCCTGGGGGACCCGTGGCAGCTCCGCACGATCTGGGTTACCGCGTCGATCGCGGTGCCCAACACGATCGCCACCGTCGTCCTCGCCCTGGCGGTGGCCTACGCGATGCGCCGCGGCATCTGGGCGGAGCGCGCGATCACCACGTTGCTGGTGCTGCCGATTGCCTTGGGCACCGTGCTCGTGGCCGAGGGCATCAACGGCTTCTACGGGCCCAAGGGCTGGCTCAACCAGGTCCTGATGGCCCTGGGCGCGAGCGATCCGCCCCGGCTCACGCACAACTACACGGGCGTCATGATCGCCCTCTTCGTCCAGCACTTTCCGTTCTGTTTCCTCATGCTGCTCGGCTACATCTCTGGGATCGATCCGGCCCTCGAGCAGTCCGCGCGCGTGCTGGGGGCGCGGCCGTGGGTCGTGTTCAGGCGAGTCATGTGGCCGCTGATCGCGCCCGGAGCGGCCATCGCCTTCGCACTTGTCTTCGTGATGAACTTCGGCGTGTTTCCCTCCGCCGTTCTCGTGGGTCAGCCCGCGGGTCAGACGCGCACCATCGCCATCGCCGCCTATCAGCAGGCGTTCGAGCACTACGACATGTCGATGGCTTCGGCCATCGCCGTGGTCATGGGGTTGTGCCAGCTCCTCGGTCTGGCGCTCGTCATCGTGTTGCGCAGCCGCATCAGGGCGACCGGGATGGCCACCGTCGGGGTGGGGAAGCGCTGATGCGGTCGATGGGTCGGGGCCGCCGCGGGTGGCTCGGCTCGCTCGGGGGTGGCGGCCCCAGGTGGCCCCGCTCGCTCTCGGGGGGGATGCGACCGTGATCCGCGGGCGGCTATGGCGGCTCGCCATCTTCCTGTTCGTGCTCGGTTTCACGCTCAATCTCGCGGGCATCGTGAGCCACGTCGCGGTGTCCTCCTTCGCCCGGCGCTGGTTCTCCACTGCACTGCCGGGTGCCTGGACGACTGAGTGGTATGGGTACTCGTGGCGCGAGTTCCAGCTGGCGAGCGTGCTCACGGTGACGGCCACCGTGGCGACGACGGTGACGGCGCTCGCGCTGCTGCTCGGCTTCCCCGCCGCCTACGTGCTGGCCCGCCGCGGTTTTCGGGCGAAGAACGCCGTGCTCTTGCTCTACTTCTTGCCGCTGCTGATTCCACAGATGACCTATGGCATCCCGCTCGCGACCTCGCTCTACCGCTACCACGTCGGGGGGACGATGGCGGGCGTCATCCTCGCCAACCTGGTGCCCATGCTTCCCCTCGCCATCTTCGTGCTCTTGCCGTTCATCGAGCAGATCAGCGAGAGCCTCGAATGGGCCGCCCGCGTGCACGGCGCTGGCCGCTGGCAGGTCTTCTGCCGCATCGTGTTGCCCCTGGCCCGGCCCGGGCTGCTGACCGCGGGGCTGCTCGTGCTGGTCAACACCGTGGCGAACTTCGAGCTGACCTTCCTGCTCTCCGGCGCTGGATCGCAGACCCTGGTGGTCGCGCTGTACTACGCGGTGTTCGCGGCGGGCATGCGCCCGATCTACTCGGTGGACGCGATGGCCGTCATCTACATGGCCATCGTGCTGTTGATCCTGCTGGTGGCCTTGCGCTTCGTGCGCCCGACCCAGATGGTGTTTCGCATCGGCGGTCGGTAGGTCCTTCCGAAGGCCGTCAAATTCGAGGGTAGACCGAAGCCGCCTGGTCGTGGTAACTCTCGCAGCGGAGCCCCCAGACCGATCCCGCAACCCTTAATACCGAAAGGAGTCGAGCGTGCTCTACGAGATTCGCACGTACCGCCTTGCGCCCGGCAGCGTCGCCGAGGTCGAGAAGCGCTTCGGCGAGGCCTACGAGTATCGCAAGAAGTACTCGGAGCTCACGGCCTTCTGGCACACGGAGATCGGGCCCCTCAACGAAATTGTGCACGTCTGGGGTTACCAGGACCTGGCCGAGCGGGCGCGCGTCCGAGCCGAGTCGGCCAAGGACCCCAATTGGCCACCCAAGATCCAGGAGTTCATCCGCGAGATGCGATCGGAGCTCGTCGTGCCCTTTTCCTTCATCCCCGACGTGCGTCCCGGAAAGGTCGGCCCGATCTTCGAGCTGCGCTACTACACCCTGAAGCCCGGCACGCTCCCCGATACGGCGAAGGGCTGGGAGAGCAAGCTGCCCGAGCGCACAAAGCTCTCGCCCATCGTATTGGCGGGCGGTGTCGAGTTCGGCAAGGCCAATGGTTTCGTGCACATCTGGGCCTACTCGAGCCTCGATCAGCGTGCCAAGGTCCGGGCCGACGCGGTAGCCGCCGGCGTCTGGCCGCCGCCGGGTGGGGCTGGCCGGTTGCTGTCGCAGGACAACAAGATCCTCTTGCCGTCCGCCTTCTCGCCGCTCCAGTAACTGCGTCCTTCAGTCGGTCGGGACGCGGCGGACGTCGAGGCTCAGGCGAGCCGCGATGCCCGCCGCATCCCGCGCCGTGTCGCGATTCTCGTCCTTCGAGGTTGCCCCTCCGCTCGGGGAGCCATGAGGGCGCGCGACCGTCGAGGTTCCCGCGGCCGACAATCGCCAGGGCGGCCAGTCAGACGAGAGTGCGCGGCACGAGAAATGCTGGTTCGTGATCGTTGACGATTGACATCGCATGGATTGCGGGTTGAGCACTGGCAACTAATCGCGCAGTTGGCAGAGTCGTCATGGCTTCGAGAACCACTCGCGAAAGCTTTCCGACGCGGCCGATCTTTCAGGACCGCGTGCATGCCGGTCGCGTGCTGGCGTTGCGACTGGGCACCTACGCGGGCTGCCGTGACGTGATCGTGCTGGCGCTGCCCCGCGGGGGTGTGCCCGTGGGCTACGAAGTGGCCTTCAAGCTCGCCGCGCCGCTTGACGTGTTCATCGTCCGCAAGCTGGGCGTTCCCGGGCGGGGCGAACTGGCCATGGGTGCCATCGCCTCGGGTGGCGTCCGTGTGCTCAACGAAGGTGTCGTTGGGGCGCTCGGGATCTCCGAGGAGACCATTGCGCGCGTTGCGGGACGCGAGGCGGCGGAGCTGGAGCGCCGCGAGCAGACCTACCGCGGTCATTGCCCGACGCCCGAGCTCCAAGGGCGGACCGTCGTGCTCGTGGATGACGGCTTGGCGACTGGTGCCACCATGCGGGCGGCCAGCGCGGCCGTGCGCCAACGCCAGGCGACACGCATCGTCGTCGCAGTACCGGTGGCGGCACCCGACGTCTGTCGCGGACTCGAGCTGGAGGCCGACGAAGTCGTGTGCGCTGTCACCCCCGAGCCCTTCCATGCGGTGGGGCCGTGGTACGGGGATTTCACGCCGACCACGGATGACGAAGTGCGCGAGCTGCTCCACCGTGCGGCCGAGTGGCGGAGCGCGGCCGCGTAGACGAGACACATCACGACCTACCTGGTGCGTATGACCGCAACCGACAGGAGGCAGGCATGGCTCAGTGCGAAGTGTGCGGCAACGACTACGACAAGGCGTTCGAGATCACGCTGGGCGGGCAGCGCCACATCTTCGATAGCTTTGAGTGCGCCATCCACCGCTTGGCTCCCCCCTGCGCGCACTGTGGCTGCCGTGTGATCGGGCACGGGGTCGAGGCGCGGGGGCGCTTCTACTGCTGCGCCCACTGCGCTGAAGCGCTCGGCGTCAAGGGGGTGAGCGACCGGGTGGCCTGACCCGCGCCGATCGACGTGGGTGGGCTCTGACCGCCACCAGACTCGCCCGCGAGCGGGTCACCACGTACCCCGCGCGACCCACTCCAGGGCGAGTCGGCCACCCCTCATTGCCTCGCCGCGCTCCTGCTACTACCATCCCAGGCGTCGCCATGCCGCCGGAGGCTGGCTGGGGGAGAGAGCCACATGGCCACTCAACCGTTCACGGGGGACGAATTTCTGGAATCTCTGCGCGGGGGGCGCGAGATCTGGATCTACGGCGAGCGGGTTCAGGATGTCACGGCGCACCCGGCTTTTCGCAACCCCGCGCGCATGTTGGCGCGACTCTACGACGCGCTGCATGCGCCGGCCACGCGCGAGGCGCTGACGTGCCCGAGGACACCGACTCGCGGGGCTTCACGCACAAGTTCTTCCGCGCCCCGGCCACCGCTGCCGAGCTGGTAGAGGCGCGCGACGCCATCGCCGCGTGGGCTCGCCTGACCTACGGATGGATGGGCCGCTCGCCCGACTACAAGGCGGCCTTTCTCGCCACGCTCGGCGCCAACGCCGAGTTCTACGCCCCGCACCAGGACAACGCCCGGCGGTGGTACCGCGCGGCCCAGGAGCGCGTCCTGTACATGAACCACGCGCTGGCCCAGCCCCCGGTGGATCGCCACCGCCCGCCGGACGAGGTCGCCGACGTCTACGTGCACGTGGAGAGGGAAACCGACGCCGGACTGATCGTGAGTGGTGCCAAGGTCGTCGCCACCGGCTCGGCGCTGACGCATTACAATTTCATCGCCCACCCGAGTACCGTGCCCATCAAGAAGAAGGAATTCGCGCTGACGTTCATCGCGGCCATGGACACTCCGGGGGTCAAGCTGATCTGCCGGCCTTCTTACGCCATGGCGGCCGAGGTGATGGGCAGCCCGTTCGACTACCCCCTCAGCAGCCGCATGGACGAGAACGACGCCATCCTGGTCCTCGACCACACCCTGGTCCCCTGGGAGAACGTCTTCATCTATGAGGACGTCGAGAAGTCGAACACCTTCTTTTCGCAGTCCGGCTTCTTCCCCCGCGCGATGCTCCATGGTTGCACGCGCCTGGCCGTCAAGCTGGACTTCATCGCCGGTCTACTCCTGAAAGCGGTGGATGCCGTGGGTTCGAGTGAGAGTCGCACCGTGCAGGCCGCGGTGGGCGAAGCGATCGCCTGGCGCAACCTGTTCTGGGGGTTGAGCGACGCCATGGCCCGCACGCCCGTCCCCTGGGCCGGCGCCATGGTGCTGCCGAACCCGGAGTATGCGCAGGCCTATCGCGTGTTCTCAACCGTCGCCTATCCGCGGGTCAAGGAGCTCACCGAGAGCATCCTGGCCAGCGGACTCATCTATCTGAACTCGCACGCGACGGACTTTCGGGCGCCGGCCCTGCGTCCGTACCTGGACAAGTACCTGCGCGGTTCCGACGGGACCAACGCCGTCGAGCGCATCAAGCTGATGAAGCTCCTGTGGGATGCCCTGGGCACCGAGTTCGGCGGACGCCACGAGCTGTACGAGCGCAACTACGCGGGCGCCGCCGAGACCATTCGCGTTATCACGCTGCAGATGGCGCAGGCGGGCGGCCAGGCCCAGCAGTTCCGGGGGTTCGCCGAGCAGTGCATGGCCGAGTACGACCTCGACGGCTGGACGGTGCCCGACTTGATCACCCCGAACGACGTCAATCTCTTTCTCACGAAGCCGAGGTGAACGAATCGATGAGCGCGAGTGAAGGACCGATGAGCGGTGTTCTCGCGGGAATTCGCGTCCTGGACTTCGGGCGTTACATCGCTGGGCCATATTGCGCGGCACTCCTCGCCGACCTCGGCGCCGACGTCATTCGCATCGAGCGGCGCGAGGGGGGCGAGGATCGGTGGGTGGCCCCGGTGACCGAGGACGGCGTGGGTGCCATGTACCTCGTCATGAACCGCAACAAGCGCGCGATGACGCTCGACCCCTCCT
>JBKPAK010000352.1:0-22888 GCA_046726415.1 Candidatus Methylomirabilota bacterium
CCACGGTGCGGTGATGTCGACGAAGGAGAGCCAAAACGTGCAGGCCGCCATGCCGGCAAGGCTCAGCCAGAGCACCCCCAGCGTGTACGAGACCGGGGCGTGCTGGGCAAACACCGAGCCCCCAAACATCATGGCCAGGCTCACGAGACCCGCCGCGATCAGGATGAGGCCGGCCTGCCACGTCTGAAAGCCGCAGGCCGTGAGATAGCGCGCCACCACGACGGCCAACGCGGCCAGGGCGGCGTTCCAGAGAAGGCTCGTCAACGTGGCCAGGGTGCCGGCGGCGTGGACAAAGAGCCCGAGACTCAGCAGGGGGCGGGATGCGACAAGCTCCCGCCAGACGAAGAGCGCGATGGCTACGGGCACGGCGAGCACGGCGAGGCTGATGGCCAGGCTGTCGAACCAACCCAGGTACTGACCCCGGTAGCAGAGGAATACCACCAGCCCAGCGATGGCCGCCAGCAAGGTCGTGCCGGCCCAGTCGAAGCGGTCCACCGGGGGCGAGGTCGGCGCGTCCTCGGGAAGGGCGAACGCGCCATACGCGATCAGCCAGACGCCGACCAGCGCCGAGCCGAGAAACATCGCGCGCCAGGATGGGTTGAAGGCCAGGAGGCCGCCGATCCCCTCGCAGATCATGCCTGCGCCAAAGGCGACCGAGAGGAAGAAGTAGCGACCGCGCGGCCCGGTGACCCGCATGGTGGTCACCAGCGACGGGACGAGCATCATAGGAGTGGCGGCCAGCACGACCTGCGCCGCTCCCATCTGCCAAGGATTCGTGGCCACCGCGCTGCCCAGGGCGCCGACGGACATGCAGACCGCTCCCACGATGAAGGCCCGGCGCAGTCCCATCCAGTTGGGCAGGGCGAACATCACGGCGAGAAACAGGAGATGGATGACCGCCGCCGGCCCGGTCACCCACTGGTAGCGCCAGCGATCGGAGATCACCGCCTGCACGACGAGGTCGAATGAGAGCGCCATGCCGGAGCTGCCGGCCACGTACGCCACCAGGCCGCAGGTGATGGTGATCAGCCACGGCCACTTGGCCGGCCGCGACCTCACGACCCCTCCGCGTTGTGCCAGCCGCCTCCGAGCGCCTTGTAGATCTGCACCACGGCCACCAGGCGATCGCGGCGCGCCCGCACGAGGTCGATCTCCGTGGCGAAGACCACGCGCTGCGCCTCCAAAACATCCAGGTAGTTCGTGAGCCCGTTGAGATAGCGAAGCTGGGCCAGCTCGAGGGCATCGCGTGCTGCCACCAGCTGCCGCTCGAGGACGACCACCACGCGCTGCACTTGCTGGTTCGACACCAGGGCGTCGTTCACCTCGCGGAAGGCTTGCTGGACGGCCTGGGCGTAGTGGATCAGCGCCTCCTCGTTGCGTGCGCGGGCCAGGCTGAGCTGGCCCTTCAGTCGGCCGCCGGTGTAGAGGGGCAACGCGATGGACGGTCCCAACTGCCAGAAACGGGCGGGAGCGGTGAACAGGTCCGACAGCGAGAGGCTCTGCACGCCGAGGGCGCCCGTGAGCAGGATATTGGGGAAGAACGCGGCGCGCGCCTCGCCGATGCGGAAGTTGGCGGCGACGATCTGACGCTCGGCCTGGCGGAGGTCGGGGCGGCGCTCGAGCAGCGCGGAGGGCAGCCCGGGCGGGATTTGCGGAGGAACCGTCTCTGCCGCGAGGCTTTGCCCGCGCTGGATCGGCCCGGGATTCAGACCGAGGAGCACGCTCAGCCGGTTTTCCGTCTGGGCGATCCGGCGCTCCAGCTCGGGAATCAGCGCGTCGGTGGCGTCGACCTGGATCTCGGCCTGGCGCACGTCGAGATCGGAGACGAGGCCGTGTTCGTGGCGGAGCCTCACGATCCGCAAGGTCTCGGTCCGAGATTCTCGCGTGGCGTGCGTGATGTCCAGCTCGAGGTCGAGCTCGCGGAGATCGAAGTAGGTCTGAGCCACGTCGCCGACGAGGATGACCACCACGGCCCGTCGGGCGTCCTCGCTGGCCAGCAGCTCCAAGCGGGCCGCCTCCGAGGCGCTCCTGAGCTTGCCCCAGAGGTCGAGATCGAAGGAGATGCCGAGCCCGACCTCGGAGAGCGTGATATTGGGATCATCGAGGCGCTCGGAGGTGGCGGAGAGGCCTAACGGGAACCCCACTTGAGAGAGCCTCTGCGGGATCACGCTCGCCCCCGTGCCAATCTGAGGGAGCATCCGCGAGCGCGTCACCGCCCACGCGGCCCGGGCCTGGGCGATGCGAGTCGCCGCGATCCGGACGTCCTTGCTCTCCACCAGCCCCGTGCGAATGTGATGGTGAAGCGCGGGATCGCTGAACAGCTGCCACCAGGGAAGGTCCGCCAGTGAGCCGGGACCCTCAGCCGGAACTCGCCAGTCCTTTGGTGGATCAACGTCGGGGCGCCGGTAGTCCGGGGCCATCGAGCAGGCCGCCAGCGCGAGACCGAGAGCCAGGCCCCGGGCCCGCGCGATTCGGGTCCGCCACGATCGCACGCATCTCGAGGACCGCCGAAGCGCTGCGCCAGGAACCCGGCCCCGGCCGAGCGGCCCCATCATCGCGGCGGGATGGCCGGAGGAATGGCCGGCTCGCGCTTCCCCCCCTTGTCGTGCGAGACGTATACCGTAGCCGAGAGTCCGGGGCGCAGCTCGGACCACCGCGGGTCTCTGTCGTCGACCAGGATCCGGATGGGCACCCGCTGGACGACCCGGATGAACTCGCCGCTGGAGACGTTGCGCGGGATCAGGGAAAACTTGGCCCCGGTGGAGGCGTAGACCCACAGCACTCGGCCCTCGAACGGCTCGCTGAAGGCATCGACCTTGACCAGAACGCGATGGCCGGGGTCCACGCCCTCAAGTTCCGTCTCCGGCATGTTGGCGGTCACGTAGATGTTCCGGCTTTCATACATGATGAAGATCGCGGTGCCGGGCGTGGCGTAGTCGCCTTTGAAGCGGTAGCGCTTGACCACCACGCCGTCGAACGGCGAGACCACATCGGTGTAGGCGAGGAATGCCTGGCGCCGGGCCAGCTCGCGGCGGGCCAGCTCGAGCTTCTGCGTCTGGACGTCGACGCGCCGCCGCGCTTCTTCGATGTCGACCAGACCCACGCGGGCGATCTCCAACGTGGCGGTGGCCTGCCGCACGCGGTTGACTGCGGCCTCGCTGGTCTGCGCGGCGATCTCGATCTGCTTGCGGTTGGTGTATGCCTGGGCGAGCTTGACCTTGGCGTCCTCGTGAAGGGCCAGATTGGTGGCGTAGGCAGCCCTCTTGGCGTCGCGCTCCTCCTTGCCCACGGCGCGCCCCTCGACGAGGGCGTTGTAGCGCTTGAGGGTGATGTCGGCGAACTCGAGGTTGGCCTTGGCAGCGGTCAGATCGTGCTCGGCGCGGGCGATCTCATGGCCGACCGTCTCGTGGATCCTCACCAGGGCTTGCTCCGCCGCGCTCTGCTCGTTCCGAGCGACGGCCAGCTCCCTCTCGGCCCGGGCGATCTGCTCGGGGACGCGCCGGACGAGGCTCTGAAGGGCGGTGACCGCCACCTTGATGTCGGCGTCCGCGACGTCCAGGTTGGCCTGCGCGGTCTCGACGTCGCGCAGGAAAATGGTGGGATCGATGCGACACAGCAGCTGGCCCTTGGTGACCCGCTGGTTGTCCAGGACGAGCATCTCCACGATCTCGCCGGGCACCTGGGGGGCCAGGTTGATCATGTCGCTCTCGACGAACGCATCTCCGGTGATGGAGTGGCTCAACCGATAGACGAGCCAGCGACCGAAGACGACGGCGCCCACGATGACCAAGGCGACGACGGCGAGGAGCAGCACGGCCCGGCGCCGCGACCGGGAGCCTCGCGTAGTCGGCGGGCCGGACTCAACGGGTTGGGAGGTCTCAGCGACCGAGTCGGGCATGCTCGACGCCCAGAATAGCGAACGGACAGTTTCGGGCGAAGCTCTCCGTGATGCGGGCTTATTCCTTCCGTCCGGCGGCGGCCTGCAAGAGGAGGCCGCTCAGGTATTGCGTCTCGGGAACCGTCAGCAGGACGGGATGATCCGGCGCCTGACCCAGCCGGCCGACGACATGCAGGGACACGCGGGCGTCGGCCGCGGCGGCCCGGCAGATTTCCTCGAACAGCGCTGGCGAGACATGGTGCGAGCACGAGAACGTCATCAGGTGGCCTCCCGGCGTAAGCAGACGCATGGCGCGGATATTGATCTCCTTGTAGCCGCGCCCGGCGGCCTCCAGCATTCCTCGCGAGCGCGCGAAAGGGGGCGGGTCCAGGATCACCAGGCCAAATCGCTCACCGGCTCGCTCCAGCCGTCTCAGCTCGTCAAAGGCGTTGACCGCGCGGACTTCGGCCCGCTCGGCGACCGCATTGAGAACGAGGTTCTCCCGAGCGCCGGCGATGGCCTCCGGGGAGGACTCCAGGCACAGCACCCGGCGGGCGCCCGCGCTGAGCGCGTGGCAGGCGAAGCCGGCGGTGTACGAGAAGGCGTCGAGCACGTCGCGGCCGCGGGCAAGCGGCGCGACCGACCGGCGGTTCGCCGCCTGGTCGAGGTACAGGCCCGTCTTGTGTCCGGTCCCGAAGGCGACCTTGAGCCGGACATCGCCCTCCTCAACGACGATGTGGTCCGGTCCACGGCGATCGACCCATCCTCGCGTTGGCGCGAAACCCTCCATGGCCGCCGGCCCGTCTTCGTCGGCCCCGAAGACGGGCCGATCACCGAGCAACGCCCGCAGTTGCGTCACGATCAGCGGACGGGCCTGCGCCATGCCCAGGGTCTGGCACTGGACGACGAGAACCTCGCCATAACGGTCCACCACCAGACCGGGCAAGAAGTCAGCTTCGCTCCAAGCGATCCGACCGGCCCCGCGGGTTCCCGTCGGCCCCTGGCTCTCTCGCCGGGGCAATGCCGCTCGGAGGGCCAGCGCCGCCTCGAGGCGCTCGCGGAAGAAGGTCGCGTCGATGGGCGCGTCATCCCGTGTGAGAATTCGGCAGCAGAGCGCGGGGCCAGGGTTGTAGAAGCCACGTCCCACGAAGCACGAGGCGGCGTCGATGACGGCCACCGCGGTCCCGGGAGGAACGGCGCTGACGTCCGCGACGTCGCCCTTGAAGATCCAGGGATGGACGCGCGGATGATCGTGCCCGCGCTTCAGGCGAAGGACAGGACCCGCAGTCATGGCCCCGGACTGCGCCGGCGTATCGAAGAGCGCCCAGGCTGTGCCCAGGCGCGCCGAGCACCGGGGGCCCTGGAGCGCGGCGTGGGGCCGGCCAAAGCACACGCGAACTCGAGGGGCGCCGCGGCTGTGCCGAGGCGTCCCGAGCGCCCGGGGGGTCTGGAGCGCGGCGTGGGGCCGGCCAAAGCACGCGCGAACTCGAGGGGCGCCGCGGCTGTGCCGAGGCCTCCGGAGCCTTGCGCCGCGGTCAGGAACACCTGGATCCCGAGGCGACCACGCGCGCCTACGAGGCGATCTACTTCCCCGCTCAGCGCATCCACTTCGACCGGGACGATCCGCGTACCGCCGCGGATCTGATCGTTCCCAACGATGCCCGCCTCACCGGCGCCGTCCCGTCCTCCGGAGGACCACGACCATGAGCAGAGGATGGCGCGAGCGCTCCAGCACCTGATGGGGCTTGAAACCGAAGAACCACTGCACGAACTCGAAGCCGCCGGCCAGCTCGACGAGCGCCCTCAGCTCTTGAGGGAAGACCATGCGCGAGGTGTGGGTCTGCCGGTAGACGCGCCGGGTGCCGTTCTCGACGGCCTCCAACGTTATCCGCTCCCGGAACACCTGCGCCACCGGATCGAGGTCGTGCAGCGCCGAAAAGGCGGCCCGGACGATGAGTCGTCCACGCCGCTTCGACCACGACCAACTCCGCGCCGGGTTCGTCCAGGAGGAGGCCATATAGCGGTCGAACACATAGAGCCCGCCGGGACGGAGGTTGGCGGCGACGGCGCGCAGGTGGCTGAGCAGCGCCGCGTTGGTGAGCAGATGTCCCTGCGAATCCTGCATGCAGATCGCCGCGTCGACTGGCTGGCGCACGCGGAAGGCCGTCATGTCGGCCACCTTGAGATCCGCCCGGTGACCTTTGGCGGCCAACCGCTCGCCCAGGAACTCGATGTTCTTGGGGGAGAGGTCGAGGCCGCTCATCTGGTAGCCGCGGGCGGCCAGCCTCATCAGGTGGGGCCCGGTGCCGCAGGCGATGTCGAGCACTCGGCGCACCGGACGCCGCGCATACGTCTCGAAGCAGTGGACGAGGAAGTCCACCTCGGCCTTGCGATTGAGGTCGAAGGCGATCTCGTAGAGACGCGGCCTGCCATACTCGCGCGCCCGGCGGTATTCCATCAGCCTCTCCGGAATTCCTCGACCCTCACCTCGCGGATCGTCGGGCCCGCCAGCGATCCCCACCAGGCGAGCAGCGACTCCCGGATCACCCACGACGCGGCGATGCCCGTGCGGCCGGTCGGGTCCCAGGCGTGGGTCACCTCGACGAGGTCGCCGCCGATCACCCGACAGGCGCCCAGAAGCCGAACAATCTCGATCAGCTCGCTGACCCGGATCCCGCACGGCTCGGGCGAGCCAGTGCCGGGCGCCTCCGAGGGGTCGAGGACGTCGATGTCGATCGTCACGTACAGCGGATGGCCGCTCAGCTCGTCGAGCACGCCGCGCACGGCCTCGACCGGCGGGATCTCAAAGGCCGGGAAGAAGCGGGGCCGCCGCCTCGCGTACTCCTCGCGCGCGCCCGTCCGAATGCCAACCTGGTAGACCCGCTCGGGCGCGACCACGTCCATGACGCGCGCCATGGCCGACGCGTAGTTGTAGCGCTCCCCCAGGAACGACTCGCGCAGGTCGGGGTGGGCATCGAGCTGGAGCACGCGCAGTTCCGGGAAGTGCGGGACCAGGGCTTCGACCACGGGCACGGTGGCGGTATGGTCGCCCCCTAGCATGAAGGGGAGCAGGTCCGGCCGCCACCAGCCGGTAATCTCGGCCTTCGCGGCGTCGAGTTGCTCGCGCGGAGTCGACCCGCTCGGCAGCTCGCAGTCGCCGAGGTCGGTCAGCGGCAGGTCCTCGAGGTCGAGGCGCAGGACGGGCGAGTAAGTCTCGATGGAATCGGAGGCGATGCGCAGGTCGCGCGGGCCGCTCTCCGCGCCTTTCCTGAGATTCACGCGACCCTCGAAGGGCACGCCGTACAACGCGATGGCCGCCTGGGAGAGGGGGTGGTGACAGGCGATGAAGCGCGGGTCTGCCGGCCGCATGGCGCCGCTGGAGCGCTAGAGCAGATCCTCCTCGTCGAGGAGGGTGATGGCGGCCAGCGCACAGCCGATCTGCTCCACCTGGTGCTCGGCGGCGACGATCTTCTTCTCGCGGATGAGCTCGCCGCGCACCCGGAAGGCTTCTTCCAGCATGGCGTCGATGGCGCGCTCGGCTTCCGCCAAGGTTGCGACGCCATGGAACTCCATGATGACGCCGTTCTTGGCGGGATCGTCGGGAAGGGCATAGCCAACGGCGGCGGCCAGCCGGTCGCCAGGCGTCTCACTGGTGATCGTGGCGTAGGCCGTAGGGATCAAGGCACCGGGCCGGATCTTGGGCAGTTCGACCACCGCAACATCGGGAGGAAGGATGCTCGAAACCTTGATGAGATTGATGTTGCCGATGCCCGCCGCCAGCAGCGCGTTGTCGAACGCGTTGAGGCTGCTTCCGCCCTCCGCGTGTCCGGCAGTGGCTGCCGCCAAGGTGATCCGCTTCGTCATCCGCTTCTCCTTCTCAACCTCCAATCTCGGAGCAAAGGCGGTGTCACTCTACCGGGCGTCGCCGGGAATGCAAGCGAAAAGTACGCGCCATGGCACGTTTTTCCCTTGCAATCCCCTACCCCCGACCCTACAGTGGCAGGAGTTTCGCGGCGAGAGCCAATTTTTCGATGAAGCCAACCGCGACGGGAAACGTCGCAGGAGACGTGCGGTAGATGGCCGGAACGAGGAGGGCAAATGGATTGAACGCGCTGGGAAGGCACCTGCTGCTCGAGTTGTTCGACTGCGACTTCGACGCCATCAACAACCTGGAGATCGTGAAGCGCACCCTCGTCGAAGCCGCCAAGCGCGCCCACGCCACGATCGTCGATGTCGTGTTTCACGAGTTCAACCCCTTCGGGATCAGCGGCGTGGTGGTCATCGCCGAATCCCACCTTTCGATCCACACGTGGCCGGAGCACCGTTACGCCGCCGTCGATATCTTCTCCTGCGGCGAGGCGCTCAAGCCCGAGACGGCCGCCAACTACCTGGTCGAACGGTTCGGCGCCGAGCGAACCTCGGTGGTCGAATTGCAGCGCGGGCTGTTCCTGAACGTGCCCGCGCCCGCCTCCAACAAGACTCCTCTCGCCGTCAGGTGAGGGGAGACCTCATCCCCGGCGCCTGATGCTCAACCCGAAATCGTACAAGTGGTTCTTTGAGACCACCACTCCCGTCGAGGGACACATGCACGCCATCGTGCGGACGATCGTGGAGGTCCAGACCAAATTCCAGCACGTGGAGATCATGGAGACGGCCGCCTACGGCAAGGTGCTCGTCCTGGACGGGCGCATGCAGTCGAGCCAGGCCGACGAGTTCATCTACCACGAGGCGCTCGTCCATCCCGGACTCCTGATGCTCGACGCGCCGCCGTCGAGCGCCCTCGTCATCGGGGGAGGGGAAGGGGCCACCGTGCGCGAGATCCTTCGCTATCCGTCGATCCGGCGCGTGGTCATGGTGGACATCGACGCGGAGGTGGTGGAGCTCTGCAAGCGCCATCTGCCCGAGATGCACCAGGGCGCCTTCGAGGATCCGCGCACGGAGTTTCGCGCCGAGGACGCGCGCGGCTACCTCGAGCGGACGCCCGACCGCTTCGATCTCATCGTCGTCGACCTCGTCGAGCCGCTGGAGGAAGGGCCGGCCTGCCTGCTCTTCACGCGCGAGTTCTATCAACTCGTGCGGGATCGCCTCACCCCGAGCGGGGCCATGACCATGCAGGCGGGGATGACGAAGGTCGGTGAGCTGGACTTCTTCACCAGCATCCACCGCACCCTGCGCGAGGTCTTCCCCGTGGTGGCCGGTTACCAGACATTCATCTCGTGTTTCGGGATCCCCTGGGGGTTCATCGCGGCCGGGCGGAGCGAGCCCCGCGCGCTCAGCGTGAACGAGGTTGACCGCCGCATCGCCGACCGCGTGAAGGGGCCGCTGGCGTACTGGGACGGGCAGACGCATCAGCACGCCTTCCACCTTCCCAAGTTCATCCGCCGGGCGATCGACGAGCAGCGCCGCGTCATCACCGACGCCCATCCGCTGATCGTGGTGTGATCCCGCGCGGGCGCGGGGGCGTGGCCGGCCGGGTGATCCTGGCCTCGGCCTCGCCGAGGCGCCGCGAGCTGCTCCGCTTCGTCTGTCCCGACTTCGATGTCCTCCCCAGCGGCGTCGACGAGACCCTCGAGGAGGCGCCCTCTGCGACGGCGGCCGCCGCGCTGGCCCTCCGCAAGGCCCGGGCGGTGGCGGCGCGGGCCCGCAGCGGGATCGTGCTGGCCGCCGACACCCTGGTCGTCGTGGATGGTATCGCCCTGGGCAAGCCATCGGGCGCGGAGGACGCGCACGACATGCTGCGTCGCCTCTCGGGCCGCCCGCATCGCGTGATCACGGGCGTGGCGGTGGTAGAGGGGGAGAGCCGGCGCGAGCAATCAGAGGCCGCCGTCAGCCAGGTCTTCATGCGAGAGTTGCGGGCAGAGGAGATCGACGCCTACGTGGCGAGCGGCGAGCCCTACGACAAGGCCGGGGCCTACGCGATTCAGGGCCTCGGTGGTCGTCTGGTGGCGGCCCTGCTCGGCTCGTACACCAACGTGGTCGGCTTCCCTCTGCCCGCCGTCCGCCGCCTCCTGGCGAGCTTCGGATTCCCAGAGGCGCGCGAGAGGCTCAGTGGACTGTCGCGAGGGCGCGGCGCAGCGGCTCCAGGCGAAGCATGTCCTCGGGGCGCGGGAGCTTGAGCGAGGCGGGGAGCGGTTGGTGAGCCCGAATCAACTCGATGGTGCGGCGAAGCTGATCGGGCTTCACGCCTCCGCCGGGAAGGTAGCTTTCGCGCATTGCCGCCAGCCGCGTCTCGAATTCCTCGGGCAAGCCGACAACCTGAGACGGCAGGCGCTGCGCCAGCTCGGCCACCGACGCGCGGCGGATCCTCTCTTCGGCGGCCAGGAGGGCGCGGCTGAAGCCGGACAGATCACGGTCGCTCACGCGACGATCGTTGCCGGCGAACACGGCGGCGTTGACGGTCGGCCCACCGAGGACGCGGCTCACTCCGGCCGGCGAGCGAAGGTCGGCGAAGGAGGACACTCGGCCGCCGGCCAGCATGCGGGTGGCGACCGGGTCGGCGACCATGCCCGCCTGAACGTCTCCACCTTCGAGCGCGGCTTCGATCCGCCGCGAGCCCAGGCTCACGAGCTGGACCTGACCCGCCCTGATGTTGGCCGCGTCGAGGATGCCGAGGAGCCAGGTGTGTTCCGGCGCCCCGGGCGCGGCGAGGCCGACCTTGAGGCCGCCCAGCTTCGGTAGCGACCCGGACGCGCCCGCGGCAGACGCGACGAGCAAGACCACCGGGGGCGCGGCGGTCAGACCGAAGACGAGCTTGGCGATGGGCGCCGTGGGCCGACTCCCGAAGCGCAGCAATGCCTCGAGCGAAGTGGCGGCCAGGTCCGCTTGGCCCTGAGCAAGGGCCTCGGCCGCGCCCACTTCGGCCCGAGTCGTGCGCAGGGCGATGCTCAGCCCCTCCCGCGCAAAGTAGCCCTCGGCTTCGGCCACGCGGAGCGGGAGATACTCTGGTGATGTCGGGGGACCGCTCACCGCGACAACGAGACTCTGGAGCAGGAGGATGAGCCCGAGCATCGAATCAGGGCGTCCGCTTCTCGCGGGATGGCGGAGGATGCCCGGGCCGCCGCGAGATTACGCCAAGGCGCGGCTGCTCCGGCTCTACGTCGCTCTCGAGCGGCGCTTCGGGGCGCAGCACTGGTGGCTCCACAGGACGTCGTTCGAGATCGCGGTCGGGGCCGTCCTCGTCCGGCTCACGGCCTGGCCAGACGCGGCACGCGCCGTTCGCGAATTGCGCTCCCGCGGTCTGTTGAATCCGGCCAAGCTGGCCGCGGCCACCGCGCGCGACGTCGCCGACGCCGTGCAGGCGGCCGGGGCGTCCCGGGTAACGGCCCGCCCGGTGCGCGCCTTCACGCGCTGGCTGCTCGAGCGCTTCGGCGGCCGCTTCCACGGCATGCGGCGGGCGCCGCTCTCGTCCCTTCGAAAGAACCTGCTCGGGGTGGCGGGCATCGGGCGGGAGACGGCGGACGTCATCCTGCTCTATGCGGCCCATCGTCCGGTGTTCGCGGTCGACGAGCACACGAGGCGCGTGCTGAGTCGCCATCAGCTCACCCCTCCCCGCGCGCCGTACGAGGCGATGCGAGCCTTCATGGAATCGCACCTGCCCTCGGATCCCGTCCTCTTCGGCGAGTATCGCGCGCTCCTCGTGGCGGTGGGCAAGGTGTACTGCCGCGCCGTTCCGCGCTGTGATCCGTGTCCGCTTCGCTTCGACCTCATCAACGTCGTCGGACGTCGAGGACGACGTCGGCCAGGCGCTCGGCGGCGTTCGGCACGGTCAGGGCCCGAGCCCGATCGCCCATCTCCTTGAGGCGGCCCGGCTCGCCGAGGAGTTCCCCGATGGCCGTGGTGAGCGAGGCGGGCGTGAGCGATGGCTGCGGGAGGACTACGGCGCCTCCCTCCCGTTCCACCATGCGCGCATTGGCGGTCTGCTCGTCGCCGCTGGTGCCGGGAAGCGGGATGTACAGCGCGGGCAGCCCGAGCTGGCAGCACTCGTTGAGGGTGCCCGCTCCGGCGCGCGTGACGACCAAGGTCGCCGCCGCGTAAACGTCGGCCAGTTCCGTGTCCACG
This sequence comes from Candidatus Methylomirabilota bacterium, assembly GCA_046726415.1. Classification (GTDB taxonomy): domain Bacteria; phylum Methylomirabilota; class Methylomirabilia; order Rokubacteriales; family CSP1-6; genus CAVWFS01. The sequence goes on from JBKPAK010000352.1 coordinate 11,936, forward strand.
TAGGGGGCGACGGTGTAACGGCGCGCGAGCGCGGCGGGCAAGTGCGCTCGCCGCTCGTCCAGCCAGCGACGATCGCCCGTGGTGGGATTGTCCCCACACTGGTGAATCACCTGCGTCAGCGCCAGCAGATCTTCCAGCGCCTCGCCCACCGTGCGATTGATCCGCCAAGCGCCCTGAGCGCCCCCAGTGATGTAGATCATCGGAACGGCCGGATCGAGTCCGAACCGGGCGATGGCGGCGTCGCGCTTGCCCGCGCGCAGCTCGGGCCGGAGCGGGTTGCCGGTCAGCACGACCCTGTCGCGCGGGAAGCGCGACAGGGTCGCCTCCCAGCTCACGGCGATCCGCTGGGCTAAGCGGGCGGCGATGCGATTGGCGAGACCGGGGACGCTGGTCTGCTCGTGGACGACGACCGGGATGCGCGCGGTGGCGGCGGCCACGACCACCGGTAGCGCGACGAAGCCGCCCGTGCCGAGCACCACCGCTGGTCGGAGGCGGAACAGGAGACGACGGGCCTGGACGATGCCAGCGGGGACATTCACCGCGAGATCGCTCACGTTGTGCCAGTCCCAGTACCGCCGCAGCTTGCCGGTCGAGATGGCGTGAAACGGAATGCCCTGCCGGGGGACGCGACTGGCCTCGATGCCCCGCTGGCTTCCAATCCACGCACACGCAATGGCTCGCTCGCGGAGCACGGCGGCGACGGCCAGCCCGGGACTCGTGTGGCCTCCGGTTCCCCCGCCGGCGATGACGACGGGGCCTCCCATCACGCCGGCGCGGACCCGGCTCCCTTCTCCCGGTGCCGCTCGAGGGCCAGGTCGAGGAGCCGCTCGACGAGGGCGTCGTAGGGGAGGCCGCTGGCTTCCCACAGGCGCGCATAGGCGCTCGTCGACGTGAAGCCGGGAATCGTGTTGATCTCGTTGACGAGCGGCCGCTCGCCCTCGAGAAAGAAGTCCACGCGGGCCATGCCCGCGCAGTCGATGGCGCGGAAGGCGGTTACCGCGAGCTCTTGGATGCGGGTGGTGAGCGCCGGCGAGATTGGCGCCGGAACGACGACGCGCGCCTGACCTTCCACATACTTGGTCGTGTAGTCGTACCAGTCGCTGTCGTAGCGGATCTCGCCGGGCAACGAGGCCACGGGCCGGTCGTTGCCGAGGACGCTGACTTCCACCTCGCGGCCTCGCGCGGCGCGCTCGACCACGATCTTGCGGTCGTGGCGAGCTGCCTCGTCCATGGCGGCGGGCAGCCCGTCGGCGTCAGCCACCTTGCGTATGCCCACGCTCGAGCCGAGATTAGACGGTTTTGTGAAGCAAGGGAAACCGAGTGTCTCGGCGATGCGCTGGCCAATACGCGCGGGTGAGTGCCGCCATTCGCTTCGCAGGATGACGAGATGCTCCACGACGGGGAGCCCATGGGCGATGAAGAGCGCTTTCATCGTTGCCTTGTCCATGCCCACAGCCGACGCTAGGACGCCGGCCCCGACGTACGGGAGATCGGCCAGCTCGAGCAGGCCCTGGACCGTTCCGTCCTCGCCGTAAGGACCATGCAGCATGATCACCACGGCGTCGAGTCCGTGGCGCAGCTCAGGCGGCAGGCCACCGGCCGGCTCGTGGCGGACGAGGGCGGTGGACGGCGCGCTCCGCGCTTCGGCGCGCTTGGCCAGGGCCTTCTTCACGGAGCCGGTGGGATCACCGCTCGGAAGAGCTACGCGCGCTTCGGCGGCGAGGGCGCCCAGGGCGTCGCCGCCCACCACCCACCGCCCGTCGCGCGCGATGCCGATGGGGACGACGGCGTGTCCCAATCGGTCGAGGGCGCCCATGACCGAGGCCGCGGAGGCGAGGGATACCTCGTGCTCACCCGAGCGACCGCCGAAGATGACGCCGACCCGGCGCGCAGACATCGCCCGTATTCTAGCAGGCAGCTTCTCGCATCCCGCGAGATGCGTCAGGGATCCCGCGCTTTTCGCTGGCTCCTTCGCACGCGCCAGGCTTCCAGTCGACGCGATAGCTCGGCCTCGAGCCCTCGGTCGACCGGGCGATAGTAGAGGCGTCCCCGGAGCGATTCCGGCAGATGCTCCTGGCCCACGATGGCGTCGGGTGCGTCGTGAGCATACTGGTAGCCGGCCCCGTAGCCTAGCTCCTGCATCAACTTGGTGGGGGCATTGCGGAGATGGAGCGGCACCGGCTCCGACGGACGGTCCTGGATGTCGCCCTTCACTTCGTTGAAGGCCACATAGGCGGCGTTCGACTTCGGCGCCAGAGCCAGATAGAGGGTGGCCTGGGCGAGAGCGAGCTCGCCCTCGGGCGATCCGAGGAAGTCGTAGGCATCCTTGGCCGCAAGCGTCAGGCTGAGTGCTCCGGGGTCGGCGTTGCCCACGTCCTCGGACGCGAAGCGCACGAGCCGGCGGGCCACGTAGAGCGGCTCTTCGCCTGACTCCAGCATGCGCGTCATCCAGTAGAGGGCACCGTCGGGGTCGGAGTCGCGCAAGGATTTGTGGAGCGCGGAGATGAGGTTGTAATGCTCCTCGCCGGCCTTGTCGTAGAGCAGGGTCTTCCGCTGGGCAGCCTCCATGATGCTGGCGTCGGTCACCCGGCGCCGACCCTCGCTCTCGGAGGTCAGGCGTGCCGCGAGGTCGAGGATCGTCAGGGCCGCGCGGGCGTCGGCGTTCGCCAGACGCGCGATGAGCGCGCGCGCCTCGTCCGTGACCTCGACGCCGAGACTACCCAGGCCCCGCTCGCGATCGGTCAGAGCCCGCTCGAGAATGACGGTGAGCTGATCGTCCGTGAGCCCACGGAGCACGTACACGCGGCAGCGCGAGAGCAGGGCCGCATTGACCTCGAAAGACGGGTTCTCCGTAGTGGCGCCGATGAGGATGACGGTCCCCTTCTCGACGTGGGGCAAGAAGGCGTCCTGCTGCGAGCGGTTGAAGCGATGGATCTCGTCGACGAAGAGAATCGTCTGGATCTCTCGGCGGCGCCGCTCGGCCTCAGCCTCGGCGACGACCTCGCGGATCTCCTTCACGCCCGAGAGCACCGCGGAGAAGGCCACGAAGCGAGCCCCCGCCACCGAGGCCATCAGAGAGGCGAGCGTGGTCTTCCCCGAGCCCGGCGGGCCCCAGAGGATCATCGAGTGCAACTGGCCGGTCTCCACGGCGACCCTCAGCACCCGGCCCGGGCCGAGCAGATGCTCCTGGCCCACCACCTCGTCCAGCGAGCGCGGGCGCATCCGATCGGCGAGGGGAGTGGTGCCTCGGGGGGTGCCCGGGCTCTCGCGGGCGCGCGGCGGAGGCCGCCTCGTTGGGGCCGCCTCGCCGAAGAGATCCACGGCTAGTCCGGCTCGGGCAGGGTGGCCAGGAGCGCAGGGAGATCGCCGAGATGTGCGAGGTGGGCGACGGGCGCCACGTGCCAGCGCTCCAGGTCCGCGGCGTTGCTCTGGTAGGCGATGAACGGCACGCCGGCGGCGCTGGCCGCCACGCCGTCCACCCAGGAATCGCCGACCACGAAGGCGTGCGGCGCCCCATTGCGCGCGTGGCCGGACACCGTGAGCGCGGCGATCCGCTCGGCGATCACGCGCCAGCCATCCGGATCCGGCTTGAGCTGCCGCATGTCATCCCGTGTCACCACGACGTCCAGCACCTGGTCGAGGCCGAAGCGGCCGAGGGCCTGCGCGCTGATCTCTCGCGCGTTGTTCGTCCAGAGCGCTGTCCGGAAGCCAGCGGCCCGTGCTCCCCGCACGGCCTCGAGCGCCCCCGGCTCGAGGGTCGCCGCGCTGAGCGCCCGCCACTCGTGATCCAGAGCGATGGACCACAGCTCGTTTTCGAGGACCGGAGCCTCACGCTGGCAGAGGGCAATCAGCTCTCCGACCCGGTAGCGGTCGGGCCTCGCCGGCAAGGGCTGGTAGCGCGCCTCGAGGCAGCCGCGCATGTCGAAGGCCATCGCCGCGAGGTCGAGGGGCGAACGGACGAGCGTGTGATCGAGGTCGAAGGCACAGAGGCGCACCCATCGACGGTAACATACCGTATGGCGGGCCACCTTCAGTAAGCTCGCCTCGAATGGCGGGGCCCCAGCCCCGCGACATCCTGCGGCTCGCAATGCTTCACGGTAAGATGATCGACATGAAGCGCTGTTTGCGGGATCTGCTCGGCCCCGTCGCGCTCGTGCTGATCTCGGCCATTCCGGCCGCCGCCCTGGACGAACCCGACCGCCTCTGGCTCGTCGGTCAACGCGCCTTCGCCGACGGACTCTACCCGCTGGCGCGCAACGTCCTCGGACGGTTCGTCGCGGACTATCCGACCGATCCACGACTGGCCGAAGCCACCTTCCTCCTGGGCAAAACGCGCCTGGCATTGGGTGAGACCGAGAGCGCGCTCGGCCTGTTCCGCCGCGCGCAAACATTCGACCCGGCTCCACCGTGGCGCATCGAGGCCCGATTCTGGGAGGGCGAGGCGCTCTTCCGGCTCAAACGGTATCCCGACGCGCGCGCCGCCTACGACGACCTTCTGCGGACCAACGCGGCCTCGCCCCTGGCCGCCGACGCCCTCTACGGAATGGCGTTCGCGGATCTCGAGCTCGGACGGCGGGCGCAGGCCGCCGACGAGCTCGCCGAGTTCCTGAAGGCGTGGCCGCAGCACCCGCTGGTCCCCTCGGCGATCTATTACCAGGCCCGGGCGCTGGCCGATCTCAAGCGCTATTCCGAGGCGGTGGCGCTTCTAAGCGACTACGCCTCGAAGTATCCGGACGGCAAGCTGGTGGCGGACGCGAGCTACTTGCTGGGCTGGTCCCGCATTCAGGCCGGTGACACCAAGACGGGAGTTAGCGATCTGCGCGCATTCCTCGCCGCCCATCCGTCGCATCCCCAGGCCGCGGCAGCGCGCAAGGCCATTGGCGAGACACAGGCTCGCTCTGGCACCCGCGAGGACACGCTCGCCCAATACAAGTCGCTCATGGCGACCCAGCCACCCAGCCCCGAGGCATTTGCCGAGGCGGCGAATCTCGCCGGGCTCGCCGGACGAACGGCAGACCAGGAAGCCGCCTGGCGCAAGCTGCGGGCGACGTTTCCGGAGCATCGGCTCTCGCGCCAGGCGGCCTTCGATCTCGCCACCCGCGCTTTCCAGCGCAACGAGTGGAAGGACGCGGCGGCGCTCGCGCGGGCGGCTTCTGCCGACGAAAGCCTTCGGAGCGAAGCCCTTCTCCTGGCCGGAGAGTCGGAGCTGAAGCTCAAACGATATCCCGAGGCGCTCAAGGCGTTCGGAGCGGTGTCGGGCACCGACGGCGTCGATCCGAAAGTCCGATATCGCGCGCTCGCCGGCTCGGGTTTGGCGCATGAGGCCCAGGAGGCCTGGCGGCCGGCGCTCACGGCCTACGAGGCGGTGGCCGAGCGGAGTCCCGACGCCACCCTGCGCACCTGGGCGCGCACGCGAGTGGCCGAGGTCAAGGCGCGCATCGGTGGCGCCCCGCAGAAGTCGCCGCCCGCCAAGTCCGAGACAAAGTCCGAAACGAAGTCCGAAACGAAGTCGGGCGCCAAGCCGCCGACCAAGTCGGACTCCACCACCAAGTCGGGAGGTCGGCAATGATCCGGCGCCGTTTCCGCTTCCTGGCCCTGGCCATGGTCGGGATTCTCGTTTCTGCGTGGTCAGGGTCTTCGGCAGCCGCCTCGCCGCCCGTACTTCCGCTGACTGCGCCCCCGCCGGATCTACTCGGGCTCCTCGAGTTCGTGGAGGCGCCGCTCGACAAGCCGCCCGTTCCCATCCCTGACGTGAAGCTCCCGGGCGCTCCAGAGGAGTTGCCGGTGCTCCCGCCGGCCCGGCTCGTCCTTCCAGCCGACAAGCCGATCGCCCCTCTGCCACCCGCTCGGGCGTTTGCGTGTGCCGGGACGTGGCTGGGCGTAGGCTCCGAATCGCTCCAGTGCGGGATCGCGCGCTATCACGAGGGCCGCTACGACGAGGCCGCCCGCGCATTCGAGCAGGCCGTGCGGCTGGCGGGTGACCGTCAAGACGTCGCCCGCACCGCTCGATACTGGCTCGGCGAAAGCTACTGGAAGCTGGACAGGGTCGAGCTTGCCGATCGCGCCTTCGCTCGGGTGGCGCAAGCCCCCGCCAACGACGGCCTCGACCACTGGGCCCTCGCGGCCAGTGGATGGACGGCGCTCCGCCTCGGCGACTTCGCGCGCGCCCGGGAGACCTTTGCGCGCCTGCTCGCGGCGCGGCCGGCCTATCCGCTCGACGCCTATGGGCGCTTCGGGCAGGCCCTTTCCCTCTACGCCCTCGGGCGTTATGAAGAGGCCGAGCGCGCGTGGAGCGAGACGACCGCCCAACGCCTGCCTCCTATGCTCCTGCGCGATGCGGCTTTCTGGAGCGGAGAAACGCTGTTCCGGGTCAAGAAGTACGACCGGGCGGCCGCCGAGCTCGGCCGGTTCGCCGCGCCCGGTCCTCATCCATTTCTGGAGACGGGGACGCTCCGGCGCGGCTGGGCGCTGTTGGCGGCCGGCAAATACGCGGACGCGGCTGCCCGCTTCCGCGAGGCACTGCGGTTTCCCGGCGATCCCAACGCGTCGGATGAGCGCGACTGGAAGCAAGCGGGCCTGGCCCTCGCGCTGCTTGGATCCGGCGATCTCGATGGCGCGCGGAGTGCGGCTCAGGAGCTGGCGCGCCGGCGCTCGAGACTGGCCACGGCGGTGCAGCTCAAGCTACTGGACGCCGTGGTCGGGGCCAAACGGCCCGCCGATGCGGAGGCTCTCGCCCAGGAACTGCTGGCGGCGAATCTCGACGCACACACCCGCGCGTGGGTCCTGCTGTTGAAGGGCGAGACCGCGCGGCTCGCCGGCAACATCGACGACGCGCGCACGCAGTATGATCTGGCGCGGACGGCAGCGCCTGGTCGCGAGACGGCACACTACGCCACCTTCAGGCTCGCGCAGGCCAACTTCGAGTTCCGGGAGTTCGCCCAGGCGGCCAAGGATAGTGCGGAGGTGGCCGGATCGGCGACCTCGCCCGATCTTCGCCAGGCCGCCCTGCTTCTGCAGGCCGAAGCGGCCTATGCGGCAGGAGACTACACGGCGGCGGACGCCGCGTACAGCCGGCTGCTGTCCGAGATGCCGCAGCACCCTCAGGTGTCCCTCCTGCGCTTCGCGGCAGCCTGGGCGGCGCTCCGACGCGGCGAACGGAGCGAGGCCCAGCGGCGCTTCACCGACTTCGCGGCGGCGTATCCGTCCGACCCGCGCCGGCCCGATGCGCTCGTCCTCGCCTCCGAGCTTGCCCTCAGGTCGGGTGACGTCGAAGCGGCGCGGCGCGCGCTCGACCTCGTTATCAATGAGTACCCGGCGAACCCCCGCACGCAATTTGCGCGCCTCAACCGAGGCATCCTGCTGGCCCGTACCGGCAATCTCCCCGCGGCCCAGCGGGAGATCTCGGACTGGCTGGCGCGCTCGCCGTTTCCGCCCTTGGTCGGGCGCGCGCGCGCCGCGCTCGGCGCGGTGCAGCTCAGCGCGGGGCGTCCAGCCGATGCCGCGCGTGAGTTCATGGCCGCCCGGAAAGAGGGCATGGACGCTCTCCCGGCCCTCGGCCTGGGCTCGGTGGCTCTCGGGCAAGGCCGCTGGGACGATGCCGAGCGAGAGCTCAAGGAAGCCAGCGCCGGCGGGAAAGCTGCCGTCGCGGCCGCCGCCGACTACGGGCTCGCCGTCGTGGCGCTTCAGCGGGGCAACGCGGCCGGGTTCAAGAACACCGCCACGCAGGCCCTCGATGCCGCGCCGTCGGGGCCGGGAGCACCACGCCTGCTGTACGTCATTGCCGGGTTGGCCGCCCAGGAGAAGGACTGGCCGGCTGCTCTCGCTGCCGCCAAGCGGCTCGTCGCGCAGTTCAAGGATGCGGACGTGGCCGACGACGCGCTGGAGCGCATCGTCGAGGCGGCTGCGCAGGCCAAGGCCTGGCCTGTCGTGTCCGAGGCATACCAGCTCCTTCGCCAGCAGTATCCGCGGAGTCCGTTCGTCGAGGGTTCGCGCGTGCTGTTCGCCGAGGCCGAGCTGGAGAACGGGCGACCGGACGTAGCGCGGCGCGAGCTGGAACCAATCGTGGCCCAGCAGCCGTCGGCCGAAGGTGGGCGGGCGCTGGTGGTGCTCGCGCGGGCGCGCGAAGCGACCGGCGACCGCGCCGGCGCCCTCGACGCATACTCGCGCGCCGCGCAGTCGGGAGCGGTCGCCGGTGCTGGCGGCGAGGCGGTGCTTCATCAGGCTCGTCTCCTCCTCGACGAAAAGAAGTGGGGCGAGGCGCGAGGTGTTCTGGAGCCTCGGCTGAAGACGTCTGACGGGGCGACGGCCGCGGACGTCGCCCAAGCCCTCGGCAGGAGCTACGAGGGCGACGGCAACCATCAGGCCGCGGTGGAGTACTACATGACGGCCGCCTATCTTGCTCCCGAATCGCCCGCCGGTCGCCAATCGATGATCGGTGCCGCCAAGAGCTTCGTGGCGCTCAAGCAGCCCGAGTCCGCGGCGATCGTCTATCGCAAGGTGCTGGCGCAGGCGGACGTCCCGGCGGATGTGGCCGACGCCGCGCGCCAGGGACTGGCCGCCCTGGGGCGGCCCTGAGGGCATCGACCAGGACACCTATGAGAGGCTACGGAGGCCGGCAGCTCTTCGTCGATCTGAGCCGCGGGGCGTCGTGGAGCGAGCCGCTCGAGGAATCCACCGCGCGTGCCTTTCTGGGCGGCAACGGGCTGGCGGCGCGGATCCTCTACGAGCGGGTGCCGGCGCGCACGGACGCCTTCGATCCCGCGAACGCCATCGTGTTCAGCGTGGGACCGATTACCGACACGACGGTGCCTGGCAACAGCCGCGCTTGCGTGGCCGCCAAATCGCCGCTGACCGACCTCTTCTTCGATTCCACCTTCGGCGGCCGATGGCCGGCGACCTTCAAACGCACGGGCTTCGACACCCTCTGCATCGGCGGGGCCGCGCCAGCTCCATCGTACCTGTGCGTCACCGAGACGGGGGTCGAGGTCAAGGCGGCCGAGCGCCTGTGGGGCAAGACCACGCGCGAGACCGTTCAGGCCCTGCTCGACGCAGAGGGTGGCGAGGCTGATGTCATCGCCATCGGCCCCGCGGGCGAACACCGGGTTCGCTTCGCGTGCCTGACGCACTACTGGAAGAACCGCGAAGCCGTGGCGGGCCGCGGCGGCATCGCCGCCGTGCTGGGCGCCAAGAACATCAAGGCCGTCGTGGTGAAGGGGACGCGCAAGACCGAGGTCGCCGATCCGGCCCGGCTGAAGGCGCTCGTCGAGGAGACGCGCGAGCCCCTCAAGACGGGGACGAAAGCGCTCGCGGCCTTCGGCACGCCGTTCCTCGTGGGACCCATCAATGCCTTGGGCGCGCTGGGGGCCTACAACCTCAGGCAGGAGACCTTTGCCGACGCGCGTCTGGTCTCCGGCGAAGACATGAAGGAGCACTACCACGACCGCGACACCACCTGCCTCAAGTGTCCGGTCGCATGTGGCAAGCAGTACGCCATCCGCGAAGGCGAGTTCGCGGGCACGCGAGCAAAGATGCCCGAGTACGAGTCGATCTTCGCCCTGGGTCCCATGCTGGGCAACGCCCATCCAGAATCGCTGATCGTGGCCAACGACCTCTGCGACACGCTCGGGCTCGACACCATCTCGATGGGGGTAGCGCTCGCCTTCGTGGCGGAGGCGGTGGAGCGCGGCTGGCTCACCGCGTCGGACCTCGGCATGCCCTTCGCCTGGGGGGACTGGCGGGGCATGCTGAGACTGGTGGAGATGACCGCGCGTCGTGAGGGCTTCGGCGATCGCCTGGCCGAAGGTGCGTGGAGGCTGGCCGAGTCGGTCCATCCCGAGGCGACCAGGCTCGTCTACGCGGTGAAGCGCCTGGAGCTGCCGGCGCACTCGGCCCGCGCCCTCAAGGGACTCGCCATTGGGTACGCCACGGCCACGCGCGGGGGCAGCCACCACGACACGCGGCCGACGCCGCAGTATGCGCCGGGCTTCGATCGGCGCTCCACCAGGGACAAACCGTCCTTCGCCGTGCGGAGCCAGCACTTCACGGCGGTCGGCGATTCCCTGGTGATGTGCCGCTTCACGTCGGAGCGCGGCTTCGGCCTGTTCGTCGGCGAGCCCTACGCGACCATGGTCGCGGCCGTGACCGGATGGGACGTGACGGCCGAGGAGCTGGAGCGGGTGGGAGAGCGCATCATCAATCTCGAGCGACTCTTCAACGTCCGCGAGGGCGTACGCCGTCGGGACGACGTGTTGCCGTGGCGAGTCATGCACGAGCCAATTCCCGACGGTCCCTCGGCCGGGATGCACTGCCCGCCCGACGAGCTGAACGCCATGCTGGACGAGTACTACGGTCTACGTGGCTGGGACCACGACGGCGTGCCAACCGCGGAGCGACAGGCCGCCCTCGGTCTGCGCGTGTAGTGAGATTGGGGGCCTCGCGCGGGCCCCCCAAACCGCCCGACGCTCGGCTCAGCCGAGGCGCCCGCTCGGCCTCGCGCGGGGTTAGGAGGCCCGACGAAGCGCCGGTCCGGGTCCGTCTCACTAAAGCCGGGGGCCGCCCGACCTCGCGCGAGATTGGGAGGCCTCGGCGAAGCGCGCGCCCGGGTCCGTCTCACTAAAACCCGGAGATCTTGAAGAGCAGGAAGGCGAACGCGCCGCGCGAGGAGTTTTAACCGAAGAGATGCGGTCCTGGTAGCGATCGTATCCGCCCTCGTGGGTGAGCTGCGCAACCGACTCGTTCGGACGCATCCGGGCCATGGTCTACACCCGGCCGACGCGCCGCGAGCCATCGCGGTGCTCAATGCGCCCAGCCACGAAAGACGGAGATCCTGATCGCGGGTCCTTCTTCCACGAGGCCCGGCCTGGACGCCGTGCCTAGAAGCGAAAGAGCTTCGCCGCGTTGTCCGCGGTGATCTTGCGCCGGTCCTCGTCGGGCGTGCCGGCGAAGATGCGATCT